>DATJGT010000010.1:0-47520 GCA_035494695.1 Rhizomicrobium sp. | reverse complement strand
CTGGAGAGCGGGCGGCAGGAAATGCTTGGCAACTTCCCGAACATGACATTCAGTCCGCGCTTCTCTCCAGACGGCAACAAAGTCGTGATGAGTCTTGAGCAGGGCGGCAATTCCGACATCTATGTGATGGACCTGCGCACGCGCAGCGTCACGCGCCTTACAAACGACCCGGCGATCGACACGGCTCCGAGCTACTCACCGGACGGCACGCAGATCGCGTTCGAATCCGATCGTGGTGGCTCCCAGCAGATCTATGTCATGAACTCCGATGGCTCCAACGCACACCGCATCAGCTTTGGCGGCGGCAAGAACGGAACGCCAGTTTGGAGTCCGCGTGGGGACATGATTGCCTTCACGAAACAGGCGAGCGGCGCTTTCCATATCGGCGTCATGCGCACGGACGGCTCGGGCGAGCGGATCATCTCCGACGGCTGGGAAGATGAAGGGCCCACTTGGGCACCCAATGGACGTGTACTGATGTTCACGCGTACCGCGCGCGGCGGCCGCGGTTCGCAAATCTGGTCTGTCGATGTCACGGGGCACAATGAGCGTCGCGTCCTTTCGCCCGGCGCGGCATCCGATCCGGCATGGTCGCCCTTGATCCAGTAGGTGAGGGTTCCTAGGATGCAGACAATCGCTCTTGGCTCGTTTCGGCCGATGCGGCATTACTGTGGCGGCGCGAGCGACTCTTGCGTCAATCCTGCGCACCCGGAATTGCGCCTCAATCACGGAGTGGATTTTCAATGATGACCATATCGACGGGTCTGAAGATCGCGGCTGTCGCGGCAATGGTCGTTCTGGCGGGCTGCACAACGAAGCCGGCCGCAACCTCAACCGAGGCCCCGCCTGCTGGTCCGCCTGCAGGCGTGGAAACCGGCCCGGCGACCGAGTCCAATATCATTCCCGGCAGTGCACAGGATTTGCGTGTCAATGTCGGCGACACGGTCCATTTCGATTACGACCGTTACGATTTGCACGATCAGGATCGCGGCATCCTTCAGCGCCAGGCTGCATGGCTGCAGAAATATCCGCAGGTGCGCGTGTCCATCGAGGGCCACTGTGATGAGCGCGGCACGCGCGAGTACAATCTCGCGCTTGGCGCGCGCCGCGCAAACGCGGTCAAAGAATATCTGGTGAGTCTCGGCGTGTCAGCCGCCCGCGTCGATACGATTTCCTACGGCAAAGAGCGCCCCATCTGCACGGAATCGACCGAAGATTGCTGGGCGCAGAATCGCCGGGGCGTCACGACGATTACCAGTGGCGCTGCCTCCTCTTAAGAGGTCTAATCCGCGCTTGAAACTGAAAGGGCGCCCGTGCGGGCGCCCTTTTCGTTTGGACGATGTGAGCCTCAATTTCGGCCAAGTCTTGGACACAATTCACAAAGTCGGACTGGCAGGCGTAACTCGAGAGATGCACATGCACTTTTTTCGCGAACGATTTGCGGGCGCGGCGTTCACGCGACCGATGCTCATGGCGGGCGTCCTTGCCCTTTTTGCCGGTGTGACGGTGGCCTCTGCCCAGGAGGCTAAGAGTCAGGACCCGCTCGTGCGGCAGCTGAATGCGGCGGATGCCAGGAGCAGGGCTCTTCAGACGCAAGTGACACGCGATGCCGCGACCACGATATCATCCTACCGGGTCGCCGATCTTTTCGGGGAGAGCGACGAGGAGAAGGCGGCGCGACTTCAGCACGAGCAGGCGCAGGACGGCTCGATCGGAAGTCTGCGCCAGCGGGTGGACGATCTCGAAAATTCTCTGCGCCGCACCACCGGCGCGGTTGAAGAGCTGAGCCACAGAATCAATGAGCTGAACTCCCGCATTGAACGGATGCAGAAGGATTTCGACTATCGCCTTTGCACAATCGCGGCGCAGCAGCTTGGCGCGACGGCGGAAGCCGGCGATCAGGGGGCCATTCCCTGCGATGGCGGGAGCGTGCAGTCGGCTGCTCCGGCTGGCGCGGCGCCGCCGGGTGCACCGCCCGAAAATCGCGGCGCGATACACTTGGCGCCACCATCGGGTGTCCTCGGGAGTGTCCCCGCTACAGCGTCTCCGGGAAGTGCCGGGGTCTCCGCCGGTGCGACCGCTTCGGGAGCGGCGGGCCGGGCCAAATACGATGAGGCCATGCGTCTGCTCGCCAAGGCGCAATATGACGAAGCAAGGAGCGCTTTCCGGGCGTTCGCCGATGCCTACCCAACCGACGAGCTCGCGCCTCAGGCCATATACTGGCTGGGGGATATCGCCTATGTGCAGAAGGATTATGCGGCCGCGGCGCGGGCGTTTGCCGAAGAGATCAAAAGATATCCTTCAAGCCCCCGCGCGCCTGAGAGTATGTTGAAGCTTGGCCAATCGCTGATCGCGATGGGCCAGAAACAGCAAGGCTGCACCACGCTTGGCGCCCTCCCGTCGAAGTACCCGAATGCCCCCAAAACGGTCGCGGCCCGCGCCGCCCAGGAGCGGAAAGCCGCCAGCTGCCGCTCGTAAGCCGAAAAAGAACAAGGCACCCACCGGCGCAGGGGCTAGCCCAGCCGCAGGCGATCTTTCGGGGCGCTTTGCGGCAACCATGGCCACCCTCGGCGGCACTTGGCCTGGGGCCGTAGCTGTCTCCGGCGGGGGTGACTCGGTGGCCTTGATGCGATTGCTGGCCGACTGGGCCAAGGCCCAGAACAATACCCCTCCGGTAGTCTTGACTGTTGATCACGGCCTTCAGCCAGACTCACACAAGAATGCGGAGCAGGCTCGGAAGCTGGCGCGCGGTCTGGGGTTGTCCATGCAGGTGCTGGTCTGGAAGGGACCGAAGCCGTCTGCCGATATCGAGGCGGAAGCCCGCACCGCCCGATACCGTCTGATGGCCTCCTGGTGCCGCGAACATCACGTAGGAGCCCTATATCTAGCGCATACTCTGGATGATCAGGCGGAGACCTTTCTTCTGCGCCTGGCGCGGGGCAGCGGGTTGGACGGGCTTTCCGCGATGAAGCCGGTTTCGGCTCTCCCGATTCCAGAATTTGCCGAAATCACGCTCGTGCGCCCCCTTTTGGATATCCGTAGGGCAGAATTGCGCGAATTCCTGAATTCCCGCGGACTTCAATGGAGCGAAGACCCGATGAACACGGACCCGCGCTTCGCCCGGAGCCGATTACGCGCGGCTTGGCCCCAGCTGACTGCACTTGGCCTCTTGCCGACCCGCATCGCCGACGCCGCCCGTCACTTGGGCCGCGCCCGCGAGGCATTGGAGACCATCACGGCAGAATTCTTGCAGCGAGGGGTACGACATCAATCGGGAGCGGCCCTGCTTGACCCAATTCGGCTCAAATTGTTGCCCCGGGAGATCGGCATGCGCTCCCTCGCAACCCTCTTGTGCCTGGTATCCGGGGAGGAATACCGCCCACGGTTCGAGAGCCTGGAACGGCTCTTCGATTCGATTGTCGGCGCGGAGCTCAACGGAGGGGCAACCCTGCATGGCTGCATTGTCGCGCCCGCGCCTGTCCGCGACCAGGTGTTCGGCACAGCGACACTCACGATTTCGCGAGAGGCCGAGCGCAGAATCCGCGAGCCCGAACCCGGAATCAAGGAACCGCAGACGAGGCGCCCGCGTAAACGCTAAAGAGATCGGAACTGGCTTGTCCTTTGCATCGAATAATCGGGAGTTGATCGTTGCCCACACGCTGCAAATTCCTTAACGTTTTGATGGCTGGCAACGGGCTACAAGCATTCCTATCTAATGCGGGAGGTCTGCCCCGCCCCCGGCCCCGTTGCAGACCGTAGAAAGGCTGATTGTGAACAATCTTCGAAATCTCGCTCTCTGGATCATCATTGCGCTTCTGCTGGTCGCGCTTTTCAACATGTTCCAGGGCACCGGAACGCATCAGAACACCGCTGCGATCAGCTACACGCAGTTCAACCAGCAGGTGAACCAGGGGACGGTGAAGAAGGTCACCATCCAAGGCGACCAGATTGCTGGCGAGACGCAAAGCGGTCAGCAGTTCACGACAGTCGCTCCGAACAATGATTCGCAGATGACCTCGCGAATGCTTCAGCACAATGTCGATGTGAATGTGAAGCCGGCGGATGACGGCATGCCCACACTGATGGGCATCTTTATCAACTGGTTCCCGATGTTGCTGCTGATCGCCGTGTGGGTCTTCTTTCTGCGCCAGATGCAAGCAGGCGGTGGCAAGGCGATGGGCTTTGGCAAAAGCCGCGCAAAGCTGCTCACAGAGCGCACGGGCCGCGTGACCTTCGAAGATGTGGCGGGCGTGGACGAAGCCAAGGAAGAGCTCAAGGAAATCGTCGACTTCCTGAAGGACCCGCAGAAATTCCAGCGGCTGGGCGGGCGCATTCCAAAGGGTGTGCTGCTTGTCGGCCCGCCGGGCACCGGCAAGACGCTGCTCGCGCGCTCGATCGCCGGTGAGGCGAACGTGCCATTCTTCACCATCTCAGGCTCCGATTTCGTCGAGATGTTCGTGGGCGTCGGCGCCAGCCGCGTCCGTGACATGTTTGAGCAGGCGAAGAAGAACGCGCCCTGCATCGTGTTCATCGATGAAATCGATGCCGTCGGCCGCCACCGCGGTGCAGGCCTTGGCGGCGGCAATGACGAGCGCGAGCAGACGCTCAATCAGCTGCTCGTCGAGATGGATGGTTTTGAGACGAACGAGGGCGTGATCCTGATCGCGGCCACGAACCGTCCCGACGTCCTCGATCCGGCGCTGTTGCGTCCCGGCCGCTTCGACCGCCACGTGGTCGTGCCAAATCCCGACCTTGGCGGGCGTGAAAAGATTCTGCGCGTGCATATGCGCAAAGTCCCGCTTGCGCCTGACGTCGAGCCTCGCGTGATTGCACGCGGCACACCGGGCTTCTCCGGCGCCGATCTCGCCAATCTCGTAAACGAGGGCGCGCTTCTGGCCGCCCGACGTGGCAAGCGTGTCGTCACGATGAGCGAACTGGAAGAAGCCAAGGACAAGGTGATGATGGGCGCCGAGCGCCGCTCGCTCGCCATGTCCGATGAAGAGAAGAAACTCACGGCGTATCATGAGGGCGGGCACGCTCTGGTGGCGTTGCACGTCGAGGGGTCAGACCCGATCCATAAGGCGACGATCATTCCGCGCGGCCGCGCGCTGGGCCTCGTGATGCGACTGCCAGAAAGAGATGCGTTGTCGTTGACGCGCCAGAAGATGCTCGCAGACCTGTGCGTCGCCTTCGGTGGCCGTCTCGCCGAGGAACTGATCTTCGGTCACGACAAGGTCACGACCGGCGCGATGAACGATATCGAGCAGGCGACCCGTATGGCGCGCGCGATGGTTACCCGCTTCGGTATGTCGGATGAACTGGGGCCGATCGCCTATGGCGAAAATCAGGAGGAAGTGTTCCTGGGCCACAGCGTGTCGCGGCAGCAGAACGTGTCGGAAGAGACCGCGCGGAAGATCGATTCCGAGATTCGCCGGATCGTCGACACCTGCTATACGCGGGCGCACGAGATCCTGACACAGAACGTCAACGACCTGCACACGCTCGCGCGCGGTTTGCTTGAATATGAGACTCTGACCGGCGATGAGATCGTGGCGCTGCTGAAAGGTATCCCGCCAGTGCGCGCGCCATACGAGGAACCGGAGCCGCAGCGGGCACCGGGCGCAAGCGTTCCGGCGGCGGGTCGTCCACGCGGTCCCGCAATCCCTGTCACGCCCGAGCCACAGCCGGGACGTTGATCTCTATCTGACTCAAGAGCAGGGGAGGCCGTTTGCCTCCCTTTTTCTTTGGCGGAATTCAGAATGATTACCCGAGCCTCAGGTTTAGTGCGCCCAACGATCTTTGGCATTCTGAACATGACAGAGGATTCGTTCTCCGATGGCGGGCGATACCTCGAGTCCGAAGCGGCTCTCGAACACGCGCGTGTGCTGGTTGGCGAAGGCGCCGACGTTCTCGACATTGGGGCGGCGGCGTCCAATCCGGATGCAAAACCGGTTCCGTCGGACGTGGAGATCGCGCGGCTGGCACCGATTGTTGCCGCACTCAAAGCCGACAGTATTCCCGTTTCAGTCGATAGTTTCTCGCCCGAAGTCCAGCGGTGGGCAATTGGTGAGGAGGTCGAATATCTAAATGATGTTCGCGGGTTTTCGCATCCAGATCTCTATCCGGCGCTGGCCGCCTCGGCCACCAAATTGATCGTCATGCATTCCGTGCAGAGCGGTGACCGACTGGTGCCGGTCGATATATCGCCGGATGACATCTTCGATCGCTGCCGGTGCTTCTTCGAGGGGCGGATCGGTGCGCTTGTGGGCGCGGGTATCTCGGAGACCAGGCTGGTTCTCGATCCCGGCATGGGACTGTTTCTCGGCAGCAATCCTGAAGCTTCATTTACGATGTTGCGGCGGATTTTTGACCTCAAGCAGTCCTTCGGTCTGCCGGTTCTGATTTCCGTCTCGCGCAAGTCCTTTTTGCGCCGGCTGATCGGGCGGTCCCCGGAGCAGGCGGGAGCGGCCAGTCTTGCCGCGGAGTTGTTCGCAGCACAGCAGGGTGCGGACGGTATCCGGACCCACGAACCGAGGCCGCTCAGGGACGCGCTCACAGTCTGGCGCGCCTGCGCGCATGAAACAGACCGTAATGTGCCGTGATTCTGGGTGCCTCGCGTCCTGCTGCCGCGTTCTGGTATTGTGATGAAACAGTCGGGATACTCATCGCAGAAGCAGGTTCTGTTCTCATGACGCGTAAGCTTTTCGGTACGGACGGCGTTCGTGGTCTGGCCAATTCCTATCCGGTAACTCCGGAACTGGTCATGAAAATCGGCATGGCCGCTGGCCGGCTCTTTACGCGCGGCGAACACCGCCACCGCGTCGTGATCGGCAAGGACACGAGGCTCTCGGGCTACATGATCGAGTCGGCGCTCGTCGCCGGCTTCACGTCCGTCGGGATGGACGTGTTCCAGTTTGGGCCGTTGCCAACGCCGGCGGTCGCCATGCTGACCCGTTCGCTTCGCGCCGACCTGGGCGTCATGATTTCCGCGTCGCACAATCCCTTCCACGATAACGGGATCAAGCTGTTCGGCCCCGACGGCAACAAGCTGTCGGATGAAACGGAGCGCCAGATCGAGGCGCTGATGGAAAACGGGTTGGAAGCGGGGCTGGCACCGGCAAAGGAACTCGGGCGAGCCAAGCGCATCGACGATTCCCAGGCGCGCTACATCGAATTCGCAAAGCGCACGTTCCCCAAGAATCTCAGACTCGACGGCCTTCGCGTGGTGATCGATTGCGCGAACGGTGCCGCGTACAAAGTTGCGCCGGCGGTATTGTGGGAGCTCGGCGCGGAGGTTTTCACGCTCGGCATCAATCCGGACGGTTTCAACATCAACCTCGAATGCGGTTCGACGGCGCCGCAGGCGATGAGCGCCAAAGTTCGCGAGATGCGGGCCGATTTCGGGATCGCGCTCGACGGCGATGCCGATCGCGTCGTTATGGCGGATGAGCGGGGGCGCATGATCGACGGCGATCAGATCCTCGCGCTCATCGCACGATCCTGGTCGCGCACCGGCGAGCTGAAAGGCGGCGGCGTGGTGGGTACCGTCATGTCGAACATGGGACTCGAGCGTTTCCTGTCTGGTCTCGATTTGACGCTCGCTCGCGCGCCCGTCGGCGATCGCTACGTCATCGAAAAGATGCGGGCGGGCGGGTTCAACGTCGGCGGCGAGCAGTCCGGCCATGTCATCCTTAGCGATTTCTCGACGACGGGCGACGGGCTGATCGCGGCACTGCAGGTGCTGGCGGTTCTCGCCGCGGAGCGGAAACCGGCAAGTGAGGCGGCAAAACTCTACAGTCCGCTGCCGCAGGTGATGGAAAATGTGCGCTATCGCAACGGCTCGCCACTCGAAGACGCGAAGGTTAAATCACAGATCAATGCCGGCGCGGCACGGCTTGACGGCAAAGGCAGGGTGATCGTCCGCAAGTCAGGGACTGAGCCCGTCATCCGCATCATGGCGGAGGGCGAGAACGAGCACGAGCTGCGCGAAGTCGTGCGCGAGATCGCGACGGCTGTCCGGGACGTCGCTGCTTGAGCGCAAAGCCTGCGCGCCTCTTGATTATTGCAGGATCGGATTCAAGCGGCGGTGCGGGCATTCAGGCCGACGTCAAAACGGCGGACGCGTTCGGCGTCTACGCGATGACGGCGGTGACCGCCATTACGGTGCAGGATACAACGGGTGTCCGTTCCGTACATCCGGTGCCGGCGAAAGTCGTTCGTGCTCAGATTGCCGCATGCCTCAATGACATTGGCACGGATGCCATCAAGATAGGCATGCTGAGCTCGGCGGAGATTGCGGCCGCCGTCGCAGGCGCAATTTCGAAAATCGCGCAAAGCGTTCCCGTCGTGCTCGATCCCGTCATGCTCGCCACCAGCGGCAAGACGCTGCTCTCACGCGAGGCCATGGAAGTGCTCAAGTCGAAGTTGCTTCCGCTAGCCAGGCTGGTCACACCAAACCTCCCCGAGGCGAGCAGGATGACCGGCGTTCGAGGATCGGCGCGCGCGCAGGCTGAGACGGCAGGACGCAAGCTCATCGAGATGGGCGCCAAGGCCGCGCTGATCAAAGGCGGCCACGCGACCGCGGCGACGGTCGACGATGTGCTGGTCTGGGAACGCGGCGTCGAGGTGTACGCATTCCCCCGCCTTCGCACGAAGCACACGCACGGCACAGGCTGTACGCTCGCCACTGGAATTGCCTGCGGCCTTGCACAAGGTCTTCCGCTGCCCGTTGCCGTCGGCAAAGCGCGCGAGTTCGTGCAGAAGGCGATCGAAACCGCGCCGGGCTTTGGCCATGGCCACGGCCCCCTCAATTACTTCGCGCCGGTTTGACTACATGACCATCTGAGCAAGCCGGCCACGGACGATCTGTTCGGCTTCGCGCATCATGCGCGCGACGAGATCCTTGCAGGTCGGGATGTCATGAATGAGTGCCTGGGTCTGCCCCGCCGACCAGATACCGGCGTCCGTTTCGCCCTTGTCGAGCACGGTGGCGCCGCGCGTTCCGGCTACGAGCTCCTTCACGTCAGCGAATGTCGCGTTGCCGCGCCTTTCGATCGCGACAACTTCGTCGCTGATCGCATTCTTCGCGACCCGCGCGGTGTTGTGCAGCGTGCGGAAAATGAGGTTCGTGGAGCGCTCGTCGCCAGCGACGATCTGTTTCTTCACGTTCTCATGAATTGGCGCTTCGACAGTCGCCATGAAGCGCGTACCCATGTTGACGCCATCGCAGCCGAGCGCCAGCGCCGCCACCAGACCGCGGGCATCGGCCATGCCGCCGGATGCGACGATCGGAATCGTTAGTTTGTCGGCAGTGGCTGGAAACAGAATCAATCCTCCAACGTCGTCTTCGCCGGGGTGCCCCGCACACTCGAAGCCGTCGATGGACACGACGTCCACGCCGATCGATTGCGCCTTCACCGCGTGGCGTACGCTCGTACATTTGTGAATGACTTTCACGCCCGCTTCCCTGAAGCGCGGCAGGTGCGGCTGCGGATTGTTGCCCGCGGTCTCCACGATTTTGATGCCGCTTTCGATAATGGCCTCGCGGTATTCGTCGTACGGGATCGGCGTAATGGAAGGCAGGATCGTGAGATTCACGCCAAACGGCTTGTCCGTCAGGTCGCGGCATTTCTGCACTTCCTTTGCCAGTGCTTCCGGCGGCCCGGCGGAATGCGCAGTAATGAAGCCTAGCGCGCCGGCATTGGCAACGGCGGCGATGAGTTCGGCCTTGCCGACGCGGGTCATGCCGCCGCAGGTGATCGGCGCGTCTACGCCGAACATTTCCGTGAATCGTGTTTTCAACATGGGATTTCCTTCGGGTTCTGAATAGCGATTGGCGCAACGGTGCCGGGAGAAACGGCTGCAGCGCAAGTGGTCAGCGATCGACGAACGGATCACGCACGAGAATTGTGTCTTCCCGTTCCGGGCTGGTGGAAAGCAGTGCGACCGTGGCGCCGATCAGCTCTTCCACGCGGCGGACGTATTTGACGGCTTGCGCCGGTAAATCGGCCCAGGAGCGTGCGCCGCGCGTGGAATCGCTCCAACCCTCCATCGATTCGTAGATTGGGCGACAGCGGAGTTGCTCGTTCGGCTCGGCAGGCAAGTAATCGATTTCGCGGCCGTCAAGATCGTAAGCCACGCACAGCCTGATTTCTTCGAAACCGTCGAGGACGTCGAGCTTGGTGAATGCAATTCCATCAATCCCGCCGGTGATCACTGTCTGTCGCACGAGCACGGAATCGAACCAGCCACAGCGGCGCTTTCGCCCGGTCACGGTGCCGAACTCCGCCCCACGGGTGCCGATCATGTCGCCGATTTCGTCTGTCAGTTCCGTCGGAAACGGCCCTTCGCCGACGCGGGTCGTGTAAGCCTTTGCGATGCCGAGCACGTATCCAATGTCGCGCGGGCTGATCCCTGCGCCGGTGGCTGCCTGTCCCGCAACGGTGTTCGAGGAGGTCACAAAAGGATAGGTGCCGTGGTCGATATCCAGCAGTACGGCCTGCGCGCCTTCGAAGAGGATGCGCTTGCCTTCACGCCGCGCCTCATCGAGCCTGCGCCAGGCACAGCTGATGTACGGAAGAATTTTTGGCGCGACGTCCTTCAACGCATCCAGCAACTCGCCGGGATTGATCTCGGCAAGTCCCATGCCGCGTCGCAGCGCGTTATGATGCGCAAGCAGGCGCTCGATCTTTTCCGGCAGCGATTCGAAATCGCGCAGATCGACGGCGCGCAGCGCGCGGCGCCCGACTTTATCCTCGTAGGCCGGTCCGATGCCGCGTTTGGTGGTGCCGATCCTTTGCAAGCTGTTGGAGGATTCTCGCGCGGTGTCGAGTTCGCCATGTAGCGGAAGAATGAGAGGTGCATTTTCGGCGACGAGCAGACTCTCCGGCGAGATGGCAACGCCGAGCCCCTGCACGCGCTCGACCTCATGGGTAAATGCCCAAGGATCGAGGACGACGCCATTTCCAATGATCGAGAGCTTACCCGGGCGCACAACGCCCGAAGGCAGCAGGCTGAGCTTGTATGTCACGCTATCAATGACGAGGGTGTGGCCGGCGTTATGCCCGCCCTGGAACCGCACCACCACGTCGGCGCGCGCAGATAGCCAGTCGACGATCTTGCCTTTGCCTTCGTCGCCCCATTGGGCGCCAATCACGGCCACGTTGGACATTGTTCCGTACCCGGACTGTTGCTGCCGCGAAGCAGAATCGCCTCGGGGCACGGTGACCGACTATATCCGGAATTAGTGGCCTGTGTCAGGCCGGTTTGGGTCCGAACGGCACCAGCATGGGAACACGCCTCCGGTAGGCGTCATAGTATTCCGGGCCCAATTCTTCCCGCAGGAAACGCTCTTCCAGTCTCGCCTTCATCCAATAGGCGATAATCAGGAGCGCCGCGCCTAAGGCGGTGTGAACAGTTCCAGTTGCGACTGCCGTTGCCACCGCAGCCGTCAAAATGCCGGTGTAAATGGGATGGCGAACGATGGCGTATGGTCCCGTGTCGACCACGCGATGCCCTTCCTTCCGGGTGATGGACCCGGACCACAACCGCCCGAGATAAATCCGGGCCCACCAAGCAAACAGAATGCCAAGTGCGGCCAATGCGACCATTGCCCAGCCGAGCACCAGCGGTGGCGGCGCCCACAAATGCAATCCAAGAATGCCCCAGGGATTGGCGAACGTGATGTGGCCGTGAGACACGCGCAGCGCGACAAACAGCAAGAGCACGAAGCCGGCCAGCGCAACCAGCCGATACGGCCATTCGCGACCGAAGCCCGCACGCTTGATCGTCCGATTTGCCCACAGCGCAGCGGCAAGCCAGGTGACAATCCAGACGTCCCAAACCAAAAAAATAGCCGAATCCGGCCAGAGCCCAGCGATCATTCTTGCGCCTCTCCAGAGACACTAATCAAATTGGCGCAGTGGCAGCGGATTGCAAGGCTCAGAACGCGAGCGCGTTCGCCTGCTTGACAAGCGGAAGACTGCGGATCTTCGAGAGCACCGCTTCGCTCACGCCGCCGTCCACCTCGACCAACGCGATCGCATCCTTGCCGGGTGCACTGCGACCGAGCGCAAAGGAGGCGATATTGACTTGCGCGTCTCCCAACGCGGTTCCGAGTTTTCCAATGAAGCCTGGCCTGTCCTCGTTAACGAGATAAAGCATGTGCGGCGCGAATTCGGCTTCGAGATTGATGTCCTTCACCTGAATGAGTCGTGGGCGGCCGTCGGAGAAGACGGTGCCTGCAACTCGTCGCGTCGAGCCGTCCGCCAGCGAGGCGGTGAGCTTGATGTAGCCTTCGTAGATTCCCTGCCGGCCGCGTCGCGTCTCGCTGACTTTGATCCCGCGCTCTCTCGCAATTACCGGCGCATTGACCATATTCACGTCGTTGAGCACCGGCTTGAGCAATCCGGCGAGCGCGGCTTGCGTCAGCGCGCGCGTGTTCAGGTCGGCTGCCGTGCCTTCGTAGAGGATTTCGACCGACTGAACGCTCGTGTCGGTGAGCTGGCCCGCAAAGGCGCCAAGCTTTTCCGCCAGCACGATCCATGGCCGCACCTTCTGCGCTTCCTCCGCAGTGATCGAGGGCATGTTGAGTGCATTGGTGATCGCGCCGCTGAGCAGGTAATCGGAAATCTGCTCCGCCACCTGCAGCGCCACATTCTCCTGCGCTTCCGTCGTTGCCGCGCCCAAGTGCGGGGTTGCGATCACCTTCTCATGCCCGAAGAGGACATGCGACTTCGCCGGTTCTTCTTCGAATACGTCGAGCGCTGCGCCTGCGAGGTGGCCGGAGTCAAGCGCGGCCTTGAGCGCCATTTCATCGACCAGCCCGCCGCGCGCGCAGTTGATCAGCCGCGCGCCCTTCTTCATCCGATTGATAGCGTCTGCGGAAATGAGGCTGCGCGTCTCGTTGGTAAGCGGCGTATGCAGCGAAACAAAATCGGCGCGCGCAAGAAGATCGTTCAGCTCGACCTTTTCAATTCCCAGATCGGCCGCACGTCCGGCAGAGAGGTAGGGATCGTAGGCGATCACCCTCATCTTCAGGCCCTTGGCGCGATCGGCGACGATCGATCCGATATTGCCCGCCCCGATCAGACCCAAAGTCTTGCCGTAGAGCTCACTTCCGAGGAACCGGTTCTTCTCCCACTTGCCGGCATGTGTGGACGCATTGGCGGCGGGAAGCTCGCGGGCGAGCGCCATCATCAGGGCAATCGCATGCTCAGCGGTGGTGATCGAATTGCCGAACGGCGTGTTCATGACAATGACGCCGGCTGCGGTTGCGGCGGGCACATCGATATTGTCCACGCCGATTCCGGCGCGCCCCACGACCTTCAACTTCTTCGCCGCCTTGATCACGTCGGCCGTGATCTTTGTCGCTGAGCGGACAGCGATGCCCTCGTAGTCGCCGGCAATCGCGATCAGCTCGTCCTTACTCAAGCCGGTCTTTATGTCCGCTTCGATTCCGCGTTGCTTGAAAATTTCGGCTGCGGCGGGCGAGAGCTTATCGCCAATCAGAACACGAGGCACAGCGGCTAGCCCTTCACCTGCGCCCAGGCCCAATCGAGCCATGGCATAAGGGCTTCGAGATCGCAGCACTCAACCGTTGCGCCGCACCAGATGCGCAAGCCCGGCGGCGCATTCCGGTGGCCTGCGATGTCGAGAGCGACGCCTTCCTTCTCGAGTAATCCGCAAAGCGTCTTCACCATCTCCCGGCGCGATGCCTCATCAAGTTTTGTGAATGCAGGATCGGTGATCTCAAGGCACACCGATGTAGTGGACCGTGTTTTCGGGTCGCGCGCGAGGAAATCCGCCCAACCGCAGCCATGCACCCACCTTGCGATCACGCGGAAGTTGCGTTCGCAGCGTTGGATCAACGCCGGTAGCCCGCCGATTGACTCTGCCCAGTTTAGCGTATTGAGCCAGTCTTCGACCGCGAGCATCGACGGTGTGTTGATCGTCTCGCCTTCGAAGATCGCCTCGTTCAGCTTGCCGGCTTTGGTGAGACGAAAGATTTTCGGCAGCGGCCATGGCGGCGAGTAGGACTCGAGCCGCTTTACCGCGCGGGGCGAAAGCACGAGCATGCCATGCGCCGCTTCGCCGCCCAGCACCTTCTGCCAGGAGAAGGTGACTGCATCGAGCTTATTCCATGGCAATTCCATCGCGAAGGCCGCGCTCGTTGCATCGCAGATGATGACGCCTTCGCGATCAGCCGGAATCCAGTCCGCATCCCGCACGCGCACGCCGCTCGTCGTGCCATTCCACACGAACACCACGTCGCGGTCCTTTGCCGTCATAAGATCCGGCAGTTCGCCATACGGCGCCTTGTGCACTTGAGCATTGAGCCGAAGTTGCTTGATCGTATCGGTGACCCAATCCTCACCGAAGCTTTCCCAAGCGAAGACATCGACCGGCAGCGGCCCCAACAGTGACCACATCGCGATCTCGACCGCACCGGTATCGGACGCGGGTACGATGCCAACGCGGTAATCCGCTGGTATGCCGAGAATGGCGCGCGTGCGATCGATCGCTTCCTTGAGCTTCGCTTTGCCCTGCTTTGATCGATGGGAGCGGCCGAGAAGCGCGCCACTCAGCGCCTCTGGCGTCCATCCGGGCCGCTTGGCGCAGGGGCCGGACGAAAAAAATGGCCGTGCGGGGCGCACGGCCGGCCTCAAACCGGTCATAGCTCATTCCTTCCAGAATGATCGCGCCGCGTTGGGGCGGCGTGGCCCACAACAAATGTAGTGGCTCTAATGTCCATGGTCAAACTGTCCATGGTCAAACTTGGCGCCGCGAGCCGGAACGGGCCACGCGCCGCGAACGTTTCCTTTTTGACATTCGATGAGAAAAGCGCATGGCAATCGCTCCGGAAACCGAAGTCGATACGGACAGCTTCGAACTGGCGATCGCGACCGACAAGGTCTGCTTCATCATCGTCAAGGCGCGGCAGTTCGATGCAAAGGAAGGCAATGCCGATCCCAATTCCGGCTCCGATCCCCCGGACGACAATTTCACCGATGTGCTGGAGGATAAGCCCGATGATCCGGTTTATCGCGAGCTGATCGAATTCATCCGTGGCCTTGACGTCGAGGAGCAGACCAACCTTGTCGCACTCGCCTGGCTTGGCCGCGGCACGTACGACAAATCGGAGTGGAACGACGCGTTGTCTACCGCGCGGCAGGAGCACAACAATCGCACGGCGCAATATCTCCTGGGGCTTCCCATGCTCGGCGATTACCTCGAAGAAGGGCTCTCGCAATTCGGCCGCGGCTGCTCCGACGAGAGCGACACGCGCTAAATCGTAATCTCGCCTTTCAGATAGAGCGTGCATGGACCGGAAAGAATTGTCCGCGCGCCATCGTCCGTGCAGATGAGATCGCCGCCGCGCGGACTCTCCTGCCGCGCTTTCAATGTCTTCTTGCCCAGGCGGTTTGACCAGAACGGCGTCAGCGCACAATGCGCCGAGCCCGTCACCGGGTCTTCCGGAACACCCTTGTCCGGGGCAAAGAAACGCGAGACGAAGTCGTGAATCTGATCGCCCGGTGCCGTTGCGATCAGGCCCCAGCTGTTCACGCTGCGCAACGCGCGCGCGATGTCGCCCGGGCTCTTGATGCCGCGCACGGCAACGGCTTCATCCCAAACCGCCACGATGTAACGGCCGCGCAGCAGTTCCTTCGGTGGAACGGTACCGAGAGCATTTGCAACGCTCTGTGCAAATCCCGGCGGCGCATCGAATGGCGAGATCGGATCTGAGGGCAGCGACATCACGTGCTTGCCGTCGCGTCCGCGCTCAACCGTGAGCGTGCCCGAGCGTGTTTCGAACGAGACAGATTTCAATTCCGGATCGAGCTCTTCAAAAATCAGCCAGGCGCTCGCAAGCGTGGCATGACCGCAGAGATCGACTTCGGATTCCGGCGTAAACCAGCGCAGGTCATACTTGCCCGGCGCGATTTTCACCAGGAAAGCGGTTTCGGCGAGATTGTTCTCGTTCGCAATCTTCTGCATCACCGCCGCATCAAGGAATTTTTCGAGCGGAACGATAGCCGCGGGATTGCCCTCGAACGGCTTGCCGGCAAATGCGTCCACCTGCCAGAGCTTGAGTATCATGTCGCAGTCTCCAATGCGCGCCAATGATATCGTTCGCGCTTCATTGTGGAGAACATCCACAAATGCATGATGGCTGATGTGTTTTGTAGGAGCTTACGCCGCGGGCTGCGGGGCAGTCATCTGACGACGCTTGTCTGCGAGCGCGGCTTTCATCGCCTTCTGCAGCTTTTCGAACGCGCGCACCTCGATCTGGCGCACGCGTTCTCGGCTGACTCCGTATTTTTGTGACAGCTCTTCGAGTGTCAAAGGTTCGTCACGCAGACGGCGTGCTTCGAGAATGTCACGCTCGCGGTCTGTGAGCTCGCCCATTGCAGCCGACAGCAGCTCGTGCCGCTCACCCATTTCCTCGGATTCGGCGAGCCGTGTTTCCTGATCGAGCGTGTCGTCCGCCAGCCAATCCTGCCATTCGGATTCCGATTCCGATCGCAGCGGCGCGTTCAAGGACGAATCCGGCGCCGTCAACCGCCGGTTCATATTGATCACTTCCTGCTCGGGCACGGCGAGCTGGCGCGCGATTTCTTTCGTGTGCTCTGGTGTAAGGTCGCCTTCCTCGATCGCGCTGATCTTCGTCTTCGCCTTGCGCAGATTGAAGAACAGCTTCTTCTGGGCCGCCGTTGTGCCCATTTTTACCAGGCTCCAGGAGCGCAGGATGTATTCCTGGATCGCGGCCCGGATCCACCACATCGCGTACGTCGCAAGGCGGAAACCGCGATCCGGCTCGAAACGCTTGACGGCTTGCATCAGACCGACGTTGCCCTCCGCCACAACTTCGGAGAGCGGCAGGCCGTATCCGCGATACCCCATCGCGATCTTTGCCACGAGCCGCAGATGGGACGTGACCAGCTGGCGCGCCGCGTCGGGGTCTTCATGCTCGCGCCAGCGTTTAGCGAGCATGTACTCCTCCTCAGGCTCCAGAAGCGGGAACTTCCGGATCTCCGAAAGATATCGGGAGAGCCCGCCTTCACCCTGAAGAGCGGGAACACCGCGGCTGCTCATCGTTTCAACCCCTTTGCTCTCGCGCCCAAGCGCGCGAAAGAAAACGGCCACACACTCTTTCTAACGCATCGAGGATTGGATCGGCCACCTGGATAGCGCCGATTGTGCCGGAAATAATGTTCATATGGGAACTCAAGACTTCGCGTTCAATCCCCGGAGTGCGGCGATTAACTCTAAGAAATCTTCCGGCCAAGGCGATTCGAATCGCATGTGCTTGTGCAGGGTGGGGTGCTGAAACCCGAGAAGCCAGGCATGTAGCGCCTGGCGTAGAAAGCCCACAGCGATTGTATAGGCTTTCGCTTCCACCTCGGTTTTTGCCCGCGGCGGCCTGCGGGCACGGCCATAGACCTGATCGCCAATCAGCGGATGTCCGAGATGGGCGAGATGCACGCGAATTTGATGCGTGCGGCCTGTCTCCAGTCGGCATTCGATGAGGCTTGCGAACGGGCGCGCTTCGCTCCCGTAGCGTTCCAGCATGCGATAGCGGGTCCGCGCGGGCTTGCCTTGTGCGCGCACGATCGCCATGCGTTTGCGATCGAATGGATTGCGCCCGATATCCCCTTCGATGATGCCGTCGCCAACGCGCGGGGCGCCCCACGCCGCAGCGTGATATGCGCGCTCGATCGTGCGCGCCGCGAACTGGCGGGCCAGGCTCGCCATCGCGCGGTCGTTTTTCGCTGCAACCAAGAGCCCGCTCGTGTCCTTGTCGAGGCGATGAACAATGCCTGGACGCGCCACGCCCCCCACACCGCCGAGGCTCGCGCCGCAATGGGCGATGAGCGCGTTGACCAGCGTGCCATCGGGATTGCCGGCGGCGGGATGCACCACCAATCCTGCCGGCTTGTCGATGACGATCAAATCTTCGTCCTCGTATATGACACTCAGCGGAATATGCTCGGCCTGCGGCACTGCGGGCTCCGGGGCCGGCACGCGCACATCGTAGATTTCCCCTGGTTTGACCCGTGTATTGGGGTCCCGTATCGTTTCGTGCGCGCGCATGACCGCATTCTGCTCCAGTAGCGCCTTGAGCCGGGAGCGGCTCAGCTCCGGCAGCGCGAGCGCGAGGAACCGGTCGAGGCGCAGGCCGGAATGCTCATCGGCCACGGCAGCGTGGCGCACTGATCCTGCTACGGAGGAATTCGATTTGTCTGGTTTGCCCGGCACGGCTCCCGCCAACGACCCGCGAAACACCGCAAGCTATCGTGCCGCGCGCAATCTCGCCATCGGGCTCGGCGTGTTGATGGTGCTCGCGTTCCTTGTGGTGGTCGTCACCCTCGTCACGCGCGTGCTCGGCCACGGCAGCGCAGCGTCCGGCTCGCCGGGCTCGCCATCAATCGATCAACTGCCTGCCGGCTCCCGCATTACGGATATGAAAGTGGATTCCGGCCATGTTGTTCTGCGCATCCACACCGACCAGGGCGAGGAAGTCCGCATTATCGACGATGCGTCGGGTCGCGTGGTGAGCCGGATCGTCGCTCCCGCCAAATGAGCGCCTCGCGGCTTTTGATTCCTGCCGAGGCCGTTGCGATGATCGAACGCGAGGCGCGAAACGCCTTCCCGGGCGAATGCTGTGGCCTGCTGGAGGGAACGCGCGAAAACGATGCGCTTGAGATATTAAGGATTCATCCGACACGAAACCTTTCCACCGGATCCGATCGGTTCGAGGTCGATCCGCGCGAACAGATCGCTTTGATGTGCGAACTGCGCGGCACTGCGCGCGAAATCATCGGCTGTTATCATTCACACCCCAACGGCCGGGAAGAGCCGTCGCTGCGCGACGCGGAAAGCGCCGCCGAACGTGGCTTCATCTGGATCATCGCCGCGCTCGGCGCGGACACTCCTGTCGCTATTCGCGCCTTCGCGTTCACCGGAAGCGGATTCGATCCGTTGCCCATCTACGACCCGACCGAAGAGCCGGCGTGGCACCCACTGTTATGACCCCGGAGCTCCGGCTGCTGCTGATCCTGTCGCTGATTGTGGCCTTACTCGCGTTCGCTGTTCCGTGGCTCACGCATTTCGCCGATGCGGGCTTCTCCGTCGCCATCATTCTCATCTGGTGCGGATTGCTGATCGCCAGCATCGTCCGGCATGGACGGCGCGGGCTCTTTGTCCTCGCCGGCGCGCCGCTCGCGCTGTTCTGGCCCGTGGCGCTCATCATTGTCATCATGCGCGGCGATCTCTATCTCGGCTTCTGAGCGCGGCGCCGCACAGGGTTTGTTGCGAAATTTGGCCCTGTGTTATAAAGGCCGCCTCGCCGCCGATGCTCCCATCGTCTAGCGGTCAGGACGCGGCCCTCTCAAGGCTGAAACCGGGGTTCGATTCCCCGTGGGAGCGCCACGCTGAAGAATCGGCATTGTTTTCATTTGCGATTTTCGTGGTTTTGTCCCACCGGCCAGTTTTGCGGGTATCTGGTGGGACACTCTGAATGCCATTTCGTTCGGAAGCAGTTCCGGTTTGTTCAAGCTTGATGAGGCGGACTGTGCTTGCGGCCAAGCGCCGTCGATTGGCTTCCTTCGTGTAGTGGATAGCCTGCTGTTCCGTCATCCAGCCAAACATCGCCATCAGCTGGTGGACGGTCGCGCCGTTGTCGGCTGCTATGGTCGCAGCGGCCTTGCGTAATCCATGTGCCGTGCACCTGGGAAGATTGGCGTTGCGACAGGCCTCGTTGAACCAGTTGCCGAATCCCTTCTGGGAATAGGTGTGGCCGTGCTGTGTAAGAATGAACCCATGGTCATTGCCCTCCGTCAGGTCCAGTTCCTTCACCAGTTCCTCGTGCAGCGGCAGTTCCACCCACCCTCGCGGATTGTCGATCAGTTTTTGTTGGTGAAACCGAAGCCAGCCATCTTCGATCATTTGCGGCCCAAAGCTTCGTGCATCGCACCCCCGCGCGCCGGTGTAGAGCATGAGCGCCATCGCGCGGCGCTCCTTTGAGCCGGTCGGGTAGTGCTTCATGAAATCGGCGAGCTCAGCCGGCGTCCACGTATGCCAGCCCACGGATTTGTATTTGAACTTCCGCACGTCGCGAACCGGATTCGTGCAAACGATTTCCGGGTAATGCTCAAGGCCGAAAGCAAAGACGTAGCTGATGACTTTCAGGACCTGATTGGCGGCCGCTTTTGTGGCGGCCTTCCGGTCGCGAAGTACACGAACCGCCTTTGCATCCATTTTAGAGAGCGGCATGTCGCCGAACCGATGCGCCGAACCGGGATAAATGGGCTGCTCCCATGTCCACTCAAGTGTCCGTCGCCGCGTATTAACAGTGCTGCTCTTTAGCGCACGAAACTCAGCGCTCGTCACATACTTTTTGCAGAGCCACTCCCATGCAGGCGACGGTATCCGGCTGACGCGCGGTGCTGGTGGCCGCGTACTAGCGTTCAGCGCTTGCGCGTATTGTTCCATGAATGCGGGCGTCCAAGCTATTCCATGTAGACGCACTTTGGGCTCGCCAGGTTTGCGCAAGTAAACGCGAACGTTTCCATGGCGGTCCGTATCCTCGCAACAATACTTCGGCAGATGGCGGCGCATCATCGATCTCACTTACGCGGCAACTCGGCTCCAGACATGATCCTGATCAGGTTCATCTTCACCCGAAAGGCTATCGAATGCCAGGTCAAGAGCCTTACGGTCCCACACCACAATCCCACCGATCCTCTTTGGGCGGGGCATCAAATTATCTTTCACCCACATGTCGAAGGTTGTGGCTGAGATTCCGAGATAATGGGCTGCTTGTTCGCGTCTTAGGCCGCGAGGCTCGATTTTCAGCTCACCTTTCATGGCACGCCCCTCGCGGTTGCGCGGCGACGGATCGTCAGCACGTTCTGCTGATGTCGCTGCGTGGCCTCGAACGACTGCGCCAGGATGTAATGGCGTTCGGTTGTGGCAAACTTTCTGTGTCCCAGGACGTTCATCGCGTAGCGGACATGCTTGGGGTCTTCGAGGGCGATGGACGTCGCCGCCGCGTCGCGGAAGAGATGCGGATTTACCCCTTTGCCGAACTTGGCCTTCGTGAGCTGCACGAAGCGACCGTAAATCGAATGGGCTTCCATCCCCTTGCCCCGGGCCGAGACCCACAGGTGCGAGCAGGCCGTTGGGTCCTGCGCGACCGGCTGCTTCCAGCCGTGGTTGCGCGGGAAGAGGTAAGGACGGTGGTGGGCAAGGTAGCGGTCGAGGCGCGGCGTCAGCTCCGGCGGAACTGATACCTCGATGTGGCGCCGCTGTTTCATCTCCGCCGCGATTACCTGCAGCCAGTAGTTCTCCCCCCGTTTTACGATGCCATCACCGACCTTGAGATCGCTCAGGTTCCGACGGCGCAGGATCGGACGCGCGGCAAGCAGCGCGATCATCATCCCATCCCGGTACCGGACTGCCCCGTGGAACAGGTCCGACTGGGATAGCTGCTCGCCTTCCTTCATGAGCTCAATGCCGAAGCGATAGAGTACGTCGGCGCTGACGAGCTTGGCGCGTTTGTCACGGACAGGAACGGCAACACGGTCGAGATTGCGACTGATGGTACTCAGCCAAGCCCAGTCACGTTCCGGTGAGAGTGCCCGGACCATCTGGTGGAGCTTGCGGATCCGAATGGCGACCGTGGTCGATGCGATCACCTCGCGGAGATCGGCCACATAACTCGCAACGTGCTCGCGGCAGATTGCGTCGAGAGCCGAGGCGTCTTCCGTTAGCAGCCCGTTGCGTTTCAGCCAGCCCATCCAGTAGCCGTACGCGTCCGCCATCCATCTGACGGAAGCTGCGGGCGCTTCGCCGGCCGGTCCGCCGGGATCGAACACATCACCCGGATGACGTGCCGCCTCCCAAGCCTCCTGATCGGCCGCAGGCCAGTCTTCGGGCCTGATTTTCAGGTGATCTGCGATTCTGCGCGGCATCTCAGCGCCCCTTTGGTTTCGGTTTCGCGCTGTCCGATTCTCCATCACGACGACGGCGCCGCAACTTCAGCACGTGCTGGTCGTATCTCTCGAAGGCGGCGGGCTGCTCGGACTCGCAGTAGGCATCGATGGTCGTCTGGATGTTCTTGTGCCCAAGGAACACCTTCACGGTGCCGTAGTCGCCGGGATATTGCCTCAGATGTAGCTTGGCGGCGATGTGCCGGAAGGTGTGCGCCGTAAGCGTGATTCCGCCATACGCCTTGGCCGCCTTGACGATCTGCCGGCCGAGCGCCTCAAAGTTCTTGTGCGACCCCTCTGTGCCGGGAAACAGGAAAGGCGAAGGCCGCTTCACCAGGTGCTGCCGATAGCGGTCTATGTACGTGCGGACGATCTTCGCCGACTCTGCCGGCAGGGGCGGCGCCAGGCGCTGCTCGTTCTTGACCTCGCGTTCCTCGAACTGGAGGCGGTACCCGTCCCGGTAGGGAAGCAGGTGGACGCCGATCTCGATGCTGCCGAGATTGGCCCGGCGCAGGGGTGCCATGATGAGGATTTCGAAGGCGACGGCCGTCTGGACGAACTGCGCGCGCTGCCGCAGCGTCCTCAGCCCGCGGCCGCTGTAGCGACACCGCCTGGGCGTTTCTTTCCCCCTCGCGACCTCCGCCTCTGCCCGCTCCACCTCTTCCATCAAGAGCGCGGGGACGCTGAGGAAAGCGTCGACCACGTCATCATCGTCGAACGGCGCGAGCATCTTCCGGTTCTTGTCGGTCATGCCCTTGGGCTGGGTATCGAGTCGCCGGCAAATTTCTTGCAGCTTCTTGAGGTGTTCAGGGGGCACCTTGACCCAGTATTTGGCGACCGGGATCAGCGTCACGGCCATCTTGTGGGCGCGCTGGCGTTTGCCCGGCGTGCGCTGTTCGAGGAAGAAGCGAAGTCCGTCCTTAAACGCCTCGATCTCGACCAGGGCGGCAAGCGAGGTCAGCGTTTGCGAATCCTTGCCGCGGTGAACGAGCGCCGACGCGAACGCGTGAAGCATGTGCGCGCGGCTCTTGATCGAGATTGGCTTCAGCGGCTTGAAGTCACCGGTGTAGTCCAGAATGTCCTTCGCCCCGAGGTGCGCGAGGTGGCGATCCAGATCGGCCTTTAACGACGGCGGGAACTGCGCCCACGGCACGGCATAGAGATTCCGGTAGTCCGGCACCTTCACCGTCGCCTGTGGCCAGCCTTCGACGTTCGCGGCCGAGTTCCACAATTTGCACGACATGCGATGCATTTCGCGCGGCGACTTGGTCATCAGGGTCTGATTCAGATAGGCGTGGAAGCGGGTGAGCACTTCATCACTCACAGCTTCGGGCGGGACACCTTCAGCGGTGCAGAATTGCGCGAGCCGCGACAGTCCGGAACGCGTGTGCTTGTCGAGTTTGAGAAGCAGCGCCTGCCACTCCCGCGTAACAGGTGCCCGGTACCGCACCGAGCTCATGTCGGCCCCGGCCTGTCTCATCGCCGTGTTGACGAGGCTCAAGACATTACGCCAGTGTCCGACACCGACGGGTGGCTTCAGCATGGAGGGCTCAACAGCCTTCAGCTGCTCGCGGATGAACCCGGCATGCGCGGGCACGTCCTTCAGGTCCCGCCCCAACGTGCGTGCAACGATGGCCAGCGCCGAAAGCATGTCCCGCCGGCGGGTGGGGTTCAGGTCCTCAACCCCTTTGATGTGCGCCAGCAGGTCCTCGAATGTGGCGGGGCGAATCGCCTGTCGTGACCCCGCTGCTGCGGACAGAAGGGGCATCGTTATGACAGGAGCGGATTCTATAGACATTTTATGATCTCCCTCGGTGGTAGTTGGGATACGATTATGATCGGGGGAGCTAACGACGGGTCCTGAAGCCATTGACGGAACAGGACATTTCTTGACGACAGCGCTCATTTGCGGCGCACCGCCATGAAGGCGTTCGCATCCTCGCGCGAGATGCGCCATCCACGCCCGATCTGATAGGCGTGAAGCTCTCCAGCATCCCGCCAGCGCCGGATGGTTCGTGTGCAAACACCCAGTTCCTTCGCGAACTGTGTGATGGTGAGATATTCGACCGCCTCGCGGCTGGCCTGAGATTTGGAATGCATGTGAAAGCCCCTTTCTTGTTGAACGAGGCCTTCACAGAGTTCGTCACGCCGAAAAAATAGCGATGGGACAGCGGTCAAGGGCGCGGCACCGCACCGTCACGACTCAGGAATTCCGCGGAAAAATTCGTGGAAACGATACGAGCTGACTAGCTCCGGCCGAGTCGGCCCGGCAGCGATGCCTACGCAGAAAAAGTTCGACGTGGATATTGACAGCGGCGGCGACGTGACTCTTGGAAGGTCGAGAAGCCGATTGGTGGCACCTAGGCGACCCACTATCGGTTCATACCGAGGGATCATGCTTTCGATTCCTCCTAATGACGATGGGGTCTGGCATTATTTCCGACGACTGCCTGAGCGGCCACAGCGCTCTCCCTCACAAGGGTTTGCCAGCCAGACAGCGGCGATTGCAGCTGCTGAGAACGCAATCGACAATTGGCTCAGCCAACCTGTTGATGGTTACAAAGTCAAAATCGGCGCGCCTTCTTCCACCTCACAACCCCTCACTGTCAGAATCAACGCCGGTCCGCAGCTACCGCGCTGCGCAGCACACCTTGTTTTCCGGAATTACCACCCCATATGTGGATAGCGGTGAATCACCGCCCTTCGGCCGCTTGTGGCCTCCTTCAACAAACAGTTCGGCGCAAATTGACTCCTAGTTGGGCTTTCCAACCGGGAACCCCTTTGCGCCTGCAAGCCGCTCTTCGGAAACAATAAGAGAGTGCCCGGTAGCATCATGCCGTCCAGGCGACTCTTCAAATCAGGAAGACAATTATGAAATCCCTTCTCAGATCAACCATCGTCGTTGGCGCAATGGCCAGCGCGGCCGCTTTGGCGCCAGGCACCGCGGTTGCCGGCGTATCGATCGGTATCGGCGTCCCAGCAGTGATCGTCGGTGCAGGTCCCGGCTATGTGGCTTATGACGAACAGTACTACTACGACCCGATTTACATCAGCGGCGCCTGGTATCATGGCCCGTATCGCTGGCGCATGTGGCACGGCGAGCGCATGTTCTTTGTGAATGGGCGCTGGCATCGCAATGAATGGCGCGAGGGCCGCGTTCCCGCGTCGATTGTGTTCCGCAACGGCGGTTCCTTCAGGGACGGACGCTATGACGGATTCGATGGTGCCGAGCGCATCAATGCCCGGTTCCACGTCGACGGCCGTGACATGCGCGAACACCGCCGTGAGTTGAACAACGACAGAAACGACATGCGGGATGACCGCAGCGACATGCGGCAGGATCGCCAGGACAATCGCGAAGACAGAGACGACGCACGCCACAACGACGGCAATAACCACTAAGGGTTCCAGCGGGGCACCGAGCCCTCCGCGCGTTGTCTGAGGAGATTTGGACTCTGTCACGCGTTTTGGGCGAAGCGTCTTGGGAGGAGACGGCGATGAAGCAGCAAGATTCAGGTCTTGCGAGCTTCATTGCTGTCGGGGGAACCTGATTGGAGAAAAGACCGATGGCGACGACCAGGGTGATCAGCACCACAGTAACTTTTGCAAGGCCATTCATACTTGATGGCTTCGAGGAACTTCAGCCTCCCGGCTCTTATGTTGTCGATACCGAACAGGAGCTGATCGATAGCCCCTCCGTGACCGCATGGAAGCGGATCTCGACCGCAATCCAGTTGCACCGCCACGGAGGAACCGAATACGTCCCCATCAATCCGGATCAGCTAAGCGAAGCATTGAGGCGCGATGGCGCGCAGCACGATCCCACTGCGCCTGTTTCTTCGACATCCGCCAAGGGACGACATGATCGGGCCCGCCGCATCCTTTCTCTGCTGCCACTTCAGAAAGCACGTTAGGAGAGCATTCGTGAGCGCCCAATCCCCATTGGCCAAGGTTGGCTCGGTGTACCGGCGTCGCGATCCATCGGCCGCGAGTGCCCTCACCAGGGTGCAGGCACCGAGCGATGGCGAGGCCTATCGGCTCAGCCGCATCCAGGCGGAAGGATGGAACGCGGCACACGGGATGGCCGCGAGTGCTCTGGATAAATTGGATGAAACGCAGATCGAACTTCTGAATCCGTATAAATCAGATCCCGAACGGATGCGCTGGAGCACAGGCTTCAGAAGCGCGCTGACGTATTGAGTGTCGCAGGGGCCTCCGCATGGCACCCCTCTACTCCACCGAAAATTGGAAGTTTAGCTATAGCCTCGCTCGAACTGGTTGGCCTCGACGTTCTCAAGCCGCCTGTCTGCATCGTCTTTCAGCGCATTGGCCCGGATCAAGGCGTGCCAAGGCACTTCGTCCCGCGCATTGAGGTCGCTTCTTGCATCACTCGCTGACATATCGCTCTCCAATGCTCCCTTTGCCACAAAGCGCCTACCGGGCGGCCGCCTTCGACCGCCCGGCAGTGCGATACGCTGGGTCCAATCACACGGCGCGGGCTGTGCTCTCGCGACCGACGAGGATGTGCTTCACCTGCTTTTTCGCGTCGAGGCGCTTCGCGAACGCGATTGTGAGAACGCCATGTTTGAAGGACGTGGTCGCCTTCTCCGGGTCGATTTCCGATCCAAGCTGGATTGACCGCTCGAACTTGCCGTGCGAGCGCTCGTTGTAAACCGAGCCGTTGCTGTCACACTTCTGCTCGCCCTTCAGCGTCAGCATGCCATCGCGCAGATCCACCGAGACATCCTTCTCATCGATACCAGGCAGCTCCGCCAGCACCTTGACGTCCTTCTCGGTCTCGCTGACCTCGATATTGGGCCAACGTGTCGAAGCGCTGGAACCGAAGATCGGCGAATGGTCGAAATCGTGCAGGAATTCATTGAACAGGCGGTTCATCTGGCCGTGAAAGGCCATGAACGGGTTTTCGGGGAAATAGCGGCCCGTGCCGTTGCTGCGATGCCACGGATAAACGCCTTTGCCTTCCATACCGGAGGCTAATGTCGTTTGATTGTACATGTGAGTTCCTTTCAGGATGACGCCAAGAATATGACGCTGTTGAACATGTAATCATCGATTATACGCTTGCAATGCATTTCGCGATTATGTTGACGCAACCCTCGCGACGCGCCACGTAATCATAATTGCATCCTCCTTTCTCTTGAGAGCGAAAAGGGAGGATTAAAACGGGCCTGCGATCCAGCCGGCCAGACTTGCAGCTTGCCAGGCAATCGCGGCAGCCACGAGCAACAGTATCAGAATGATGAAAAGCGTCGCGGAAAGCAGGGCGCCGTCTTCCTCAAGGTAGGCGAACGCGAGCAGGACGATTGTCAGTCCGGGAGGCACGTTGCTGAGGGGGATGGGCACAAAGAGCAGGGCGCCAATCAGTAGAACTGCGCCGCCAACGACCCGCTTCGTCATGTCGAACGGCGTGGACCATCGCGGCCGGATGAAACGCTCCAGAAACCGCAACGCGGGAACGGCACGAGCCAGGATAGACGCGAGGCGCTGCTTCTTGAAAGTTCGCGAGGCGACGAATCGAGGAAATACTGGCGCCGTGCGTGCGACAATCATCTGATATGCCGGTATCGCGATGAGGACGCCGGCAACTGCGGATACCCCCGGAAGGCACGCCAGAAGTCCCAACAGCAGCAGGATGATGCCGAAGGATCGGCGGCCGAGATGGCGCATAAGCCAGCCGAGCGAAACCGTTTCGTCGGGCGCATGGAGCAGAAGATTCTGCAGGATCGTCGAGGCCGGTGTAGGAGGATCGATCGGCGGAAGGCTGGCGGCGCCCAGGCTCTTGTTACGGCGGGCATGTGCTGATCCCGAGCGGAGTGCTTCGCCGCGAGCTGGATATGAAGCGGTGCCTTGAGAGGTGCTCATTTCAACACAACGCGCCAGCTGGGAATCTTTCCCGCCGCAACTTTACGCAACCTGAGCAAGACGCGACATCACAGTCGAATGCACAATCGAGACACGCATTCCTGGCGGGCCCACTGTCGTTTCGATCTGCGCCCCGAGTTGCTGCGCAAGCGCCTTAACCAGGCTGGTTCCGAGACCGCCTTTGGCAGCGTTTCCTCCGCTCGGCCGCCCAATACCATTGTCGGACACCGAAAGCGTCCATTCCGCGCCGTCAGCTTCGTAGCGCACCACCACAGCGTCAGCCGCCGTCGGACGGGGAAAGGCGTGTTTCAGCGCGTTGATAAGAAGCTCGGTGACAATCAGGCCGAGGCTGACCGCCTCAGCAGAAGTCACTGCGCCTTTCTCGGCGACCACCTTGAGCATGTCGGGACTGCCTTCACCCAGCATGGACCCGGCCAGGGAGGCACATAAGGTGGTGAGGTAGGGCGCAACCTCCACCAGTTCATTGCGGCCAGAGACGTGGAGGTGCCGCTGGACTGCCGCGACAGAGAGGACACGCCGATGCGCGTCCTGCAGTTGCTCGCGCGTCTCATCCGAGGCCACGCTGCGGGACTTCAGCATGAGAATGCTGGCGATGATCTGAAGGCTGTTCAGAATGCGGTGCTGCATCTCTTCCAGCAGCATCTCCTTTTGCCGCAGCAAATCGTCGGTCTGCGATTGAAGGTCCGCTCTTTCTCTCTCGACGAGCCGCCGCTCTGTCACGTCCTCAAAGCCGACAAGTATCCCGCGATCGTTCGTCTCGCCTGTCGGACTGATATGAAGAAGCAGAACGCGACGTCCAATTCTTGCGAATTCATGGCCAATTTCGAAGCCCTCACCGGCACATCGTTCGAATAGGCATCGTTCAAGCAGGGAGCGGAGTTCAGGAATATCCCATGCGCCACTATCCAGCTCGAAGAGCGGCCGATGGTCAGTCTCTTCAGGGCTGATTTGGAAAGAGCGGTGGAACGAGCCGCTCGCAAACTGGATAGCGAAACGCTCATCCAAGGCGAGCAGCGGCTCGCGGACAGACTCCAGGATTGTTTGACCGAGCGATTCCTTGTCCATTTTGCCAACCTGCTTTATCGGCCCCTCGGTGCCGTCACACACCGTCGGTCCTCCAACGTCTCGGCTGGACATGGCGGCGGTTGAAAAGCAATAATCTGTGTACCAATGCGGCGGCCCCAAAAATGTGCAAATTTGCTCACCGGCCTCGCAGTTGCTGAGTGATTGTGCGGCCATGAAAGCTTCGTCTCCGCCTCGCGCCCGGTCACCGGCGGCCGCGGGAACCAAACCGCCCTTCGACCCTCTCGCGTTTCTTGCCCGGGCCGGTGCCGGCAGAACCATTTCCCGCCATGCGAAGGATTCCCCTGTTTTCGCGCAAGGCAATCCCGCGGATGCGGTGTTCTATATCCAGAAGGGAAAGATCAAGCTCACCGTCGTCTCCGCCCAGGGCAAGGAGGCTGTGGTCGCGGTGTTGGGTGCTGGCGAATTCTGCGGGGAAGGCTGCCTCGCGGGTCAACCTCGTCGCATGGCGACCGCCACCGCCATGATCGAGTGCGAGGTCATGCGGCTGCCGAAATCCTCAATCGTTCAGGTGCTGCACGACGAGCCCGCTTTTTCGGAACTGTTCGTCGCGCACTTGCTGGCGCGCAGCATTCGGATCGAGGAAGACCTTGTCGACCAGCTGTTCAATTCCAGCGAAAAACGACTGGCGCGTGCGCTTCTTCTGCTGGCCAATTTCGGCAAGGAGGGCCGGCCTGAGCCAATCATTGCGAAAGTAAGTCAGGAGACACTTGCGGAGATGATCGGTACCACCCGCTCGCGCGTCAGCTTCTTCATGAACAAGTTTCGGCGCCTAGGCTTCATCAGTTACAACGGTCATCTTGAAATTCATTCATCGCTGCTGAGCGTCGTTCTGGCCGATCAGCCCGGTATTTTTGATAAGCGAGCTGACGAGAACGTGTCCCCTGGTAGGCCCCGCCAAAAATAGTGTTCTGTTTTGACCAGCGCTCAACCAAAACCGCTCTTAATCTTCAGTCTGCTGAGCGGTGATCTGCCGATTTCAGCATCACCGTTCAGAAGGAATTCGGTAATGAATGATCAGATTTCATGGCCGGCGGCGACTGTTGCTGCCATGGCGCTCACGATACCGTTGGTGTTCGGACTCGTGCCCGCGCTGGCGGCAGAGAATGATGCTCCGCCGTTCGAAAATGGCGCGGTGCTGGACGTTGCCTCGATTCAGACTAAGGACGGCCACTTCAACGACTACATGCATTGGCTCGCCACCGACTGGAAACATCAGGAAGAGGCGATGAAGAAAGCAGGCGTCATCACGGACTATCATGTGTGGGTAGTGCAGAACCAAAGGGCCGGCGAGCCGGACATTTTCCTCACGCAGACCTACAAGAACATGGCGGTATTCGACCAATCGCAGGCCGCGCAATACGCGCTGCAAGCGAAGATTGCCGGCTCTATCGCCAGATCCGATCACGAGCAGGCGGGGCGCGGCTCCATTCGCACAATCATGGGCGACATGATGCTGCGAGAGGCGGTCTTCAAGTAAGACTCGATGGAAAAATCGCGAACCATCGGCTGATGCTCGCACTCGTTTTTTCCTGTGAGGAGCAAACCAGCCTTTACAGCTGGGAACTATTGCGAATGTGGTGACTCTCTCACTGGTAGACTGTGAACAGATACTATTTCAATTTTCGGGAAGGCGACCATCTCGAGCGAGACCGTATCGGCATGTTCCTCCCGAACATCGATGCGGCTAGAGATGAAGCGATCCGCACCTGGTCGGATCTTGTTGAGGTTACGGCATGCGATAACGAGCGCCCCGACTGCGCAATCGAGATAACCGACGCTGTCGGCGAGCCCATTCTAACCGTCCCATGTGACTATGGAGCGGCACTGGACTGAGACTGATCGACTTGCCAGCAGATAAGGACCTCTCATAAGCGGCCCGAAGACCGCATCGCACTCGGCCGGCGTCTATAAAGCAGAGGCGTTGTTCAGATATCCGAGTGAGGACGACTACCTTGTGCGGCGTCTCGGCAGTGGTGTGCTTGCCGCATGGGCGCTCTTTCCGCCGGACCTACCAGAACGTGTTGTAGCTGAGGCGGTCCGAGCTTGGGATCGTGAGTGCCACGTTCCCAAAATTCGGCAGAAACTGGAGATGTTCGTGCGGGGGCATACCGGCGCTGGTCCGTAAAAGGGTCCCGATTTTCCGGCAACTGTGCGCTACCTCTATGGGCGGACTGCACGCGTTCTTTAAGTGATCAGGGGACTGGCCTCTCGTCGACGACTGGAAGCTTCGTGAATGGAGCGAGCTACGGATACTATGATCGCTGTCTCCGTCGCTTCGCCTCGGCGGCGGGCCATGCTGCATCGAAACAAGCACAGCGAAACTGTTCTATTTTGCTCAGCTTTCGGCAACGTCAGATGCCACACCCAAGGCTCATAAACATCCGAAGGAAAACAGATATGAGCAAATGGTTGGAGCCGCCCATCACGGTCCCGGCTGCCTGCATTGTGATCTTCATCGCTTACCTTCTCTATCGAACCTATGCCTAGCACCTATGGATCGGTTCAGGTTACTCACAACGATCTGCAGAAAAAATGGAAAACACCCTTCCTCAAGCCTGCCATGGCTGCTGCCCGCGAACGAGCGACACCGCAGACACGCATCTCAGTGGCCAATCAGTGATCCAACGTAAAGCCGGGAGCGCTTTCGGAAGACGGCAACGAACAACGAGCGCCCGCTCAGCGGCGCGACTGCCCTCATTTTTAGATCGTGCGTGGGCGGAGATTTGTATTCAGGTGGCGTTTGTTCTCGCGGTTGTGGGATTAATTGCCCTCGCAATCTTTGCCGCGCGCAGCCTCTGAACTCCTGGTGCAGGATGCCTAACCGTGTGCGGCTGCTTTTTGCTCATTTTGCCCAGCGAGGTTATTGCAGACCCTCGGGAATCTCGCCCAGCTAGTTCTGAGATATATCTTCCTTGCACTGTAGTTCAATTTTGACCAGCGCAGGCCCGCGAGGCGAGCATACTCATTGGCAGTTCGGCGCGGCACAGGGCATGTGTCCGATGATCGCTTTGCCGGCCGAATTGCTGCTCTCCATTTCGGTTGCGCACTGAAGGAGAACTCGGGTCGCGCGAGGTTGGAGCATGTGCGGAAACGAAAGTGCCTTGTCGACGAGTGCGGAAATGTACCGCAAAACGCGCGCGAGCCGAGTAGTGGATAAACAGAGCGAAGATTCATTTCCAGCGAGTGATCCGCCTGCCTACAACGGAAGTTTCATTGCCGGCGCACCGGAACGCGGCGAGGTGCTCGCAATGACACATCAATCTCGGTCGGCAGCACACCCCGCATGCGGAGCTGAGATAGCGCAAAGGCGAACAGCCTCGGAAGTTTCAAGAACACTGCCTCCCTTCCCCGGGATGGGCCAGTCATCGGGAGCCGGCGGAAACATCCGCGCCTCTGCCATCGGGGCTGCGAATGCAGGCGAGGCGAAAGCATGTCCGCAATTCCGCAATGATCCGGGGGTAAGGGAAATCCGTATTGGAGTGAAGGCGTTTGAGTGCATCGGCGAAACGCCTCCGCAGGATCATCCGCACGTCTATCTTGAACTTGGCTCGCTAGGTCAGATTCTCTGCCCCTATTGCGGTACCCTGTTTTGTTTCGATCCGGCGCTGGGGAAATCGGAGGCAATTCCGCAGGTCAGTCTTTTCGCTGTTCCAGGCTATCCAGGATAATTCGGAGGGGGCGCCAATCGCGGTTCTCCCGGCGTCTACGCAACACAAAATCTCTTGTCCGAAGTCCTTCTGTCATCATGCCGTGCCGATCTGATTGCGCTTCTGGGCTGTTTTATCCGCCGCGATAGGTCTAGACGTGAGTAACATGTCGTTTCTCACAAATTTTCTTCACCGGAGGCTACCTCCCGTTGTCCCCCGTCCGCCGATTCGCGCCGAATTGTTCAGTGTCGAGCGTCTTGAACAACATGCGGAAAGCCTGGCCGTCGCCCAGCGCGTTGCGCCGAGGATAAAACGGGGGCGTCCGCTCGCGCCGCGCCTTGACGACAATACGAACGTCCTGACCGATGCCTATAGCGCCATCGTGCGCGCGACGTCCGCTCAGCAAGCAATTACGCCCGCCGCCGAATGGCTGCTGGACAATTTCCATATCGTCAACGAGCAGATTCGCGAGATCAAGAACGATCTCCCGCCGGGTTTCTATCGCATGTTGCCCAAGCTTGCTGACGGCCCGCTTGAAGGTTACCCACGTGTGTTCGGCATCGCGTGGGCTCTGGTTGCGCACACCGACAGCGCCTTCGACATTGAAAAGCTGACCCGCTTTGTCGAGGCCTATCAACGGGTGGAAGCCTTAACTATAGGTGAGTTGTGGGCGCTTGCGATCACCCTGCGAGTGACGCTGGTAGAAAACCTGCGCCGCCTCGCGGAAGCAATTGTGGCACGTCTCGCGGCGAGCCGTCTGGCTGACACCCTTGCAGACGGGTTTTTGTCCGCCGATCAGGGCACCTCACGCGCGGCCGTGCAAAACCTGAACCAAGCCCCATGGTCGACCGCATTCGCGGTCCAGCTGGCTCAACGTCTGCGGGACCGGGATCCTGAAGCGACACCAGCGCTACGCTGGCTAAACGAGAAGTTGAGCGCCGAAGGAACAACCACGGACGAGATCGTTCGCGAGGAGGTTCAGCGCCAAAGCGCGATGAATGTGACAGTTCGAAACGTGATTACGAGCATGCGTTTTGTGTCAACGATCAATTGGGCAGAGTTCTTCGAGAGCGTCAGTCTGGTTGATGCAGCCCTGCGCGCCGCAAGCAACTTCGATTCGATGGATTTCACCACGCGCAATCTTTATCGCACTGCGATCGAGCAACTGGCGCGACAATCCGGGCGCGAAGAAACTGACGTTGCCGAGAAAGTGACGGCAGCCGTCAAGTCTTCCGGGGCGGCCGGCGAAACCGATCGTTCTGCGGCCCGTAGACACGATCCAGGGTACTATCTCATCGGTCAGGGGCGGCGGTCGTTTGAGAAGAAGTTAAGCTGCAGGGTCCCGATACGAACAAGGCTCCTTCGCCTGAGTGGCGACGCTGGCGTAACAAGCTATGTGTCCATGATCGCGATCGCTACCGCGATTGTTCTTGCACCTGCCTTGCTGGCGATGGCCCTTGTGGGTGTCCACCTTTCGGCACTGATGGTTCTGGGGCTTGCCGGTTTGGTGCCTGCATCCGACGTTGGCATCGCTCTTGTAAATCGTGCAATCACTCGCACAGTTGGAGCGACGTTGCTTCCCGGAATGGAACTCGCCGAAGGCGTTCCTTTCGACCTGCGCACTATTATTGTTGTGCCGACGATGTTGGCAGAGCCAGCTCAAATTCGGCACCAGGTCGAACGTCTGGAGGTTCATTACCTCTCGAATTCCGACGAGAATCTCTTCTACGCGTTGCTGTCGGACTGGCGCGACAGCTCGACGCAATGTGAGCCGCTCGATGAAACACTTCTGGGCGAGGCGGCGGGTGGCATCAAAAGGCTAAACGCGCGTTATCCCAGGAATGATGGGAGTCAGCGATTTTTCCTGCTTCACCGACGACGGCTCTGGAATCCTGGAGAAAGAAAATGGATTGGCTGGGAACGCAAGCGCGGCAAGCTGCATGAGCTGAACGGCCTTCTGCGCGGTGCCGCTGATACGAACTTCGTCCCTATCGATGACAGTGTACCCTCATTGCCAGCCGGAATCCGCTACGTCATCACACTTGACGCGGACACACGCCTGCCAATAGGCGCGGCACGCCGGTTGATTGGAAAGATGGCACATCCGCTCAATCGCCCCTGCTTTGATCGAGAAACCGGTCTGGTCGAGCAGGGACATGGCATCCTTCAGCCGCGTGTGACGCCCTCTCTTCCCGTCGGCGATGCGGGATCTCTTTATCAGCGGGTATTTTCCGGTCCCGATGGGCTCGACCCGTATGCACTCGCTGTTTCCGATGTCTACCAGGATCTCTTTGAGGAGGGTTCCTATTCGGGCAAGGGAATCTATGAGGTAGATGCCTTCGAGACGGCACTGAGGGGGCAAATCCCGGAAAACGCGGTTCTCAGCCACGACCTGCTGGAGGGAATTTTTGCCCGCGCAGGTCTCGCCTCCGATGTCGAAGTGGTTGAGGAATTTCCTTCGCGCTACAGCGTGGCCGCCGCTCGCCAGCATCGCTGGGTTCGCGGCGACTGGCAGCTGCTCCCCTGGATTTTCGGCTTCGGGCACAAGCTCGCCGATGGCGCTTCGAAAACAAAAATCTCGCTGATCGGGCGCTGGAAACTGGTTGACAATTTGCGCCGCTCGCTGTCGGCACCGGCTACTCTTCTGGCCTTTCTGATCGGATGGCTGCAGCCGATGCCTGCGGCGCTGATATGGACTCTTTTCATTCTTCTGACGATTGCGGTCCCGCCCTTTATTCCTGCGCTGGCGAGACTAATACCGCAGCGCTCCATCTCGCTGCGCAATCACGCGCGTGCGCTGCGCCGCAATTTCGAACTGGGCTTCTTGCAAAGCGCATTCCTGCTGACGTTCCTTGCTCATCAGGCGTGGCTGATGGTTGATGCGGTCGCCCGCACACTTTCTCGCCTGCTGATTTATCGCAGGCGATTGCTGGAATGGACGACTGCGGCGCAGTCCAACGACGATTCGCAATTCGACGCGCGCAGCCTTGCTGCGCAGATCTCCGCCAGTCTTGTCTTCGCCCTTATTGCCGGTGCCGGTCTTTATTTTTATGGGCAGCATGCATGGCCAATCGCGACTCCCTTCGTGGCACTGTGGTCGTTGTCCCCGTTGGCTGCACGTTGGGCAAGTCTCCCGCCAGCGGCTGCCGGTCAGCTGGTGATTGCGCCTGACGACGTCCGCACATTGCGCCGGATTGCGCGTCGAACGTGGTTATTCTTCGAGAAATTCGTAACGGCGGAGGACAACATGCTTCCGCCCGATAACTTCCAGGAAACTCCCACTCCGGCCATCGCGCACCGGACTTCCCCCACAAACATTGGCTTGTATCTCCTGTCCGCCGTCGCCGCGCGTGATTTTGGCTGGCTGGGAACTCTCGATGCACTGGAGCGCATTGAGGCGACCGTTGCCACAATGGCGAGAATGGAGCGCTTTCGCGGTCATTTCTATAACTGGTACGAGACACGCGATGTGCGCCCGCTGGAGCCGAAGTATGTCTCGTCCGTAGATAGTGGCAATCTCGCCGGGCATTTGATCGCGACGGCAAATGCCTGCCGCGAGATGATGGTCGGGCCAGTCGCAAATGCGAACTGGTCCACAGGAATCGGAGACAATCTGATGCTCCTGCGGGAGGTGGTGCGATCCGGGGCTGCGGAAGGCGGCTCAGCTTCGTCGCATGCAGGCGTTGAAACTGCCATTGAACTCGTCGCGGATGTGCTTCGCCGACCGGGGTTACGGCCATCGGAGATCTATCGCGGGCTTGATGAGTTGAGAAAAAGGGCTGACGGCCTGGCCGAATGCACGCGCGTTTGGTCGCGGACGTGCAGTGATGCGGTCCATGACGAGGTCACTCTTTGGAGTGAGGCGCTTCGCTTATCGATAGCCGCTCACGAAAGGGACCTTGCGTTCTTCATGCCGTGGGCAGGGTTGATCGCAAGCGGCGAAGTCCCTGAAGAGATTATAGTGTTGCTCGACACCATTCCTGCACTCAACTCCCTTCCAAAGGGTTGCGAAGCGGCGTTGGAGATCGTCCAAAATCGCAGTTCAGAGGGTGAAGCCAATGAAATCCTTACGAGACTGGAGGATGCGCTCGCAAAGTCTATTGCCGCCGCCGAAGCTGCTGCCAGCCGTTCAGGACGTATCGCAGATGAACTGAAATCGCTGGCCATGGCGATGGAGTTTGGCTTTCTGTTCAACCCCGAGCGACAGTTGCTTTCTATCGGATATCGCGACGCGGATGGAAATCTGGACTCGAACTATTACGATCTGCTTGCATCGGAAGCGCGACTTGCGAGTTTCATTGCGATTGCGAAGGGCGATATTCCCGCCAAGCACTGGTTCCACCTGGGACGGACGCGCACACCCGTTCACGACGGATCGGCCCTGATCTCTTGGTCGGGATCGATGTTTGAGTATCTTATGCCTTCACTGGTAATGCGGGCACCGGCGGGAAGCCTGCTGGAGCAGACAAATCGACTTGTTGTTCGCCGACAGCGCGAATACGGCCACGAGTTGGGGATACCGTGGGGTATGTCGGAATCAGAATATAATGCGCGGGACATTGAGCAGACCTACCAATATTCCAGCTTTGGCGTCCCGGACCTGGGCTACAAGCGCGGGTTGGCAGAAAGCACCGTGATCGCTCCATATGCGAGCGGACTGGCCTCCATGATTGCGCCTGCGGAGGTCGTGCAAAACTACAGGAGGATGGCCGGGCTGCGGGCCTGCGGTACCTATGGCTGGTACGAGGCAGTGGACTTCACGCCCGCGCGGCTTCCCGAAGGTACGAAGTTTGCGATCGTGCGCGCATATATGGCCCACCATCAGGCTATGACCATTGTTGGTATTGCGAACGCGCTTCATGACGGCCAGATGCGCGCTCGGTTTCACGCCGAACCTATCATTCAGGCAACGGAGCTGTTGTTGCAGGAGCGCATGCCGAACGACGTCGCGCTCGCACGTCCGCCGGTGGATCAACCGACAGCGGTCTCGCAGATCGAAAACCCGAATCCGGAAATCCGGCGTCGCTACACGACTGCGCATTCCCGAATTCCCCGCACGCAGCTTCTCTCGAACGGCCGCTATTCGACGATGGTGACCGCGGCAGGTTCCGGATACAGCCGCTGGCATGGCGTCGCGATCACCCGCTGGCGCGAGGACGTGACCTGCGACGGATGGGGTTCCTATGTTTTCCTGCGGGATTTGCGCAGCGGCGAAACCTGGTCCGCGGGGTATCAGCCGAGCGCGGCGGAGCCTGACAGCTATGAGGCCATATTCGCGGAGGACCGGGCCGAAATCACGCGCAAGGACGGCACGATTACTTCAACTTTGGAAATTGGCGTTTCGCCGGAGCACGACGCCGAAGTGCGCCGCGTTTCGATCGCCAACCACGGTAGCCGTGCGCGGGAAATTGAAGTGACATCTTATGCGGAGCTTGCGCTCGCCCGGCAGGCGGACGACGTCGCACACCCTGCCTTTTCAAAACTGTTTGTGGAAACGGAGTTCGTGGCGGAGTTGGGCGCCATTCTGGCTACGCGCCGGCGGCGTTCGTCTGGAGACCCTCAGGTGTGGGCTGCGCATTTGGCGGTGGTCGAGGGCGAAGCATCCGGCGAGGTGCAGTTTGAAACCGACCGGTCCCGGTTTCTTGGCCGCGGGCAAACCATCCGTTCGGCGGCGGCGGTGACAGAGGGATGGCCACTGTCCAATACATGTGGTCCAGTGCTCGATCCAATCTTCAGCCTGCGTCGGCGACTGACAGTTCCCCGCGGAAGCACCGTACGACTCGCATTCTGGACCATCGCGGCAGCATCGCGCGATGAGGTGATGGATCTGGCGGACAAGCATCACGACGCGATGGCGTTTGAGAGGGCAAGTACCCTTGCCTGGACGCAGGCCCAGATGCAGCTTCACCATCTGGGAATAGGGACGGACGAGGCGCACCTGTTTCAGCGCCTCGCCAATCATGTCCTTTACTCCGACGCCACCCTGCGACCGGGTGCGGGTGTCCTGAAACGCGGGGCGCTCAAAGTTTCGACGCTGTGGTCTCAGGGGATTTCCGGCGATCTCCCCATTGTTCTGGTCCGTGTCGGAGAGCCGGAAGAGCTCGAACTCGTCCGTCAGCTGCTGCGGGCACATGAATACTGGCGGCTGAAGCAGCTTGCCGTCGATCTGGTGATCTTCAATGAACGCCCGGCATCTTACGTTCAGGATCTTCAAATCCAGATCGATGCACTGCTACGCATGAATCAGTCCATGCCGCGGCTTCCGGGCGACGATTCTCGCGGCGCGGTATTCGTTCTGCGCGCTGATCTTGTTTCAGAGGATGTTGGCCGGCTGCTTGATGCTTGCGCGCGCGCGGTCCTTTACGGCAATCGCGGCGTGCTGGCGGAGCAGATTAACCACGCGCGCGATCTCAGGCCGGCCAGCCCGCCGCCAGTTAGCCGTGCCTTGCTTGGATCGTCTGCTGCAACCCCTTCACCCCGACAGGAGCTGGAATTCTTCAATGGTCTTGGCGGCTTTGCAGATAGCGGGCGTGAGTATGTGACAATTCTGGATGACACCAACCGCACGCCCGCGCCATGGATCAACGTTGTCGCAAATCCACAGTTCGGCTTTACCGTTTCCACCGACGGCAGTGGCTTCACATGGGCGGTAAACAGCCAGCAGAACCAGCTTACGCCATGGTCGAACGATCCGGTTGGTGACGCGCCCGGAGAGGTAATCTATGTCCGTGATGAGGACACCGGTGATCTATGGGGCCCGACCGCGCTCCCGATCCGACAGAAGTCGCCCAGCTACACCGTTCGACATGGGCAGGGCTACAGCCGGTTCGAACACGTCTCGCACGGAATTGTGCTTGAGATGCTCCAATTCGTGCCTGCTGACGACCCCGTAAAGATCACACGCCTGAAGGTGATCAACCAATCTGCACGTGAGCGGCGGCTTTCGGTTACCGCTTATGTGGAGTGGGTGCTTGGCCAAAATCGCGCGGCTACCGCTCCATTTATTATAACCGAAATCGATGCGGAGACGGGCGCGCTCTTCGCACAGAACGCCTGGAACGACCAATTTGGCGAGCGCGTGGCCTTCGCCGACCTGAATGCGAGCCAGTCCGCGTACACCGGTGACCGCACGGAATTCATTGGACGCGATGGTGCACTCGATCGACCGATGGGGCTCATGCCGGGTAATGCTCTTTCCAATCGCGTCGGCGCCGGACTTGATCCTTGCGGAGCCTTGCAAACGCGACTGCAGCTTGCTGCGGATACATCAACGGAAATTGTGTTCTTCCTCGGACAAGCCGCGACGAAGACTGACGCGCAGTTCCTTGTCAGGAAATACCGCGATGCCGACCTCGACGAGGTGTTTGCTGCGGTTACCAAACAGTGGGATGATGTTTTGGGGACTATCCAGGTCAAAACCCCTGATCCTGCGCTCGACATTCTTCTGAATCGCTGGTTGCCGTATCAGATCCTGTCTTGCCGCATTTGGGCGCGGACCGGGTTTTATCAGGCAAGTGGCGCATACGGGTTTCGGGACCAGCTGCAGGATGTGCTGGCACTTTGCCTGTCCCGCCCCGATATCGCCCGCGCGCATCTCTTGCGTGCGGCGGCCCGGCAGTTTGTTGAAGGAGATGTACAGCATTGGTGGCTGCCGGAGTCGGACCGCGGCCTTCGTACGCGCGTGACAGACGACAGAGTGTGGCTTGCATATGCCGTTTCGCAATATGTTCACATAACCGGCGATACCGCCGTTCTGTCGGAGATGGTGCCCTTTCTTGAGGGACCCGCATTGCGCGCAGAAGATCATGATGCCTTTTTTCAGGCTACGGTTTCCGAGCGTAAAGCGAGTCTTTTCGAACACTGCGCATTGGCGCTCGACAAGAGCCTGGCCACCGGCGCGCATGGCCTTCCCCTTATGGGCGCCGGTGACTGGAATGATGGAATGGATTGCGTCGGCGAAGGGGGCCGTGGCGAAAGCATCTGGCTCGGTTGGTTTCTGTTCGCAACACTGAACTCTTTCGCCACACTGGCCCAGCGACATGGGTTTTCCGAGCACGCGGCCGAGTGGCGCGCGCACGCAGAAGCTCTGAGAGTTTCGCTGGAGCGCGAAGCATGGGATGGAGATTGGTATCGACGTGCTTTCTTTGACGACGGATCACCACTGGGCTCGGTTTCAAACAGCGAGTGCAGGATCGATTCCATCGCTCAGTCCTGGGCGATTATTTCCCGGGGTGCTGAACCTGCGCGTGCCGCTCGCGCCATGGCTGCGCTTGACAAGTTTCTCGTGCAGCGTGACGAAAAGCTGTCTTTGCTGTTTACGCCTCCTTTCGACCATCCGGCACAAGATCCCGGTTACATCAAGGGTTATCCGCCGGGGATTCGTGAGAATGGCGGGCAATACACGCACGGCGCGTTATGGGCGGCACAGGCGTTCGCGATGCAAGGCGACGGCGACAGAGCCGGGGAAATGCTGGCTATACTGAATCCCATCCATCACGGGGACAGCCCCGGTGAAATTCATAGGTACAAGGTCGAGCCGTATGTGGCTTGCGCCGATGTCTATTCAGAGTTCCCGCATATCGGGCGCGGCGGCTGGACATGGTACACGGGATCAGCGGGATGGATGTATCGTGTGATTCTTGAATGGCTACTCGGTTTTCGCGTGCAAGGCTCCAGCCTGGTGCTCAACCCATGTATCCCCCGCGGCTGGCCTGCTTTTGAAATCATATTCCGGCACCGCTCTGCGCATTATGAGATTACCATGGACAATCCACTCGGTGTCAGCGGTGGCGTCGTCGCAATGAAAATCGACGGCAAAGTGCTCACGACGAACAAAGGCGCGCCCATCCAGCTGCTCGACGATGGTGGCACCCACAAGGTTCAGATCGTCCTTGGGGGCGCGGCAGAGTCTTGAGGGCGCCACGTGGATAAAGCGGACTTGCAGAAGAGCCTGCGGCAGGTAGGTAGGGTCGCTTGTCTGATGGGCGTCATTGCAGGCAGTGACAAGATGCGGAGACTCTCGGCAAGCCTTTGCTGTCAGGCGTTCTGCCAAATCAGAATTGTATCGCCACCCGGTTTTGTTGGAGCATAGGTCCACTGTTCAGATAGAGGCTGCTGGGCTATGAGAGGCTCTGATCTGATTTGTCGTACAAGGCGACAGCCGGGAAATCCGTTCATGGCACGAGAAACGGTCTACGTTGTTCAGACATACGTCGCCGGCAAGGGTAGCCAACTCAAGGCAGACGTTCCGATATCGTGCAAGTCTGCCGAGGATGCAGTCCGAAAGGCAGAAAGGCTTGGACTTACCAAATTGGGAGCCGTCGTATTGTCCAATTCGGCAGACGTTGAACTTGGTGAATACGCCGACGAACCGGATGTCCTGTTCCGGACCGGCGAGCTGCCGGAACAATTCCGAAGATAGGCATCGCCGGGTGCCGATGGCACCGGAGCTGTACCGGCTGGACGGATCCTGCGCCCCTCAAAGCGTAGGCTCCCGCAGTCGGGGAAGTTCGTGACCGATCTGCACTATCTTCAGATCAAGCTTCGGCAAGGAAGCGACTGATTGCGTTCTGTGCATCGTGCTGAATTCGTTTGAGGTGCTCATCGCTGCGGAAACTTTCTGCGTAGATCTTGTAGACATCTTCAGTGCCCGACGGGCGCGCGGCGAACCAGCCGTTGTTTGCCGTGACTTTGATTCCGCCGAGCGGCTGATCGTTCCCCGGCGCGCGCGTGAGTTTCACCTCTATCGCTTCTCCGCCGAGTTCCTCTACGTCTAACTGTTCGGGCGCGATGCTGGAGAGACGTGTTTTTTCTTCTCGCGAGGCGGGCGCGTCGATCCGCTGATAGAAGGATTTTCCAAGATCGCGCGTAGCCGTTTCGTAGAACTTGTTCGGGTCATGACCGGTTCGAGCGGCAATTTCAGCCGCCAGAAGACCCATGATTAGCCCATCCTTGTCTGTCGTCCATACGGAACCGTCGCGGCGGAGGAACGAAGCGCCGGCACTTTCCTCGCCGCCGAAGCCCAGCGATCCGTCGATGAGCCCATTGCTGAACCATTTGAATCCGACCGGCACCTCGACGAGTTTGCGCCCCAGCTTTGCGGTGACCCGATCTATCATCGCGCTTGAGACGGCTGTCTTTCCCACAGCGCTGTCGCGGTGCCAGTCCGGACGATTGGCATATAAATAGGCAATTGCCGTCGCGAGATAGTAGTTCGGATTCATTAATCCGCCCGAGGGACAAACGATGCCGTGGCGGTCGGCATCTGTATCGTTGGCGAAGGCTATATCGAATCTGTCGCCCATCGCGACCAGCCGTGTCATGGCGAAAATTGACGAACAGTCCATTCGGATCTTGCCGTCCCAGTCAACTGTCATAAACCGGAAGGTGGGATCGATCGTGTCGTTCACCACGGTCGCGGCGATTTTGTAACGCTCGATGACCGGATTCCAATACTGGACAGCAGCTCCGCCCAGCGGATCGATGCCGATGCGCACGCCGGCCGAGCGGATAGCGTCCATGTCAATGACATTGGCAAGATCGGCGACATAGGGCGTGATGAAATCGTGGGGATGAATACACGCTGCGTTGCGCGCGCGCTCATAGGGAATCCGGTTGACCCCTGCGAGTTTCCTGACGAGGAATTCGTTGGCTGTCTTCCCGATCCAGTCTGTAACAGTGACGTCTGCTGGCCCGCCGTTGGCGGGATTGTATTTGAAGCCGCCTTCGTCGGGGGGATTGTGCGATGGGCTGATGACGATCCCGTCCGCTAGACCCGTCTTGCGCCCGCGGTTGTAGGTGAGGATGGCGTGGCTTATCACCGGCGTTGGAGTATAGCCGCCCTGTGCGTCGATCATCGTTTCCACCCCGTTTGCCGCGAGCACTTCAAGTGCGCTGGCAAAGGCGGGCTCGGACAGTGCATGCGTGTCCATACCCAGAAAGAGCGGTCCGTCGGTGCCGGCGCGGCTGCGATACAGGCAGACGGCCTGGGCGATAGCCAGAATGTGTGCTTCGTTGAACGCTGCCGCAAAAGCCGAGCCGCGATGGCCTGATGTGCCGAAAGCGACAAGCTGCGCGGCGCTCGCGGGATCCGGCACGAGGGCGAAATACGCCGTCACCAGCCGTGGAACATTGACCAGCAACGACGCAGGGGCGGGCCTGCCGGCCAGCGGGCTTATCCATTCGGTCATGCACCCTTAAGTATCACGCACACGATCCTTGGCGATCCGAAAACAGCAACCTGCTGCATGAGCAATTTTGCACAGCTTTTGGCGTGCTCGAGTGGGATTATGCGGTATCGCGCGAGTGGAAAATCGTTGGAATTAGTCTGACGAGTCTGGTCCGCTCAACTAGGGAATCCTGATGAAACTATTGATCGCATCGCTGCTCGCGGCCGCCGCTTCTGCCGCCGCGCCCGCATGGGCACAAGACGTGCGTCCTTATGACAATGGCCCGGTCTGGGTGGTTTCCAATATCCAGACGAAGACGGGACACTTCGACGATTACATGCGTTACGTCGCCACCTCATGGAAGGCCCAACAGGAAGATTCCAGAAAAAGGGGCTGGGTCCTCGATTATAAGGTCCTCACGGCGATGGATGCGCGCGACAACGAGCCGGATATCTATCTGATGGTCGAATACAAGAATATGGCGGCCGCGATGGATGTGCCCCTCGATGAACTCGATGCGCAAACGAAAAAGCTCGACGGTTCGGTGGCGGCGTCGAACAAGGCCTTTGGAGAACGTGATAAGATTCGTGCATTGCGCGGCTCGATCGTCGCGCGTGAACTGATCTTGAAATAAGCCACTCGTGACAAGTCCAAGTTCGCTCCAGCGCGACGCCGAAAAATCATCGCGAGGTTGTGGACGCCAGACTCAGCGTGGGCGCAAGCACGCTCCAGCGGAAGCTGAGAGGCCGATGGTGGGTGATGGCTCGGTGGTACGTGCAGTCACGGGGGCCCAATCAACGCAAGCCGGTGTCGGACCGACGCTCGTCATTGTGAACCAGGGCGTGGCCAAGAATCTGTCCACGTCAACGCTGAAGGACGACGCTTATGCCTTCATCTTCAATCAGCAGTGATTGATGGCCGGCGTTAACCTTGAGGGGACCAAGATTTCCGGAATCAGGCGTTGAGGAAGAAAGCGGAGAAGCAAGGATGCCCGTCGAAACGTTGGTTGTTTGGATCGTGGTTGGAGCAATCGCTGGATTGTTGGCGGGCGTCATCGTCAAAGGCGGTGGCTTCGGCCTGCTTGGTGACATTGTCGTCGGCATCATCGGGGCATTTGTCGGCGGCTGGCTGTTGCCGCGGTTGGGCGTTCATCTTGGCGTGGGCCTCGTCAGCGCGATTGCCAGCGCTACCATAGGTGCCGTCGTGCTGCTCATTATTCTGCGGCTCGTTCGACGGGTGTAGCCCGAAACCCACGCCCAGACCGTTGTCAGAGAGACGCTCCTCCGCGAGACCAGCCGCCTTTGGCCGGCGAACTACGGCTTTGCCTTATGACCCTCAGTTGAGGCTTGCGCGCCCCCGCTTCGCGATGCGTCGATTGACTTCTCTTCGGGCGTGAACGGCGCCTCGCCGATCATCTTCTCGGCGGCCTTTCTCGCGTCCGACATCTCTGGATTGCGCATGTCGGGCTTATGCTTTGTACCGGTCACGACAGTGTCCTTTTTGTAAGCTGGCGCACATCAAGGGCGCAATTAAAGTTAACGATCAGAGCGCACGAGAGTTGCGCAGTTAGACACGCAACGGAGCGAAATGCCGCAGCTTCCAGAGTTTTTGCCGAAGGCAATGCCGACATGTTTTGTCTTAGTTATTCCGATCGGCACTATTTTTTTGCTGTGCAATACCAATCAAGATTCTTCCATCGGAGCCCGGCAGGTTCGGCAGCTGTTATTTCGGCGTCCTTGAAAGGCAAACAGAATGTGGTCTGCAAATTCAGCAATTCACTACTGGTGTAGGGAAGTCGATATCACGCTGTTCATACTTTCGGCCGGAGCTTGCTCATAGAATGCGCTCGGGGGCCGCTGTCCGAAACACCAACGCGGTGTGGGTAAACCATCTCCCAATCCTTCCATCCATTGAAGATGAGTAGCAGCCGACCGCCAAGGAAATAATCAGTATCTTGGGATAATCCGCGGTCACCCCATCGCTATAGCGGAACCAAAAATCGATGAGCGACACGATGACAGCGGTCAGATTGCGGATCATGTGATAACACACGGCATTTGTGGCGCGGATTAGCCGATCACCAAAGAAGTCTGTGAAGCCTGCAATAGCGGCTAGGCCCGCCATCGCCAGCGCGGCGATCAGCAGCCAGTACGCCATTTGGGCCCAGAACGGATCGCTCGTGCGGCTGTAGACGATGTCGCAAACCAGCGTGCCGGTCAGAAAGGCTATTGGAAAGGGGATGAGCATTGGGTGCAGCGGATGCCCTGCGATCTGGGCCGTGCTTCTGGGATTTGCCATTGTACCTGCTCCCCCGCTACGGATCTGAGGGCCGGAGGTTCGAATCCTTCCGGGTGCGCCAACAATTTCAATAAGTTAGCTGACTAGCTCAATTAGTTTATTGCTCTTCATAGGCTCTTTGTTCCAAGAGCTTTCGAGGGTGAAGTGGATCGTCCGTGTTGCTCTGTTGGCGGCGCTTCAAAGAGATGATGGGTGCGACTATCCCAGTGCCACTTTCTCTGAAGCAAATCGAGCTGCTTTCCATCGCTTACGATGAGCCGCCGCCAACGAGTGACGGACCTGCCACCTTTGAAGAACGGTGCGCCAGTAGTGTCCTCATGCGCCAGCAGCCAGCAGTCTGGCCCGATGCAATGCACGGAAGTGAATTCCGGAATAGACCGCAAGAGCGAGTACGATCACAAGAGCGCTTCCAACGAGCGAAGCCATCTCGGAAGCCGCGATCAGAGCGATGCAGAAGAGCATACAGACGCAGGCCACAACACGGGACAGCAGGCGAAGCCTTGCCGGTAAGGCGCTACCCAGGCGCAGGAGCGCAATGGCCGACGCGACATAAACCATTACGCTCAGTACCACTGAAGCATTGGTCACGATGGTAAACTGCCGCGCCAGCGTCGGGCTCGCCGAGATAACCACGAGCACGCTCGTCAATATACCTGTGAACATCAGATTGGCGAAGGATGCTCGATGCGCCGGCTGCGCGGACGACGACTTCCGAACGCGTCCGAGCACCGATTCGCAATCTGCGGTTTCGACCGTCAGAAGCAGACTCGCGGCAAGTGTGCCGGAAGCCTTAAGCATGGCGAACAGTGCGACCGCGCCGGCGAAGAAGGCCCCGAGCACCGGCACGATGGCGTCCGCGAACGGCGCCGCCGATTTCGTGAGTTCCGCGGCCGGCAACATTCCCATGATCGCAGCGCTCGCAGCGATGTAGACGATCGTGGCAAAGGCAATACCGCCGAGTGTTCCTACCGGCACATCGCGCAAAGGATTTTGTACGCGAACCGCCAGGATGATGGCGCTTTCCAGTCCGACAAAAGCCCAGAACGCGATCACAGTTGCGCGCGGCAGAATAGCCAGATCGGTTTGGCCACTCACGTTCCACGAAGCGTCGAAGGTGCTGCCATGAAAAAAGAACCAGCCGCCGATTGCCACCAATAGAACAGGCACAAGCCCGAGAAAAATCGTCCAGCTCTGAATTCGGGCAATGAAGCGGGGACCAAGAAAATTAGCGCCAACGAAAAGCCAGACGATGGCAATCGTAGCCATCGTAAGCCTAGGCGGCTTTGCAACCGCGGGAACAAAAACGCTGAGATAACCTGCGATGGCGAGTGCGATCGCAACCGACGCGACCAGGCAGGAAGCCCAATAGAGCACGCCGGCGACAAAGCCAGCACAGGGCCCAAGGGCATCGCGACTGTACGAAAA
>DATJGT010000009.1:0-22021 GCA_035494695.1 Rhizomicrobium sp. | reverse complement strand
CTGGGCGGGATCGAGCTCACCGCGCAACGCTGCACGCGCCATTTCGCGCGCCGCCGATGCGATTTCCTCCCGGGAGCCGTAATCGAATGCGAAAGTGAGATTGAGGCCTGTGTTTGCTGCAGTCCGCAACTCTGCGTCTTCAATCATAACCAGGATATCCGGTGCAGCCCGCGAGCGGCTCCCTATTATCCGCATGCGGACGTTCCGCTCGACCAATTCATCGACGTCTTCGTGGAAGTAGGAGCGGAAGAGGCCCATGAGATGACTGACTTCCCCGGGCGGGCGCTTCCAGTTCTCCGAAGAGAATGCATATAGCGTGAGGTTCTGTAACCGCACATCGATGGCGGCCCGAACGACAGCACGCACCGCCGACACGCCGGCAACATGCCCCGCCGACCGCGGCAGGTGCCGCTTGCGCGCCCAGCGCCCGTTGCCGTCCATGATGATCGCGACATGGCGGGGCAGCGTCTCAGGCACCAGCGAACCGGGTTTCAAGATCATCTCACTCAGTTCCGCTTCGCGCCTCAGACCTGCATGATTTCCTGCTCCTTCACCTGGAGCGCGTGATCGATGTCATGTATGTGTGTGTCAGTCATTTTTTGCAGCTCATCGCCCAGTCTGCGGTGATCGTCCTGGCCGATCTTGTGGTCCTTTTCGGCCTTTTTCAGGACCTCCATGCCGTCGCGGCGAATATTGCGGACGGCGATCCGACCCTGTTCGGCATATTTGTGGGCCAACTTGACCAATTCCTTCCGCCGCTCCTCGTTAAGCTCCGGAATCGGAATACGGAGCAGTTGGCCGTCGATTTGAGGGTTGAGGCCCAGTCCCGCATCCCGGATGGCCTTATCCGTCGCCTTGACGAGGCCCTTATCCCAGATCTGTACGGTCAGAAGCCTTGGTTCCGGCGTGCTGACCGTGCCCAACTGGCCAATCGGCATCGGGTTTCCGTACGCCTCGACCTTTACCGGATCCAGCAGGCCCGGACTCGCCCGGCCGGTGCGCAGGCCGGCCAACTCCGTTCTCAGAGAAGCGACTGCGCCGTTCATCCGGCGGTTCAATTCATCCTTATTGTAGGTATCCATTCACGCCTCCTCCCGAAGGGAGCATCTTAGCGCCGTTCCTCTATGACTGTGCAGCGTCCTTCGCCGCGAAGAACGGCGGGCAACGAACCTCGATCATGGATCGAGAAAACGATGATGGGAATCCGATTCTCGCGGCTGAGGCTCACTGCCGAGGCATCCATCACTTTGAGGTCACGGGATAAGACCTCATGATAGCTCAAGGAATCGAACCGCTCGGCGGCGGGGACTTTCCTGGGATCGGCGCTATAAACACCGTCCACCTGCGTTCCCTTCAGCATTGCCTCGCAGTTCATTTCGATGGCCCGGAGGGCGGCTGCCGTGTCGGTTGTGAAGAACGGATTGCCCGTGCCGGCAGCGAAGATCACCACACGTCCTTTTTCCATATGCCGAATCGCGCGGCGGCGGATGTACGGCTCGCATACCGTATCCATTGGAATCGCCGACTGCACGCGCGTGGGGATATTGGTCCGCTCGAGCACGGCTTGGAGTGCCAGCGCATTCATGATCGTCGCCAACATTCCCATGTAATCGGCGGTGGCGCGGTCGATGCCCTTGGCTGCGCCGGCAAACCCGCGAAAGATATTGCCGCCGCCTACGACGAGGCACATTTGCGTGCCTGCGTGCACCGTATCCTTTACGTCGACCGCGATCCGCTCGACAGTTTCGATATCGATGCCATAGGCTTGCGCGCCCATAAGGGCTTCGCCGGAAATCTTGAGAAGAACACGGCTGTACCGCGATTGAGCGGACTTTGCGCTCTTCTCAGCCTCAGACATCAGTGGCCGGCCATCTTCTTGACTTCGTCGGCGAAATCGCCTGTCGGGGCTTTGTCGATGCCCTCGCCCACGGCATAGCGCACGAACCCGACGATCTCGATGGGTGCACCAAGCTGTTTGCCGGCATTCTCGACCAGTTTGCCAACCGTGACGTCTTCCTCGCTGCCGGGACCAAGATACTTCTGCGAGAGCAAGACAGTATCCTCGTAGAATTTGCGCATCCGCCCTTCGATCATTTTATCGATGACGTTCTCGGGCTTGCCGCTTTGGCGGGCAAGGTCCCGCTGAATCTCGCGCTCGCGATCCACGACCTCCTTCGACAGGTGATCGGGAGTGAGCGCAAGCGGCGCAGCGGCGGCGACATGCATCGCAATCTGCCGGCCGAGGGCGCTCAACTTCGCCGGCTCTGCCGTCGACTGCAGCCCAACCAGGACACCGATCTTGCCGAGCTCCGGTGAGGCCGCATTATGCACATAGGTGGCGACAACACCTTGCGAGACCGCAAGCACGGTCGCGCGGCGGACACTCATGTTTTCGCCAATCTTCGCGATCAGTTCCTTAAGGGTCGTATCAACAGACACGCCGCTTGCGATCGGTTTGGCAAGCAGCCGTTCGAGATCGCCCTCGGCTTCGAGTGCAAGCTGTGCCGCTTGCTTCACGAAATCCTTGAACTGGTCGTTGCGCGCGACGAAGTCTGTCTCGGAGTTTACTTCGACAAGCGCGCCGGCATCGGCCCGCGCGGCGACGCCAATCAGTCCCTCAGCAGCCACGCGGCCGGCTTTTTTCGCGGCTTTCGACAAACCCTTCTTGCGCAGCCAATCGACGGCCGCTTCGAGATCGCCATCCGTCTCAGCGAGTGCCGATTTGCAGTCCATCATGCCCGCGCCGGTTTTGTCGCGCAGGTCCTTCACCATGCTTGCGGTAACATTTGCCATCTGCGTGTTCCTCAGGCGGTCGCCACGGCTTCCGCGGTTTGCGGTACCGGCACGGTCTGATCCGGAAGCACTTCTGCCTCGCCCACATCGACGCCCGCTGCGATCTGACCTTCCGAGAGCCCGTCAATGATCGCGCGCGCGACGAGATCGCAATACAGCGAAACTGCGCGGGCCGCGTCGTCGTTGCCGGGGACCGGATAGGCGATGCCATCCGGATCGGAATTGGAATCCAGGATCGCCGCAACAGGAATCCCAAGTTTGCGTGCTTCGGCAACTGCGATCTGCTCCTTGTTCGTGTCGATCACGAACAGCATATTCGGCAGACCACCCATTTCCTTGATGCCGCCAAGCGAACGGTCCAGCTTGTCGCGCTCGCGCAAGAGCCCCAGCAGCTCCTTCTTCTTGAGGCCCGAACTGGCGGCGGAATTCAATGTCTCTTCGATCCCGCGCATGCGCTTGATCGAGTTGGAAATCGTCTGCCAGTTCGTGAGCGTACCGCCGAGCCAGCGGTGGTTGACGTAGTATTGCGCGCAGCGCTTCGCCGCCGCCGCGACCGGCTCCGATGCCTGCCGCTTCGTCCCCACAAACAGGATGCGGCCGCCGCCGGCCGCCGCATCCCGGAGCGCCACCAGCGCCTGGTGCAGCAAAGGAACGGTTTGCGTGAGGTCGATGATGTGAATGTCGTTACGGGCGCCATAGATAAACGGCGCCATTTTTGGATTCCAGCGCTGGGTGCGATGGCCGAAATGTGCGCCTGCTTCGAGTAGCTGACGCATGCTGAATTCTGGCAAAGCCATACGAGAACGTCTCCTTCTCCGGTTAGCCTGACGCGAGGGCATGGCCTCCTCTGGAGGCACCGGACGGGCCGGAGCAACTCGCTCCTCAAACCCACCCTGCGCGTGCGGAATGGCGGGGGTTATAGGCAGCCCGCTTGACGAGCGCAAGGCGCTGGCGGAAACCGGATTATGGACCAGATTTCCCCGAAACAACGGCCTTTTAGACAGGCCATTCTTGAGATCGAGCCCAACGGAATCGGCCGGGTGGCATCGCTCGCCTTGGGCGAGCCGGACCTGCTGCCCCTCTGGTTCGGCGAGACCGACCTGGTGACGCCGGACTTCATCTGCGAGGCGGCCAAACGCGCGCTGGACGATGGCTTCACATTCTATACCCATGCCCGCGGGATCACACCGCTGCGAGAAGGAATCCGGGATTTCCATCGGCGAACGCTTGCGACCGATGTTTCGCTGGACCGGATCACCGTGCCGGGCGCGGCGATGCTCGCCGTCATCGTCTCGCTGCAATGCGTGATCGAGACGGGCGACAATGTCGTTGCGGTTTCGCCGGTCTGGCCCAATATCTTTCAGGCGGCACAGATTACCGGCGCAGAGGTCAAATTCTGCCGCTTGCAGGAGCAATGGACGGCGTCGGCGCCGCGCTGGCATCTCGACCTGGAGAAGCTGTTCGCGACCTGCGATGCGCGCACGAAAGCAATCTTCATCGCTTCGCCGGGAAATCCCACCGGCTGGATCATGTCGCGCGACGAGCAGCACGCAGTTCTCGAGTTCTGCCGCGCGCGCGGCATCGCGATCATCAGTGACGAAGTGTACGGCACCCTCGTTTACGATGGTGGCCCGCACGCGCCCTCTTTTATTCAGGTGGCCGAGCCGGACGACGCCGTTTTCGTCATCAATAGTTTCTCGAAGCCGTGGGCGATGACGGGGTGGCGCATCGGATGGCTCGTGCATCCGGAGCATTTGGCCGAACAGATGGCCGTGCTCTCCATGGCGAACAACACAGGCGCGACGACGTTCGCGCAATGGGGCGCGGCTGCCGCGCTTTCGCCGCAGGGTGACGACTTCCGCGCTTCGCTTCTGGAGCGCTGCCGCACCGGTTATGAGGTGACCCGGAAATTTCTCGAGACTCAGAACCGGATGCGCTGGATTCCGCCGGAAGGCGCGTTCTACGGTTTCCTGCACGTGGATGGACTGAGGGACAGCCTCGGCTTCGCGAGCGATCTTGTGCGCAGCGCGCGCGTCGGAGTCGCGCCGGGCTCCGCCTTCGCCCCGCCAAATGACACACTGAGCGATTCGTACATCCGCATTTGCTTCGCGCAGGACTCGAAACGGCTGCAAACCGGCCTCGAGCGCCTCGGCGCTGCGGTCGTCGGCTTGTAACTTATCCGGCATGACGAGCGCATTCATTTCGTCCGGGCTCGTACTTGCTTATGACGAGATTGGACAGCGGGACTGGGACGGCCCGTGGTGCTGTTGCATGGCTTTGCCTCCAACCGCAACGAAGCGTGGCGCCGCGTAGGATGGTACGGCGCTTTCGAGCGCAAGAGGCTGCGTGTGCTCGCGCTCGACTGGCGTGGGCATGGCGAAAGCGCCAAGCCACATGAGGCTGAATGCTATTCGGGCGAACAGATGGTGAGCAACGTGTTTGCGTTGCTTGATCGTGTCGGCGCGGAACGTTGCGATCTGTTCGGGTACTCCATGGGTGCGCGGCTGGCGATCCAGGCCGCACTCGCAAGGCCGGTGCGCATCGCCGATCTCGTCCTCGGCGGCATCGGGGAACGGATGTTCGAGCGAAGCAACGCTTCGGAACAGATGGCCTTCGCTATGGAAGCGGACAATCCGAATTCGATTACCGATCCGATTTTACGCAGCTTCCGCGCGTTCGCCGATGAACAAGGGGAAGATCGCCTGGCGCTCGCGGCATGCGCCCGCGGCGCCGACTTCAGCATTGCGCCCGAGAGACTTGCACAGATACGCTCGCGAACCCTGGTGGTCACCGGCGCGCGCGACGCACTCGCCGGAGACGCGAGCACGCTCGCTGCTGTCATTCCCGGTGCTCGCGCTGTGTCGCTTTCGGGTTGCGATCATTTCTCTGCCATTCCGCACTCGCTGTTCAAGGCGGCGGTGTTCGACTTTCTGAACGGAGAGATCGAATAGCGTCCTCTGTCCGCGGAATCCGCAGCCGGATCAAAGAACTAGCGGACCACGCCAAGACGGGAAACTGACAAAGCGCCCTAATCCATTAGGAACTCTGTTACCGATGCGGCCTACCTTTTTGCGATGGATCTGGACATGCAAGCGGCCGACGATGCTGATCTGACGATGAGCTTTCGTCAGACGCGCCTGTGGCGTGTGGCGCAGGAACTGCTGGCGCTGCTGTCCGACATGCGCCCGGCAAGCGTCACCGATCTGCGAGCCGCATTGCGTCAGAGCCGGTTGGCCCGAGCCGCCCAGGAGCTGTTCATTCTGGCGACGGTGGCCTGGATCATTCTCATTTGCCTTCGCGACGGCTTGCCGTCGGGGGCGTCACATCTCCCAGGGGCCTGGTTCGCCTATACCTGGACGACAGCGGTCGTGGATTTCGTTCTCCTTCCCGTCGTTCCAGTACTCGCGGTCGGGATTCCGTTCGTGTGGTTCGTGGTGCCCGAGCCGAATTACTGGCCGGTGTATCGCATCGCGTCCATTATCGCGGTCGTGTGGCTGATTGGCGCCACTGTGGGTCTCTGGCGAATGCAGTAGTGATCACCGCCTCCACGTCGGTCTAGCGCGCCCGTTATGCCGGACTTTCATTCTGATCGGGCTTTCGGGGCGGCCATGGACTCTCACATTCGTGCCCGATCACGAGGTTTCGCGAGTTGCCACGTGAGATGTGCCTTCACCATCGGCCATTCGGTCGCGATGATGCTGTAGACGGCAGTGTCGCGCAGCGTGCCGTTCGGCATCGTCATGTGATTGCGGAGAATGCCGTCGAGCTTCGCGCCCAGCCGCTCGATGGCGCGGCGGCTCTGCACATTCATCACATGCGTGCGGAATTCCACCGCGATACAATTCAGTTGTTCAAACGCGTGGGTCAGCAGAAGCAGCTTGCATTCGGTGTTGAGCGGCGTGCGCTGGATGGACGCGCGATACCAGGTGGAGCCGATTTCAACACGGCGATTCACCGCGTCAACATTCATGTAAGTCGTCATGCCGACGGCCTTACCGCTCGCATTCTCGATCACGGCAAACGGCAGCATCGATCCGGCGGACTGAAACCCAAGCCGGCGCTCGATTTCCGCGCGCATTCCTTCCGGCGGTGGAACAAAGGTGTACCAGAGCTTCCAGAGCTCGCCGTCTTTCACTGCTTCGACCAGTTCGTCGTGGCGATCGTGCGACAACGGCATCAGCGTGGCGTGCTCACCCACAAGCGTCACCGGTTGGAGGAACGCCATCTAGGCCCGCACTTCCATCTTGATCGGGCCTGTGGCGCGGCCGTGGATAAATTGATCGACATACGGGTTGCCGCTGTCGTCTATCTCCGCGGTCGGCCCATCCCAGATAATCTTGCCCTTGTAGAGCATGGCAATGCGGTCGGCGATTTTGCGAGCGCTGACGAGATCGTGCGTGATGGAGAGCGTGGTGATGCCAAGGTCCTTCACGGTCGAGACGATGAGATCGTTGATGACGTCCGCCATGATGGGATCGAGGCCGGTGGTCGGCTCATCGAAGAAAATGATTTCCGGATCGGCGGCGATGGCGCGCGCCAGCCCTACCCGCTTCTGCATGCCGCCGGACAGTTCCGCGGGCGACAGCATCGCGACATCGGAGCCGAGCCCCACCTTCGCGAGCTTCTCGATGGCGACATCCTTCGCGCGCCTGCGATCCATGCCGCGGCCCTGAATGAGGCCGAAAGCGACGTTCTCCCAAACCGGCAGCGAATCGAACAGCGCGGCGCCCTGGAACAACATGCCGAACTTCTTCAGCACCTTGTCGCGCGCCGCCCCCCGCAGACGCGTCACCTCTTCACCGTCGACGAAAATCTCGCCGGCATCCGGCCGCAGGATTCCCAGCACGCACTTGATCATGACGGATTTACCGGTGCCGGAACCGCCGATGACGACAAGCGATTGCCCGTGATCGATTTTGAGATCGACGCCGTCTAGCACGACCTTCGGGCCGAAGCGCTTCTTCACCCCGCGTAGTTCCACCTTCGGAGTGCCCGCCATCGCGCTCACCGCGAGAACAGGAGGTTGGTGAGGAGATAGTTGGCGGCCAGAATGAGAATGGAGGCGGAGACGACCGCGTTCGTCGTCGCGCGGCCGACGCCCTGTGCGCCGCCTTTCGAATTGAATCCGTTGTAGCAGCCCATCAGCGCGAGAATGAATCCGAACACCGCCGCCTTGATGAGGCCCGAAGTCACGTCCTGGTGCGTGACGAAATCTACCGAGTTCTTGATGTACACATAGCCGTTGAAGCCGAGGCTCTGGGTGCCGACAATGTAGCCGCCGAACACGCCGATCGAGTCGGCAATGGCAACAAGAATGGGCATGGACACAACTGCCGCGACAACGCGGGGTATTACGAGATACTTGATCGGATTGGTCGAGAGTGTGGTCAGCGCATCGATCTGTTCGGTGACACGCATGGTGCCGAGTTCGGCCGCAATGGCGGCGGCAACGCGGCCCGCGACCATCAGGCCCGCAATCACCGGACCCAGCTCGCGCGTGATCCCCAGCACAACGATCTGCGGCACGAACGCTTCCGCGCCATAACGGTTGCCACCGATGTAAATCTGCAGGGCCAGCACGCCGCCGGTGAAGAACGCCGTAAGTCCCACGACAGGGAGCGAGAAATATCCCACCCGCAGAATTTGCTGCAGGATCAATCGCCAATACACCGGCGGACGAAGCAGGCCCGCAACCGCGGATGCCGTGAACATCGAAAGCCGTCCGGTTTCCCGGAAGAAGGCCAACGTCATGCGGCCAACCGCGGCGAAGATGTTCATGCCGCGGGCTCGTAGTAACGTGGCAGGCGGCGGCCGAAGGACGTGAGCACCTCGTAACTCGCCGTGCCCGCCCAGCCTGCGAATTCCTCCAGCGAAATCGTGTCGCCCAGGAATTCCACTTCGGCGCCGACCGAAACGGCTTCAGACCGAATGTCCGTCACATCCAGAGTCATGACATCCATGGAGAGCCGGCCCACGATCGGCGCGCGCATGCCAGCGATGGCGCCCTGCCCCTTGTTGCCGATGGCGCGCATGAGACCGTCCGCATATCCCAGACCGACGGTGGCGAGCGTGGAAGGCCGCCCCACCCGGAAAGTGGCTCCGTATCCAACGGTCTCTCCCCTGTCAACGCGGCGGATTTGAAGGATGCGGCCGGTCGCAACGGCGGCAACCGCGAACGGATTTTCGCCTGTGATCTGCGGATGGCCACCATAAAGACCGATCCCCGCACGCACGACATCGAACACATATTCTTTGCCTAACAGCACACCGGCAGAGGCGGACAGACTTGCCGGCGCCGGTGGTAGTTGCGCCAGCGCCCCCTTGAATCGGTCGAGCTGCATCCGGTTCATCGACGAAGCGGGATCATCCGCGCAGGCGAGATGGCTCATGCAGAGGACGACGTTAAATCCAAAGAGACGCCGCTGGGTTTTCTCCACGAGAACCGCGAGTTCATCCGGCGGCAGGCCCAGTCGGTTCATGCCTGTGTCGATGTGGATCGCGCAATCGAGCGCGCGCTTCTCCGCACGCGCGGCTTGCGACCATGATTCGATCTCCGCCAGTGAATTAAGCACCGGAACAAGACGATGCTCGATCAGCGCGCGCGTTGAGCCGGCGACCACGCCATCGAGCACGAGGATGCGCGCGTTTGGCACGACCGGACGAAGGGCGATGCCCTCCTCCACCCGTGCGACGAAGAATGTCCTGCAGCCCGCTTCAGCAAGCGTGCGGGCAACCCGCATGGTGCCCAACCCATAGGCATCCGCCTTCACCACGCCCGCAACCTCAGCGGAGGCGGAACGCTGCCGAAACTCGCGATAGTTGGCGGCGATGGCGCCAAGCCGGATGCTCAACCGGCCGGGACTCCAGTCGGGAATGCTCATGTGTTCAGAATGACAGGCCAATCGGGCAGATCAAAGGCCGCGTCGGCTTCCGGGACTCGCATCTATGGACAGGCGCTAGCGTTCGCGGGCGCTAGTTCAGCGTGCGCGCCTTTAGTTCCTGATAGACGAGGTCCTCTCCACGAACGATTTCAACGCCTGCGTATTGCGTGCGGAGCAATGACCGCGCGATCGCCTTTGCATGATCGTCGTTACCGCACTCAGTGACGAAGAAACACGCCCGAGAGCCATCCTCCCTGAGGAAGTTCAGTTGATAGGTCATCTTGTGCCCCGATGGTCACCCAGCAGGCCGATTGTATCCATTGTGGATCGTTGCTCAAGCGCTATCCCCAATTCTGTCCACAGCGGCCAGAAGCGTTGCATTTGATGAATTCGCGCGCGGCATTCAGTTCCGATGTGTGGATAAGTCCGTGCCGTAGGCCTTAATTCTTCTTAACCCTGATCCCACCTCGAGGCGCGAGCGAACAATCGCGCCACTATGCCGGATGACAGCACCAGCCGCGCCGCTTACCCTTGGGTCGCAAAAGTAGAATGCACATGCCCGAGACCGCGACAGCCCCCACCCCCGTTCCCGCCGCCACCGTTCTGATCCTGCGCGATAGCCATCCCGGACTGGAAGTGTTCATGGTGAAGCGCCACCACCAGATCGATTTCGTGGCCGGTGCGCTTGTCTTTCCCGGCGGCAAGGTTCACGCCGACGACTGCGAAGCGGGCCTGAACGAGTATGCGAGCGGCGCCCGCAACTGGACCGCGGAGATGCGCGCATTCGGTGCTGCCGCGATCCGGGAGGCTTTCGAAGAATCCGGAATCCTGCTTGCCCGCGACGATATGACGAATGAATTCGTCGACGCCGGGCGGCTGCTGGAACTTGATGGCTATCGACATCGGCTGGAAAAATCCGAGATTACGCTGCTCGATGTGCTGCGCGCGGAACGCCTGCACCTGGCGTACGACGCTCTTGTTCCTTTCGCACACTGGATTACGCCGGAGCACATGCCGAAGCGCTTCGACACACATTTCTTCCTGGCGCCAGCGCCGCCGGGTCATGCGGGCGCGCATGACGGCCGCGAGTCCGTGGATTCCGTCTGGATCAGACCGGAGGACGCAATTGCCGACCGGAAGAAATGGAACGTGATCTTTCCGACCAAGCTCAATCTCATGAAGCTCGCGCCGGCGAACTCCGTCGCAGAGGCGATTGCTATCGCGCGCGCAAACCCGCCTCTGACCGTCACGCCCTGGGTCGAACAAACGGCCGAAGGTCCGCGCCTTCGCATTCGCGAGGATGCGGGCTATGCGCAGACTTCCACCCTGTTGCGCGACGCGCTCTAACCTTAGGTGTCGACGAGGAACTGCTCCGCGAGGATGCGCTCATCGAGACTGTGGCCGGCATCGAACAGCATCGTCATTGAAATCGAACGATCTTCGGCCACGTCGACGCGGGTGACGTTGCGGGCTTCCAGATCATCCGCAACAGCGCTCACTGGCCGCTTGTCGGCCTCGAGAATTTCAAATCGCGTGCGCGCCCGACGCGGCAGGAGCGCGCCGCGCCAGCGCCGCGGCCGGAACGCGCTGATCGGCGTGAGCGCAAGCAAGGCGGCATCGATCGGCAAGATCGGTCCGTGTGCGGAAAGATTGTAGGCCGTGCTGCCGGCGGGTGTCGAAACAAGGATGCCATCGCAGATCAATTCCGCGATGCGCGTCTTCTCATCCACAAGAACACGAAGCTTCGCCGCCTGCCGCGTTTGCCGCAGCAGCGACACTTCGTTGAAGGCAAGCGCTTCCGTCAGTTTTCCCCCGGCACTCGCCCGCATGCGCAGCGGATGAATTTCCGCCGACTCGGCCTTTTCCAGCCGGGTGTTAAGCCCGTCTTCGCGATACTCGTTCATCAGAAAACCGACGGAGCCAAGATTCATGCCGTAGATCGGTTTTCGCTTGTTCAAGAACGAATGCAGCGTTTGCAGCATGAATCCGTCGCCGCCCAGCGCGACGACAACGTCAGCCTTTTCGGGGCCGACGTCATCGTAAAGGCGCCGCATCTCGCCGAGCGCGGCCTGCGCCTCGGAAGTATCGGCGGAAACGAAATGCAGCGCGCGCGACATCCCCCGATCAGCCTCCCGTCATCGACATGTGCCGCGCGAGGGTTGGCGCGCGCTGGCGCCGGTCAATTACGAAGTCGTGGCCCTTCGGCTTGCGCGCAATGGCGCGATCGATGGCGGCGTCCAGCAATGCGTCATCCTGCGATGCACGCAGCGGCCCCCGGAGATCCGCGCTGTCTTCCCGGCCAAGGCACATGAACATCGTGCCGGTGCAGGTGACGCGCACCCGATTGCAGCTCTCGCAGAAATTGTGCGTCAGCGGCGTGATGAGGCCAAGACGTCCCCCGGTTTCCGCCACGCGCACATAACGGGCGGGTCCGCCCGTCCGATAGTCGCTTTCTTCCAGCGTATAGCGTTCCGCGAGTCGCGCGCGCACGAGGGAAAGCGGCAGATACTGATCCCACCGATCTTGGTCAATGTCGCCCAACGGCATGGTTTCGATCAGCGTCAAGTGCATGCCACGGCCGTGCGCCCATTCGAGCATGGCCGGAATCTCGTCTTCGTTGAAGTTCCGTAGAGCGACCGTGTTGATCTTGACGGAAAGGCCTGCGTTCTGCGCCGCATCGACGCCCGCAAGCACCTTCGTGAGATCGCCCCACCGCGTGATGGCGCGGAACTTTATCGGGTCTAGCGTGTCCAGCGAGACGTTGATCCGCCTCACACCCGCCGCGGCAATCTGGCCGGCGAAGCGGGATAGCTGGCTTCCATTTGTAGTGAGCGTGAGTTCATCGAGGCCCCTGCCGACCAACGCGCCCAAGCGTTCCAGCAGCCAAAGAAGATTTCTGCGCACGAGGGGCTCGCCTCCCGTGATCCGAATCCGCCTCACACCCTTGCGCACGAACGCGGCGCAAAACCGCTCCAGTTCTTCCAGAGTCAAGAGCTCGGCCCGGGGCAGAAACGTCATGTGCTCCGCCATGCAGTACACGCAGCGGAAGTCACAGCGATCCGTCACCGAAACGCGGAGATAGGTGATTTCGCGGCCGAAAGGATCGATCATGGGGCGACCTTAACAGGTCGCGCCGCGTGTTTCATCCGTCAGTAAGCCTGCAGATATGCCAGGGCCGCCGCCTTGCTGTAGCTGTTGAAAATGGCATCGGAGACGGCACGGTCGTCCGGCGTAAGCGTCGACGGCATGCGCCGCGCTTCACAGGAGAGGTTGTAGATCGTTGGAAATGCCGAGCGATCGATTCCGACGGCTCGACAGGCCATCGCTAGATTGTGCGCCCGCCCGTCATAGAGCACACGTCGAATCTGCGAATATTTGATCTGAAGAAGCTTTGCGAACGCAAATTCAAAAACCTCGAGCTGTCCCTGATGAAGTGCGCGAAGGAGAACGCCGGGCTTCAGCTGGTTGGCGGTGGCAAGCTTTTCAAGGAGCCTGCAGCTACTCTCTGAGTCCTGGACCAGTTGGGCCCTCGGCGTGTTGCGGCTCGTCAATACATCGAACCTGAAGCCATGCCGGTATTCCAGCTGAAGCTGCAGCTCTGGCGATACCCAGCCATGCATTTCCGCCGCCAGTTCCGGCGGCAAATCCGGGCGGCGCACCAGTCGTTCCTGCAGTGCCGGAAAGAGCTTCGACCTCTCGACAAGCTTCGCATAGGTTGTACGCTGAAGAGTGGCGGTTGCATTGCAGGCCAAGGCGATGAGGACGGATTCGCAATCGTCCTCCGCGAGCAACTCAGTGACCGCGGCGCCGATATGAGGCCGTTGCGCGCAAAAGGTGCGACGCGGGACATCCCATCCGGGAGCCCGTTTCAGCAGCACGGTATCCGTAAGACACCGGCTGCGCAGGATCAGAGGCCTCGCAAGCTCGATGTGATCGTCGGCCAGAACCAGGACAAGATCCAAGGGCGTGTGGGGATCATCCGCCACTCTCCTCGCCACCGCAGTGCGGACACTTAGATCAACCTGCGATGCGAGCCGCTGGAGGACATCGCGCAGCAGGGCGCGCTCTTGCTCGCCGAGCAACGATCCCTGGATTCGATAAAGTGTCGCGACCGATCGATAAATTTTGGACCGCACCGCGTCGCGCGGATCGGCAGTGACCGTCGCGAGCCAAGACAGGCCGCCAAAAGTGCGCGCTAAAGACCCCACAACCCCTTGCCCCCCAGCCGCTCACGCGGCTCCGACATCCACAGGCTAGGCACCGGTCGTTAACAACATGTTAAGGTAATTGAGACTCGGTCAAGTTGATTCTCCCATGACACCAGACCCGCCCTTTTTGCTTGCCATCGACCAGGGAACCACCTCGACGCGCGCCATCCTGTTCGACAGCGCTGCCCGCCCGGTTGCCTCCCATGCGATCGAATTACGACAGATTTATCCCGCCAACGGCTGGGTCGAGCACGATCCTAAAGAGGTATGGAAGGCAACGATCGGGTGCTGCCGGGCTGCATCCAAAGGTATTTCGCCGGCAGAGATTGCAGCTCTCGGCATCACCAATCAGCGCGAGACGACGGTTCTCTGGGACCGAGAGTCGGGCGGGCCACTGCACAACGCCATCGTCTGGCAGGACCGGCGCACGGCGGAGCGCTGCCGGGAATTGAAGGACTCTGGAAAGGAAGCGGAGGTCACCACGCGGACGGGACTGCTTCTCGATCCATATTTTTCCGCGACGAAATTGGAATGGCTGCTCGATCATATTCCGGGCGCCAGATCGCGGGCGGAGAGAGGGGAGCTTGCGGCCGGCACAATGGAAAGTTGGCTCATCTATAAGCTGACCGGCGGCGCGGTTCATGCGACGGACGTAACCAACGCCTCGCGCACCATGCTGCTTGATCTGGAGGCGTTGCAGTGGTCGGACCCAATGCTACAGCTGTTCAATATTCCGCGCGCCGTCCTGCCTGCCGTTCGCAATAGCGCCGGCGATTTCGGCGTGACCTCTTCTGATCTCCTCGGGACATCCATCCCCATTCAAGGGGTTGCCGGAGATCAGCAGGCCGCACTCTTTGGCCAGGCATGCTTTGCGCCCGGCGATGTAAAGTCCACCTACGGCACTGGCTGCTTCGCGCTCGTGAACACCGGCTCAACAGTGCCGGTCTCGCAGAACCGCTTGCTCGCAACTGTAGGGTACAGAGCAAAGGAACAGACAGCCTACGCCATCGAAGGCAGCATCTTCATCGCCGGTGCGGTCGTGCAATGGCTTCGCGATTCCCTCGGCTGCATCCGCAACGCAAGCGAAATCGAGGCGCTCGCACGCACCGCAAAAGATGCGGACGGGCTCTATTTCGTTCCCGCGTTTACCGGACTCGGCGCGCCTTATTGGGACTCGCACGCTCGCGGCGCGATCGTTGGCCTCACGCGCGACATGGGCGCTGCAGAAATCGCGCGCGCCGCACTCGATTCCGTTTGCTACCAGACGCGCGATCTTCTGGAAGCAATGCGGCGCGATATGCAGGCGAGCACCTTGGGTGCACCGTCCGCTCTTAAAGTGGATGGCGGAATGGTGAAGAATGACTGGTTTTGCCAGCGGCTCGCCGATCTGACTGGGTTTCCCGTCGAGCGGCCGAAGGTCACCGAAACGACCGCCTTGGGTGCAGCGTATCTCGCAGGACTCGCCGCTGGCGTGTTCGCCGACTTCGGCGAAATCTCGCGGGCATGGGCGCTGGATCGCCGCTTCGAGCCGGACCTTGGCGCTGGCGTGCGCGATGCGCTGTATGAGGGGTGGATCAAGGCGGTGGAACGCGTTCGGTAGGGCTTTGATTTACGCCAACGTCGGGAGCAAACTAACGCCCGACCAATATTGCTCTTGCAGGAGACCAGACATGCTGGATGTCGCAGAGAAACTGGATTTGAAGGGACCGGCAAATCATTCCGTTCGCTCACTGGAAGGCAAGGTGAGTGACCAGGAATGGAAACAGCGCGTCGATCTGGCGGCACTCTACCGTCTCGTTGCGCTTTATGGATGGGACGATCTCATTTTCACGCACATCTCCGCGCGCGTACCGGGCCCGGAACACCACTTCTTAATCAATCCGTACGGGATGATGTTTGAAGAGATCACGGCGTCCAGCCTCGTGAAGATCGATACGAATGGAAACAAGGTCGAGGATTCGCCATATCCGGTAAACCCCGCCGGCTTTACGATCCACTCGGCCATCCACATGAACCGCGAGGACGCGCATTGCGTGATCCACCTTCACACCGAGGACGGGGTGGCGATGGCGAGCCAGGAATGCGGGCTGCTCCCCATCACCCAACATGCGCAGTCGGTATACGGCGACCTCGCCTATCACGACTATGAGGGCATCGCGCTGGAACTGGGTGAGCGCGAGCGCATCGTCACCGACATCGGCGACAAGAACTGCGTGATCCTCCGCAATCACGGCACCCTGACCATGGGCAAGACCTGCGCCGACGCATTTATGCGGATGTATTATTTGGAGAAGGCCGCTTCGATGCAGGTGCGCGCGCTGGCGGGCGGCATGAAGCCTTACAGCGTCAATCAGGGCGTGGCGGAGAAGAACGCGGCGATTACCAAAATGGCCTTCGACGGGCCGATCAGCGGCCTTGCCTGGCCCGCATTGATCCGCAAGCTCGATCGCACCGATCCCAGCTACAAACACTAGATGGATGGCCGGGTCGCGCTGACGGTTGCCCGATCATGACGAGGTTTTGAAGAATGAAATTCGGAATTGGGCAGTCCGTCCGGCGGACGGAAGACATTCGCTTCGTGACTGGCCAGGGGCAGTACACCGAAGATTTGCATTTTGATCGCGAGACGCACGTTGCCTTTCTGCGCAGTCCGCACGCGCATGCTCGGATACAGTCGATCGATACGTCAGCCGCGGAATCTGCGCCGGGGGTCGTCGGGGTCCTGACCTGGAAAGATGTCGAAGCCGCGGGCGCCAATCCGATGCCGTGCATGGCGCCCTTGCGAAACCGCGACGGCTCCCCGATCAAGCAGACGCCGAAGCCGTTGCTGGCGAAGGATCTCGTCACCTTTGCCGGTGAGGCAATCGCGATGGTCGTCGCCGAATCCTACGCGCAAGGGATAGATGCGGCCGAGCTGGTGAACGTCGAGTACGAGCCACTCGATGCCGCCGGAACATTGGACGCTGCGCCGGGCGGCCCGCAAATCTGGGACGGCGCGCCCGGTAACGAATGCTTCGACTGGACAGCAGGCGATGAGCAGAAATGCGCGGACGCATTCGCTGTTGCCACGCACGTGGCAAGCGTGGAAGTCATTCAGAACCGTGTGGCGCCGACTTCGATGGAAACGCGCAACGCCATCGGCCTCTACGACGCCGCAAAGGATGCCTACACGCTCTACTCCGGCAATCAGGGCTCCGGTGGCCTGCGCGATCGCGTGGCGATGGTGCTGAAGCTTCCGCCGGACAAGATCCGCGTGATCACGCGCGACGTGGGCGGCGGGTTCGGCATGAAGGGATTCATGTATCCCGAGCAGCCGCTCGCGCTGATTGCCGCGAAGAAAATCGGGCGGCCGGTGCGCTGGATCAGCACGCGTACCGAAGCTTTCCTCAGCGACGATCACGGCCGCGACATGCGCACCAAGGCCGAGCTCGCGCTTGATAAGGATGGGCGCATCCTTGCGCTCCGCATCACTGGCACCGCCAACATGGGCGGCTATCTCTCGCAATTCGCGCCATTCATTGCGACGCTGGCCGGCGGTCGCATTTTCGGCGGCGTCTACCGTGTCCCGATCGTTTTCGCGCATGTGAAGGGCTACTTCTCGAACAGTGCGCCGATCGATGCCTATCGCGGCGCCGGACGGCCCGAAGCAGCCTATCTGATCGAACGCATCATGGATGTCGCCGCCGTTGAAACCGGCATCGATCGCGTAGAACTGCGCCGGCGAAATCTGGTGAAGCCGGAGGAGCTTCCTTACGGCAACTGGTTCGGCGTTCAGTTCGACTCCGGCGATTATCCGCGGATGCTCGATATGGCATTGCAACGCGCGGACGTTGCGGGATTTGCGGCGCGCAAGGAGCAATCGCGCGCCCGTGGCAAGCTTCGCGGTTTGGGCATTGGCTACTATGTCGAGATCACGTTTGCGGTGGGCAGCGAACCGGCGCGCGTGAAATTCACCGACAATGGCGGCGTGGAGGTGCACGTCGGCACGCAATCGACCGGACAAGGCCACGAGACCGCATTCGCGCAGCTTGTCTCCGAGCGGCTCGGCGTTCCGTTCGAGTCCATCACCGTGAAGCAGGGCGACACCGAATGGGTGAACGGCGGCGGCACCGGCGGCTCGCGTTCGCTCAACATGTCAGGCGGTGCGCTGGAAGTCGCATCGCAGGAAGTGATTCGCAAAGGCAAGGCCGCGGCGGGCCAGGTGCTTCAAGCCGGCGGAAAAGAGGTCGGATTCGAAGTGGTCGAAGGCATCGGCCAGTTCCGCGTCGTGGATACGGACCGGAGCATCACGATCGGCGAGCTCGCGGTGGCTTTAAGGCGCGAGAAGCTTCCCGGCTTCGAAGAGGGCCTCGACAGTGACGGCATGTTCGTCGGACCTGCTTCGACTTTTCCGAACGGCTGCCACATCTGCGAAGTCGAAGTCGACCCGGAGACGGGCAAGGTCGATCTCGTGTCCTATCGTGTGCTCGACGATTTTGGCCGCGTCATCAACCCCATGCTCGTTGCGGGCCAGGTCCACGGCGGCGTTGTGCAGGGCATCGGGCAGGCTTTGCTCGAGGATGCTATTTATGATCCTGAGACTGGCCAGCTGCTGACCGCGAGCTTCAGCGATTACGCCATGCCGCGTGCCGACGATCTGCCGGACATCGATTTCACGTACGAGGAGATCCTCTGCAAAACGCACGCGATGGGGGCGAAAGGGTGCGGCGAAGCGGGCACCGTTGGTGCGCTGCCTGCGGTGATCAGCGCTGTTTGCGACGCATTGGGGGTGGCGCACATCGACATGCCAGCAACGCCGGAGCGTGTCTGGCGCGCGCTGCAAAACAAGGCTGTCGCATAACAACTCGCGATTACTGTGATGGCGTGCTCGCGTTGGTCGGAGTCGCCTGAGGCGCTGCGGAGTCTGCAGGAGCCGTTGCTGCGGCTGGCGTTGCCTGCGCAGACGCTGCCGCCGCGGCTGCAGCGACTTGGTAATCCGTAATCGCTTTCGTGAGCACGTCCTTCTCTTCGCAGCCGCTTGGGCAAAGGCGGGTCAGCTCATCCAGCTGAGCGCGTGCCGACGCGAGCTGATGCATCTTGAGATACAGCTCGCCGAGATATTCGTGCGCACCTTTGTGATTGGGCTCGCGCGCGAGCGCCCGCTGATAGAAATCCAGTGAACCCGGATAGTCCCCCAGCATGCGGTGCGTGTAGCCGAGATAGTTCAGAACATCGGCGTTGTTCGGACGCTCCTGCAACGCGCGATTCAAATAGGGGATCGCATCGGAATACTTCTCATGATGAATGAGCCGAAGAGCCGTGGCGTAGTCATCTCCGCCCACAGAACTCCGCATTCCGGTGCCGCCATACCCACCCATGCCCATGCCGCCGCCCATTCCTCCTCCACCCATGGCAAACGCCGGCGACATGGAGCCGAGGCCGGCTGCAATGGCCAAAACCAGGATCGCGCGCATTCGTCCCTCCCGTTGAAGGAGTGTCCATTGTAGCAGAGACGCAGCCCCAATGCTGCTGCCCTCACATTGACTTGACGTATCCGGCTGGCCGACATTCCCGGAATGTCCGCGAATTCCTCCAGTAACATTGTCGACATACGGGACGATGTCCGCGCACCCCGACGGAAGCCGGAAAGCCTTGCCAAGCTCAAGAAGGCCGCCCGCAAGCTGTTCGTGGAGCGGGGCTACGACGCCACGCGTCCGCAGGATGTCGCCCGCGAGGCCGGTCTGGGACACGGCACGTTTTATCTGCACTATGCGGACAAGCGGGCCTGTTTTCTCGCCTTTGTCGAGGATGCGCGGCGGGAGCTCGACGATTACGTCCGGGCGCGTGTCGAGGAGAATGCCTCGCTCGAATCCCTGATCGCCACCACGCTCAATGCGATTTACGACTACGCCCAGAGCCACCCCGGCGTGCTGAACGCCGCGATGACGGATGAGGCTGTTATCGATGCGGAGGGCGTACAGGCCACTCCCCTGCTGCAGCGCTGGGGCGACGACTGGGCGGAAAGCGTCCGCAAGATGGCTCGGAACGGGCGCGTTTCGAAAGATGTCGATTCGGAGATTGCCGGGCAGGCTATCGTGGGCGCTATTCACCAGGCGGCCAGCGCGGGATTCCGGTCGGGCCGCGAAAGGGCCAAGATCGTTCGCAGCCTCACCCGGTTTCTGGTCCGCGCCCTCGAGCCCTAGAACCAGCCCTGGCCGTCAGCATTGACAGACAAGCGCGGCTGACAAATTATCAGTCCAGCCGCCGAGACAAGAGCGCCGATGGCGAAGCTCACCTACACGCGCGAGGAGCTCCTCGCGAACCACAGATTTGCACGGCCACATACGAAAGCCGGCTGCCGCCTGCATGGCGGCTTCGATGAATCTGGCCATTACATCTCGCCGCGAACGCTGCATCGCTGGCCGGCCATTCGCGCATGGAGCGAGGCGCTAAGAGCGCGTGGACACGACCTCGTCGACTCGTCCCAGCAGCTTCTCACGCGCGAGCATTACCCGAATCTGGCGCAGCAGAATTTTCTGCTCCAGCTTGGACTCGGACAATCGCTGTGGGATTCGTTGAGTGTCACCGGGGTCATTGAGGCGCGCGGACGGCGGCTTGCGGAAAATCCCGCTCCTGAATTCCAGCACGTCATTTTCGACGATATTTCCCAAACTGCGACAGGCCACCTGAACAAAGGCCTGCTGATCGCGCATGGCCTCGACGAAGGCGGCGATCCGTCACGCGCGGAGGGCGGCCACGACAAAATGTGGTTCGCCGTGCGCGACATGCTGTTCGGCAAACACGCCTATCCGCACGCGATTGTGCCAGAAAGTCTCGCGCGATCCGAGATGGGCAGGCTGATGCCGCAGATACCCGCCGAATACGAAAACTGGATTCTGCTGCTGATGAATGTGCTGATGATCGAGATTCGCGCGGAGAAGTTTTTCAGCTTCTGCACAGCGGTGATGCGTGATCCCGGCAATTTTCAGGACCGCCGCGATGCCGCGCTGCACGCTGCAGAAATCGTCGATCGCATTCGCCAGGACGAAGCACCGCATGTCGGCTACCTTGCCGTGGTGATTTCGGAACTGCGCATCTTCACGTTCAAGACCGTCGGTGGCGGGACAGCGACGGGCGCAGATTTCATCGATCCGATCTGGCGCGGTATGGTGCAGTGGCATGCCGTGAGCAATCACGACTTCCAGCGCGAGCAGACGCGCAACAATCTCCATCGGATGCTTGCGGCCAAGCCCAATTCCGCGGACCTCATCCGCCGCTTCGATGACCTAGAATACAGAGAGGCTGCATGATCACCGATTTCAGAGGCAAAACGGCTTTCATCACCGGTGGTGCGAGCGGTATCGGGCTTGGCATGGCCCGCGCGTTCGGCCGCGCCGGAATGAATGTCGTTCTCGCGGATATCGACGATGGAACGGCAAAAGTATCAGCGGAGCGGCTCGCGTCGGAGCAGATCAAGGCCGTCCCCCTTCATTGCGATGTGACGGATCGCGCCGGCGTTCGTGCCGCCGCCCTTGAGGCGATCGCCGCGTTCGGCAAGGTGCATGTCGTCTGCAACAATGCCGGCGTGGCGGTCGGCGGGCCGCTCGGGGCAGTCAAAGAACGGGATTGGGACTGGATTCTCGACGTCAACCTCAAGGGCGTAATCTACGGCGTCGAGACCTTTTTTCCCCTCATTCGCAGCCACGGCGAAGGCGGGCACATCGTCAATACCGCTTCCATGGCGGGTATGATTTCGCCCGGCGGCATGGAGCCGTACTGTGCCACCAAATTCGCGGTGGTTGCGATGAGCGAAGGATGGGCGCAGCAACTCGCGCCCCTGAATATCGGCGTTTCGGTTCTCTGTCCTGGTTTCGTGCGCACTCGCATTCACGAAAGCGGCCGCACACGTCAGGAGAAGTACGGCGGCAGGGGCGAAGTCGATGCGCTCGGCGGCGGCGCGAGCGAAGCGGCGCAGATGGTAATGAACGGCATCGATCCCGACATTGCCGGCACGCGCGCGCTCGAAGCGATGAAAGCAGGCGAGCTGTACATCTTCACGCATCCGCAGATGCGCGAGTTCGTCGCGATGCGCTTCCAGAGTATTCTCGGCGCATTCAACACCGCAGCGGAGAGCGAGGCGTTGAAGGCTGTCAAAGAATG
>DATJGT010000008.1:0-40441 GCA_035494695.1 Rhizomicrobium sp. | reverse complement strand
TCACCAATGCGCCATACACGCTGGACGACATGGCGGCGGATGCGGTGGGCCTGCTGGATGAACTCGATATTCCGAGCGCGCACATCGTGGGTGCTTCCATGGGCGGGATGATCGCGCAGATCATTGCGGCGAAGCATCCGCAGAAAGCGCGCAGCATGGTGTCGATCATGTCGACCACCGGCCGGCAGGGCCTGCCGCCGGCGAAACCGGAAGCAATGGCGGCGCTTACGACGCCGCCGGCGAGCGACAGCCGCGAGGATCGCATGGCGGCCGGCCGCAGGATCTGGAAGACCATCGGCAGCCCGGGCTATCCGCCGACCGAGGACGAATTGACTGAGCTGCTCGAGCGTGAAGTGGACCGCGTGCCGTACGATCCGGAAGGTCCCGCGCGGCAGATGGTGGCGATCTTCGCGTCGCCGCCGCGCAATGACCTGCTCAAGAATGTGCGGTGTCCGTGCCTTGTCATTCACGGCGCTGACGATCCGCTTTTGCCCGTCGAGTGCGGCAGGGACACGGCGGCCTGCATTCCGGGTTGCGAACTCGTCGTGGTCCCGGGCATGGCGCACGATTTCAGCAACGCGTTGGTGCCGCTCTATCTCGAATACATCGGGAATTTCGTCAGTGGCGTGGAGCGAAAAAAGGCAGCGTAATTTCACCTTCCCTTCGTGCGGGAGGTCGCGGAGCGAAGCGACTTAGGTGGGAGGCACCTCGGCCCCCCACCTGATTCGTCTCGGCGCTTCACTCTTCGCCCGATCGACCTCCAACAAAGGGCACAAAGGGAGAGGTAAATCTTACCCCTGAATGAAGGCGAGCAGGTCCGGGTTCACCACGTCGGCTTGCGTGGTGCACATCCCGTGCGGGAAGTCCTTGTAGACCTTCAGCGTCCCCTGCTTCAGCAGCTTTGCGGAAAGCGGCGCCGAGTTGGCGATGGGCACGACCTGATCGTCTTCGCCGTGCATGACGAGTGTCGCCACGGTGATGTCTTTCAAATCCGGCGTGAAGTCGGTTTCTGAAAAGGCTTTGATGCAATCGTACTGCGCCTTCGCGCTGCCCATCATGGCCTGCCTCCACCAGTTCTGGATGATGCCCGGCACCGGTTTCGCGCCCGGCCGGTTGAAGCTGTAGAAGGGACCGCTTGCGAAATCGAGGTAGTACTGCGCCCGGTTGGCGGCGAGCGCCTTGCGTCCTTCGTCGAACACTTCGATCGGCACGCCGCCCGGATTGGCCGATGTCTTGAGCAGGAGAGGCGGCACGGCGCCGATCAGCACGAGCTTCGCGACCCGCCCCTGAGGCTCACCGTATCGCGCAACATAGTGGGTTGCTTCTCCGCCGCCGGTCGAGTGACCGACATGGATGGCATTATTCAGGTCAAGATGCTCGACGACAGCGGCAATGTCGGCAGCGTAGTGATCCATATCGTGACCATCGCTCACTTGCGCCGAGCGGCCATGGCCGCGCCGGTCGTGTGCGATCACGCGATAGCCTTTGTCGAGGAAATAGAGCATCTGCGCATCCCAATCGTCAGCGCTCAGTGGCCATCCATGATGGAAGACGATTGGCTGGGCACTCTCAGGTCCCCAATCCTTGTAATAGATTTCCGTGCCGTCTTTGGTTTTGATTGTGGGCATGGCTCAGTTCCTTCCGGAAGAGCCCCTTCGAGCCTCACGCTACGCCCCGCGGATGACGAATACGAGACCGGCGGATAAAAAAAGAAAAAGCCCCGCGTGTGCGCGAGGCTCTTCGAATTTCGCGGAATGCGGCAGATCTATTTGATCTTGCCTTCCTTGAACTCGACATGCTTGCGCAGGACGGGATCATACTTCTTCACCGAGAACTTCTCGGTCATGGTCCGGGTGTTCTTTTTGGTCACGTAGAAAAAGCCGGTATCGCCCGAGCTGTTGAGTCGGATCTTGGCCGTGGTGGGCTTCGCCATCTGTCACATCCTCGAATTCAAGGGCGCGTAACCTAGTCAGCAACCTTGGGATGTCAAGCCGGATTGGACCCGGCAGGCCGAAACAGCAGAAATCCCACGTAAGCAGCGCAGATGGCGCCAAGGACCGCTAGCAATCCGTGCGGATTCCAGGCATCGAGCGCCACACCTTCGCCCGCTGGCCCGAGCAACAGTCCAAACGAATAAAGGATCACGAAGCCGGCATTTGCGTTGGCAAGATCGCCACCTTTGTAGCGCTGGCCCAGCATGGTCAGCCCGATGCTGTACACGCCCGGGATCAATCCGCCCCAGAGGAACAGGAGGAGGTACAGCAGCATGGGGGAATGTACCGCAAATGGCGTGAGCGCTGAACCGAGAGCGCCCGTCGCCGCGCAGAGCGCGAGCAAGGCACGCCGGCTGAAGTGGTCGGCGAGCGCGCCCAGCGGATACTGAAATACGATGCTGCCAACGGCCATTGCCGTGACACACAAGGCAGCGTGCGCTTCGGTATAGCCCGAGCGCACTGCATAGACAGGAAGCAGGCCCACCATGCCGGCATCGATGGCTCCGAAGACGAACGCGGCCGCAAAGGCGGTTGGCGCGGCGCGAACAACCGAGAAGATCGACGTGGTGGCGGAGTCTTCGATTCGCGGCGCCGTGCGGCGCGCCAGCATTACCGGCACGAGCGCCACAAGCAGCATCGCGGAGCCAGCTGCAAACGGCGCAATTCCGCGGGTGCCGATGAATTGCAGAATGGCTGGCCCAATACCGAAGCTTCCGGCGATGCAGACGACATAAACCGCGATGTAACGGCCGCGATTGTTCTCGCTGGCGAGGCGATTGATCCAGAATTCCGTCACCACAAACAGCGCGTTGAGCGCGCTCGATACTACGAAGCGCACGGGAAACCAGAGCCACAAGTTCGGGATTTCGTAGAGCGCGAGCAGCGCGGCTGCCGAAACGACGAGCGACAATGCGAGAAATTCCGCCGCGCCGGTACGCGCCATCCAGCGCGGCACGTATGGCGTGACAAGCAACGCTGCGAGGCCGCCGGTCGCGAGATTGAATCCATTGATGCTGCCCGGCACGCCCATGCGTTCGAGAATCAGCGAGAGGAGCGGCAGCGTAAGCCCCATGCCGATTCCGTAGGCCACGCAGGCAGAGAGAATGGCGACAAGGGACAGGCGGGTTTGGGCAGGGGTCACGAGTGAATTGGCGAGTGGCGAATAGCGATTAGGATTCGCTTATACTTTTCGCTACTCGCCATTCGCCTTTCATTACAGGTAGTCTAGCTGAGATTTCCCGCGCAGAAAGCGGAAGAAGGGAACCGGGCGCGATGGATCGGCACCGTCCCGCACCCGAGCCTCAACTTCATCGAGCACCAGGCGCGTCACGGTAGGGAGATCGAGGACTCGCGCTTCGGCGAAGGTGAGCCAGCAGGGCGTCAGCAGCTCGTCGGAATGCGCCGCCTCGAGTTGATGCGCAATGGTGCTCGCATCGGCCATGAAGAATCGCGCATCAAATCGGCGGGTGCGATTGGGCGGCGTGATTGCGCGAGCGATAAAATCCAGCACATCAACGCGAGGTGCGATGCCGTGGGCGAAAAACCGCGACCAGGCGCTGCGCGTGCGCGGGAGGTCTGCTGCCCGTTCTCCGACAAGCACCCCTGCTTCCTCGAAGGTCTCGCGAATGGCTGCAAGCCCGAGCGCGCGACCCGACGTTTCACGAGAGACCTTCTTCACCCGCTCTGCCACGTGCGGCTGGAGTTCGCCACCCAGTGAGAGTCTCCGATCGCAAACATCGACGCGTCCGCCGGGAAACACATACTTGTTCGCCATAAAGGCCATGCTGCCGTGGCGGCGACCCATCAGCACGCGCTGGCCCTCGCGATCGCGCCGAACGAGCACAAGGGTCGCCGCATCCTTCGGCCGTAGCCGGTTCCGAACGACTATTTCGTCCTTGTCGAATTTGTCGACGCCTTGTTCCATGCATCACTACCTTGCACGCAGTGTGGGTGTCCGCCAGACCAATTTGCACGCGGAGACGCGGAATGTTGTAAGGGCTGCATTGTGTCGGTTTGTCCGGTCACACGAGATCGTCACCTCTCTGCGTCTCCGCGGCTCCGCGTGAAAACTAGTGCGCTCGGACGCGCTGAGGTTTTCGAGATACGGCAGGGCGGCGGTTCGCATGCCGCGGTGGCGCATTGGCTTCGGTGAGTTCGAAGCGAAGTCCACCGGTGAGCGGCGCGGCCTCCATCAGCCGAGCCGTGAGTCGATCACCCAGCTTGTAGACTGTGCCGCTGCGGTCGCCGATCAGCGCGTGTTTCTTCTCGTCGTGGCGGAAGTACTCAAAGCCGAGCGTGCGCGCAGGGATCAGTCCCTCGGCGCCGCTCTCCGGCAGTCGCACGAACAGGCCAAAGCGGGTGACACCGGTGACGCGCGCTTCGAAAGTGGCGCCCACGCGATCTTCCATATACGCGGCCACGTAGCGGTCATTGGAATCGCGCTCCGCCGCCATGGCGCGGCGCTCGGTCATGGAGATGTGGTCGGCGACGTCGTCGAGCTTAGCGGCCTGCGCATCGCTCAAGCCGCCGTCGCCCAGCTTCAGCGCACGGATGAGGGCGCGATGGACCACAAGATCGGCATAACGGCGGATGGGCGAGGTGAAGTGCGCATATCGGTGCAGATTCAGTCCAAAGTGACCGATGTTTTCAGGCGCGTAAATCGCCTGCGCCTGCGTGCGCAGAACGACATCGTTCATCACCGCTTCGTTCGGGCTGTTCTTCGCCTGCGCGAGAATATGGTTGAAGGTGGCAGGTTTCACCACTTGGCCCTTGGCGAAGCTCAAGCCGATCGTGCGCAGGTAATCGGAAAAGGCATAGAGCTTCTCTTTCGACGGCCGCTCGTGAATCCGATAGATGAGCGGTTGCCGCGCCTTCTCGAGCGACTCCGCCGCAGCGACATTGGCCATGATCATCATTTCTTCGATCAGCCGCATGGATTCGAGCCGCTCGCGGAAGGCGATGGACTTCACCTTGCCGTCCGCGCCGATGACGATGCGCCGCTCCGGCAGATCGAGGCTGAGCGGGTCGCGCCGGTCGCGCGCCTTTGCCAATGCCTGGTACGCATTCCACAGCGGCGCGAGCACATTCGTTGCGATCTCGCCCTTATCCTTTCCATCGAACGCGCGCTGCGCTTGGTTGTAGGTAAGCGTGGCGGCGGAGCGCATGATCCCGCGAATAAATTGATGCGAACGCTTGTTGCCGTCGCGCTCAAACACCATGCGGACGGCGAGACAGGGGCGGTCCACGTTGTCCATCAGCGAACAGAGATCGGCGGACAATCTTTCCGGCAGCATCGGCACGACCCGATCCGGAAAATAGGCGGAGTTGCCGCGCTTCAGCGCCTCGCGATCGAGCGCCGAGCCGGACGTGACGTAATGCGCCACATCGGCAATGGCGACAATGACAATATGTCCGCCCTTGTTCCTCGGATCGTCATCCGGGCCTGCCCAAACGGCATCGTCGTGATCGCGTGCGTCCTCCGGATCGATGGTGACCAGCGGAATTTTTCGGAGGTCCGTTCGGCCCCGCGCATCGGCAGGTTTCGCCCGTTCCGCCTCGTCCAGCACGTCCTTCGGAAATTCGGTTGGAATGCCATGGGCGTGAATGGCAATCACGCTCACGGCTCTCGGCTCGTTCATGGAGCCGAGGCGCTCTATCACCCGCGCACGTGGCAAACCCGAGGCGCGACCGGACAGCGGCTCACATAAAACCAGTTCGTTCGATTGTGCGCCGCCGCGGTCGCGCTGATCGACGATGAATTCGTATTTGCTCTTGCGGTCGATGGGCGAGATGCGCCCGCCGCGTTCCGTCTGGTGAAAGACGCCGAGCACCTTGTGCACGCTAGCGCCTAGGCGCTTGATGACGCTGGCTTCGTAGCCTTCGCGCGTTTGGGTGACCCGCGCGAGCACGCGCTCACCAACGCCAAGGGCAGCACCGCGCGCCTCGTCGTCGCGGCCGGGAATGACGATGATCTGTGGCGGCGATTCGTCAGCTTCCCAGCGTTGTGGCCGCGCGAGCAACTCGCCGTCCGGGTCTTGCCCAGTGATTTCGAGCACCGTGACTTCGGGGAGGGTGCCGGGTCGTTCGTAGGAACGTTTGCGGCCGCGCGCGATGGCGCCTTCGGACTCCAGTTCCTTCAGGATGCGCTTGAGCGCGATGCGCTCATTGCCCGAGACGTGCAGCGTGCGGGCGAGATCGCGTTTGGTCTGTTGAGGGTTTGTGACGAGCGCTTCGAGGACGCGTGCCTTGTCGAGTTGTGGTTTTTCTTTGCGGTTATGTTTCGTCTTCAAATCAGGTTTCTACTTCTTCCATTTCAGCCTTTGGCTTGGCCTTCTTCGCTTTCACCTTAGGCTTCGATTTTGCAGCGGGCTTCTCCTTGGAAGCCGCCTTCGCTTTGCTTTTCTTTTTGCCGCCGCCTTTTGCTTCGCGCTCGGCGATCAGCGCCAGCGCCTGATCCAGGGTAACGCTCAGCGGATCGGTGCCGTTCGGGATGGTGGCATTGGTCGCGCCGTCGGTGACATATGGTCCGTAGCGTCCGCGCATCAGCTTGATGGACACGCCGGTGACGGGGCTCGTTCCCAATTCCTTGAGCGGTTCCGGTCCGCGGCGGCCGCGTGGATTGGCCTTCTTCTCCGCGATCAAGGTCACCGCGCGATTGATTCCGACCGTGAACACATCTTCCGGGGACTCTAGCGAGGCATAAGTCTTCTGGTGCTGCACATAAGGGCCATAGCGGCCGAAATTGGCGACAATCGGCTCCCCCGTTTCCGGGTGCTTGCCGATTTCGCGCGGCAACGACAGGAGCTTCAGCGCATATTCTAGCTCGATGGCATTTGCATCCGTGCCTTTGGGAATGCTGGCGCGCGCAGGCTTGTCGCCTTCTCCGCGCTGCACATAGGGCCCGAAGCGGCCGGTGCGAATGGTGATGGGCTCTCCCGTCTCCGGATCCTGCCCCAATTCGCGCGGCTGCTCGCCGCTCGCTTCTTCGGCGCTCTGACCGAGTCTGCGGGTATAACGGCATTCCGGATAATTCGAGCAGCCGACGAACGCGCCGAAGCGGCCGAGCTTCAGCGACAGGCGTCCATCACCGCAATTGGGGCAGACGCGCGGGTCTTCGCCAGCTTGAGTGGGAACGAAGATGTGCGGGCCCAACACGTCATCGAGCGCTGTGATGACTTCGGAGATCTTGAGGTCCTTGGTCTCGCCGATCGCGCGCGAGAAATCGCGCCAGAAATCGCGCAGGAGCTGCTTGTAATCGAGTGCGCCCGCCGAAACTTCGTCCAGTTTTTCTTCCAGATCGGCGGTGAAGCCATATTCGACATAGCGCCGGAAAAAATTCGTGAGAAAGGTGGTGACGATGCGCCCCTTGTCTTCCGGAATGAAACGATTGCGCTCCATGCGCACATATGCGCGATCGCGCAAGGTCGAGAGGATGCTCGCGTAGGTTGAAGGTCGACCAATGCCGAGCTCCTCCAGTTTGCGAACGAGAGTCGCTTCGGAATAGCGCGGTGGCGGTTCGGTGAAATGCTGCTCCGGCGAGATCTTCTCGACAGCGGCAGCCTCGCCTTCTTTCACCCGCGGCAGTTTTGCGCCTTCCTCGTCCGCTTCGTCGTCCTTGCCTTCCTGGTAGAGGGTGAGAAAACCATCGAACAATGTGACCGAGCCGGTCGCGCGCAAGGTGATCTTATGGTCGGCGGAAATTGCATCGACCGTCGTTCGTTCGAGTTCCGCACTCTCCATCTGGCTGGCGAGCGCGCGTTTCCAGATCAGCTCGTACAGCCTGGCTTGGTCCTTATCGAGGCGACGTGAGAGGGATTCGGGGCGCCGCGCAAAGCTCGTCGGACGGATGGCCTCGTGGGCTTCCTGCGCATTTTTCACTTTGCTGACGTAAGGTCGCGGCGCGCCAGGCAGATATCGCTTGCCGTACTGGCCGCCGATCACATTGCGCGCTTCGGCGATGGCTTCGGGCGCCACATCGAGGCCATCAGTCCGCATGTAGGTGATCAGGCCAACGCTTTCGCCGCCAATGTCCACGCCTTCGTACAGCTGCTGGGCGATGCGCATGGTGTGCTTGGCGTTGAAGCCGAGCTTGCGCGACGCCTCCATCTGCAAGGTGGAGGTGATGAAGGGCGGGGCAGGGTGGCGCTTGACCGGTTTGCTTTCGACGCTGCCGATGCGAAACGCTTGCGCCTTGATGGCATCGACGGCGTGTTTGGCATCCGCTTCACTGCCGATCGAAAGCTTCTCGAGCTTTTTGGCATCAAGATGCGTGAGGTGTGCGGTGAAGCCGCCCGCCTCTGTGCGCAGGTCAGCATCGACGGTCCAATACTCCTGCGGCCGAAAGGCTTCGATCTCGCCTTCGCGCTCCACGATCAGGCGGAGCGCGACGGATTGAACGCGCCCGGCCGAGCGCGCACCCGGGAGCTTGCGCCACAACACCGGAGACAAGGTGAAGCCAACGAGATAATCGAGTGCGCGGCGGGCTAGGTACGCGTCCACCAGCTCATCATTAATGTCGCGCGGATTCTGGATCGCCTCGAGCACGGCGTTCTTCGTGATGGCGTTGAATACCACCCGCTGGATCTTGGCCTTGCCCAATGCCCGCCTCTGCTTGAGCAGTTCGAGGACGTGCCACGAGATCGCCTCGCCTTCGCGGTCGGGGTCGGTGGCCAGGATCAGCTTGTCCGCGCCTTTGACGGCGTCCGCGATTTCCTTGATCCGCTTCTGGGCCTTGGGGTCGACCTCCCAGGACATGGAAAAATCTTCGTCCGGTCGGACGGAGCCGTCCTTGGCCGGCAGATCGCGGACATGGCCGAAGCTGGCGAGAACCCGGTATCCCGGCCCGAGATATTTGTTGATGGTCTTGGCCTTGGCCGGGGATTCGACAATGAGAACGTTCATGCTCGGCTTCAAATAGGGGTGACTTGGCGCTTCCGGAAGGACCGAATCGGGCACCCGCCCGGTTTTCGGGGGCCGGACACTGGCCTCGGGGTTTCCGTCCTGTCAACGCCGGACCGGACAGATTGGCCGATGCTCCCTCCGACAAAGGCGCAAGGGCGAATGTGCATGGTGGATACAAAATAGCAGAAGAATCAGCGACTTAGGCAGCAGCGTAGGTCGCCAAGGTAATCGGCCTAATATAGAAGTGAAATTCGGTTGCCGGGATGGCGCTCGACTCGCCCGGCCAGTTGGAGCTCCAGCAGTGTCTCGAGGACCAGCGGGACGGCCGCGCGGGTCTGCCGGACAAGTTCGTCCAGTTCCACCGGGCTTGGCCCGAGCAATTCCAGGAGTTGCTGCCGAAGCCGCTCTGTGTGGGACTCGTCCGGTGAAGGTCCGTTGGTTGGTGCCGAAGGGGGCGGCTCGCGGAAGGCATGGCCCAGTATCGACCTGAGCGCACCCAGCACATCCTCCGCTGATTCAATAAGTGTGGCGCCCTCGCGAATGAGCCGGTTGGCGCCCCTCGCGCGCGGATCGAGCGGGGAGCCGGGCACGGCAAAGACCTCGCGCCCCTGCTCAAGCGCATAGCTCGCCGTGATGAGCGAACCGGAATTCTCCGCAGCCTCAACCACCACCACGCCGCGCGAGAGACCGGAGATGATCCGATTGCGGCGCGGGAAATGCCGCGCCTGCGGCGATTGTCCCATCTGCATTTCGGAGACCACGACACCTTCACGCCGCAATCTTTCGTACAGAGCCTCGTTTTCCGCCGGATAGGTCACATCCACGCCGCCCGCCATGACGGCACAGGTGCCGGTCTGCAACGCCGCTTCATGCGCGGCGGCGTCGATGCCGCGTGCCATACCGGAGGAGACGACCAGTCCAGCTTCCCCCAAGTCCGCGGCAAGTCGCGTAGCGAATTTGCGCCCAAGCGCAGACGCGTTCCGCGCACCGACGATGGCGATCATCTCGCGTGCCAGCAAATCCACACGGCCAATCACGGCAAGAATCGGCGGCGGCGAATCGAGCGCCGCCAGACCGCTGGGGAATTCTGATTCGCAGGACGCAACAAAGCGCCCGCCCAATGTGCGCAGCGCTTCGATTTCCCGTTCGGCGTCAGAAGCAGACGGAATTCTCAGAGCAGTACCGCCGCCGCGTTGCGCGAGGCGTGGCACCGCGTCCAGCGCCGCCGCAGCCGACCCGAAGCGCGCGATGAGCGCGGCGAACGTGACCGGCCCCACATTTTGCGTGCGCGCGAGCCTCAGCCAGTCCCGCAGTTCCAGGTCTGTAAGCGAAATCATGATTGCGCGGCGGATGCCTTATTTCCGATGCGCGGCTCTTGTCCCCGAGCAAGGCGCGCGATGTTTTCACGATGGGTAGCGACGATCAGAAGGGCGAGCACGAGAGAGGCGATTGCGAACAATGAATGACCGAAGGCGGCAAAGTAGATGGGAGTGGCTGCCGCGGCAATCAGCGCGGAAAGCGACGAAAAGCGCCAGATCGCGGCGACGATGAGCCAGGTGCCTGCCGTCAGGAGTCCTACAGGCCAGTAAAAGGCGAGCGTCACGCCGAGAAACGTGGCGAAGCCTTTGCCGCCTCTGAATTTCAGCCAGACGGGAAAGATGTGCCCCAGAAAGGCGCCGACACCCGCGAGAACGGTGCACTCGATTCCGAAGCTGCCGGCAACGAGGACTGCTACTGCGCCCTTGCCGGCATCGCAGAGGAGCGTCGCGGCCGCTGCCCATTTCTTGCCGGTGCGTAGCACGTTCGTCGCGCCGATGTTGCCGGAGCCGATCTTGCGCACATCGCCCGCTCCCGCGAGCCATGAGAAAATCAGACCGAAGGGGATCGAGCCGAGCAGATACCCGACCACCAGGCACGCCGCGGCGCGCGGAGCCGTGGCCGCCCAGTCAACCGGGTGCAGTGGTTCCAGCATTATCGCGCAGCGGTTCTGGGTTTGCGCGCAGCGCGTGAAAAGCCGTGCTTTTCTGCATCGGAAGCACTCGCGAAGAATAGCAGATCGCTCGATGACTGTTCGGGCAGTGCGGCGGGCGCATCGGCGTCGCAGAAAAGGTTCGTTCTCTTGTTGCCCACCACGAACTCTTCCATATCGGATTCACAATAGAAGCAGCGCAACCGCGCCGGCTTCGCATTGACCAGATGGTATTTGGGCGTGGCGTTTTGCAGATCCAAAGGATCATGACTGATGCAGTTTGGATTTGCGCATGGCAGCCCCATGTCGCGGGGCTGCTCAAACACAGGCTCGTACTCGCCGCGGAAACCTGATTCGAATTGCTGCAATGACGCGTTAGCGTCTGCCTTGAGCAGCAACGCGATGAGGGCCATGCGAATGGGAACACCGTAGGCGGCCTGCCGGAAATAAGCCGCGCGGCTGTCCTGGTCGAAGGACACATCGAGCTCGCCCACGCGCGGAAGCGGATGCAGCACGCTCGTCTTCTCGAAGCGCCGGGCCCGCAGGAACTCTGCATCGATCTTGGGATAATCGTGTGCCGCTTCCGCCCAGCGCTCCTTCTGAAAGCGCGTCATGTACAGCACGTCGACATTCTTGGTCAGCCTGGATGCCAAGCCCTCGTCCGGGGCGTAGAGCGACAGCTGGTGCGGTTCCTCAGCGGTGACGTACACCGCATCGATCGAGGGGTCCGCGCTGCCGAGCTTCTCCTTCGGCACGGCCATGACGTTAAACTCGTTGCGCAGGCGCCAATCGACGTGCGCCGGCAATTCCATGCCCCTGGCCGGCATCAGCAGAATGTTCGCGCCGAACCGCGCCAGCGCATAGACGAATGAATGAATCGTGCGGCTGCCCTTGAGGTCACCGGAAACCGCCACGTTCAAATTCTTCAACGTCTTGTTCTCGCGCCGAAGCGTAAAAAGATCGCAGAGTGTTTGCGTCGGGTGCTCATGTGCGCCGTCGCCGCCACTGATGATCGGCACAGAAGCGTACTGGGCTGCCAGCTTCACGGCCCCATCGCGCGGGTGACGAATGACGAGAATATCGGTGTAGTTCGAAACGACGCGCACCGTATCGGCGAGACTTTCGCCCTTGGCAGCGGAACTCGTTGCGGGATCCGCGCTCGAAATGGCCTTGCCGCCCAGCCGCAGCATGGCGCTCTCGAACGATAGTCGTGTGCGTGTGCTCGGCTCGTAAAACAGCGTCGCCATTAGCGAGCCTTTGCAGGCTTCACCGCTCGCCCCGATGCGATAGGTAATGTCCTTGTCACCGAATTCGGCGAGATAACGATCCGCCAGAGAGAAGATCGTCTCGATCTCGTCCAAGGTGAGATCGTTGATCGAGGTGACGTGGCGGAGGGGACGCATCAAAGCGATGCTTATAGGGACAGGTCAGATTGAGGGCAAGTTGCGCAGGGCTTCCAGTGCGCCCTGCAGAATATACGCGGCGGCGATTTTGTCGACCGCGGCGGCGCGCCGCTCACGGCTCACATCGGCCGCAATCATGTCGCGTTCGACTGCAGCGGTGGAAAGCCGCTCGTCCCAGAGCACGACGGGCAATTCCGAGCGTGCGGCGAAATTGCGGGCAAACGCGCGTGCCGATTGAGCCGAGGGACCTTCGCTGCCGTCCATATTGAGCGGTAGCCCGATGATCAATCCGCCCGCACCCTCTCTTGCCGCGATGGCGGCGATCTTCTCTGCATCGGCCGTGAACTTGCCTCGCTTCAGCGTCTCATAGGGCGTGGCAACCGTGAGGAGCCTGTCCGATAACGCGAGTCCAATCGTCTTTTCGCCGAGATCGAGGCCAAGTAGGCGCCGGCCCGCCGGGCCCAGCGGTTTGAGTTCGCGCAAAGCTACAATGCTCAAACGTGCTGCCCAATTTCGATGCGATTGCCAGCGGGATCGCGGATGAAGAAGCGAGATAGGCCCTCAGCCACACTTTCTTCTTCTATTGCGACGCCGCGCGAGAGGACTGCGGCCTTGGCTGCCGCCAGGTCATCGACCAGAAAACAGACATGGCGTTTGCTCCTGGGCGAGGGCTCGGGATCGAGGCCAATATGCATCTGAATCGCGCCGACCTGAAACCAGGCGCCGCCGCGCCCGCGCAGCGCCTCCGGCTTGGGAATCTCTGGCAGCCCAAACACTTCGCGATAGAAGGCAAGGCACTCCGCCTCCTTCGCCTTCGGCACCGCAATCTGCAGGTGATCGATTCCGATGATACCAAGAGACATATCCATTCCCCGCGGCCAGAGCTTCGCTTGCCAGCGCCGCTTCAAGGTTGCTAGCAAGGCTCGGAATTCCTAGCAGTTTGCGCCCATGTCCGTCGACAAAGAGAACGTCCGCCGTATCGCCAAATTGGCCCGCATTGCGCTGCCCGAAGAGCGCGTGGAGCCCATGATGGCCGAGCTTAACGGCATCCTTGGCTGGGTCGAGCAGTTGCAGGAGGTGAATGTCGAAGACGTCGAGCCGATGACGAGCGCGGTCGCGCCGAAACTCAAGATGCGGGAGGACGTGGTCACCGCCGGAGGGGACGCGGCGGCCATTGTCGGCAATGCCGCGCAGACTGAAGACGACTTCTTCGTCGTGCCGAAAGTGGTGGAGTAGCCATGGCCATCACCATTGCTATCGAAAGCTCGCTCCAGGACGACGTTCGTGCGCTCATAGCCGAACTGAATGCGGCATTGCTAGAGCTGACGCCGCCTGAGCACTGTTATCACATGACGCCGGAAGAAATGGCGCAGCCGAACACAACCGTGTTCATCGCGCGCGAGGGTGGCGTCGCTGTTGCGTGTGGCGCGCTCAAGCGCCATGGCAAGGTCGGCGAAATAAAGCGGATGTACACGAGGCCCTCCCATCAGGGCCGCGGGATCGGCGGGCGCCTCGTTGCCGAGATCGAGAAGCTCGCGCAGACGGAAGGGTTAGAGGAACTGGTGCTCGAAACAGGGGATCACCTCCACGCCGCCTGGCGCGTGTACGAGCGCGCAGGATTCCGGCGGTGCGGGCCAGTGCTCGATTACCCGGATTCCGGGCGGTCGATCTTCTATGCGAAGCCGCTCGTGCGCGAGGCGGCATGAGCGAGCCGACCGAATTCACTCTGGCCGAGGCGCGCGATTTGGTTCGCGCGAAGAAGATTTCGTCGACCGAGCTGACGAAAGCCTTCATCGGCGCGGCCGAGTCCGCGCGCTCGCTCAATGCCTTTGTCACCGAAACGCCAGAGCGCGCGCTGGAGATGGCAAAAGAATCGGATGCGCGGATTGCACGCGGCGAGGCGCGCCCTCTGGAAGGGCTGCCGCTTGCGATCAAGGATCTGTTCTGCACGAAGGGCGTGCGCACGACGGCAGGCAGCCGCATCCTCGGCAGTTTCGTCCCACCGTACGAATCCACGGTGACGCAGAACCTCTGGGATGCCGGTGCCGTCATGCTCGGCAAGACGAACATGGACGAATTCGCGATGGGTTCGTCCAACGAGACCAGCTATTTCAACCCAGTCATCAATCCTTGGCGACCGCAAGGTTCAAACTACGATCTTGTGCCGGGGGGCTCCTCTGGCGGTTCTGCTGCGGCCGTCGCTGCCCGTCTTTGCCTTGCGGCTACAGGAACCGATACCGGCGGCTCAATCCGCCAACCTGCTGCTCTCACTGGCACAGTCGGCCTTAAGCCGACCTACGGTCGTTGTTCGCGCTGGGGGATTGTCGCATTTGCATCCTCGCTCGATCAGGCGGGCCCGATGACGCACACAGTGCGCGACGCCTCTATCCTGCTCAGGCACATGGCGAGCGTGGACGAGAAGGATTCTACCAGCGTCGATGCTCCGGTACCGGATTACGAGGCTGGTCTCGAATCCGGCGTGAAGGGTTTGCGCGTCGGCATTCCACAGGAGTACCGCATCGAAGGGGCGCCTCCGGAAATCGAGGCGCTTTGGCACCGGGGCGCGGAGTGGCTGAAGGCGCAGGGGGCGGACATCATTGACGTTAGCCTGCCGCACACGAAATACGCACTGCCGGCCTATTACATCGTGGCGCCGGCAGAAGCCTCATCCAATCTCGCCCGCTACGACGGCGTGCGCTACGGCCATCGCGCCTCCGGCACGCACGATTTGATCGACCTGTATGAGAAGAGCAGGGGGGAAGGTTTTGGCGCGGAGGTGCGGCGGCGCGTCCTGATCGGGACTTATGTCCTTTCGGCGGGGTATTACGACGCCTACTACACGCGCGCGCAAAAGATCCGCACGCTCATCAAGCAGGATTTCGAGCAGGCGTTCGAAAAATGCGATGTGCTGCTGACGCCAACCACGCCGGGGCCGGCCTTCACCCTGGGGGAGAAAACTGCCGATCCCGTCACCATGTATCTGAATGACGTGTTTACGGTAACGGTGAATCTGGCAGGACTGCCTGCTCTCGCGGTTCCGGCGGGGCTGACCGAAAATGGCTTGCCGCTCGGCCTTCAGGTGATCGGCAAAGCATTCGACGAGGTGACCGTGCTGCGCGTGGGCCGATCCATCGAAGTAGCAGCCGACTTCAAAGCGAAGCCGCAGAAATGGTGGGTCGCATGAGCGACCGCGGTGCGCGATTGATCAAAGGTTCGACCGGCGAGTGGGAAATCGTCATCGGGATGGAAGTTCATGCCCAGGTGCTCTCGAACGCGAAGCTGTTTTCCGGCGCAGCAACCGCCTTCGGCGCCGATCCGAATTCGCAGGTGAGTTTCGTCGACGCGGCGATGCCCGGCATGTTGCCGGTGATCAACCGCTACTGCGTCGAGCAAGCAATCCGGACCGGGCTGGGTCTCAAGGCGAAGATCAACCACCGCTCGGTGTTCGACCGGAAGAACTACTTCTATCCCGATCTTCCCGCCGGTTACCAGATCTCGCAGTACAAGCAACCGATTGTTGGCGAGGGCGAGGTCACGATCGACCTGCCGAAGGGCGAGAGCCGGCGCGTCGGCATCGAACGGCTGCATCTGGAGCAGGACGCTGGCAAAAGCCTGCACGACCAGCATCCCGACTACACCTACGTCGATCTCAACCGGAGCGGCGTCGCGCTGATGGAAATCGTGACGAAGCCCGACATGCGCGGCAGCGAGGAGGCCGCCGCGTTCCTGCGCAAGTTGCGTGCCATTGTGCGCTATCTCGGCACCTGCGACGGCAATATGGACGAAGGCTCCATGCGCGCGGATGTGAATGTCTCGGTGCGCCGCCCGGGCGAGTTGTTGGGCACCCGTTGCGAGATCAAGAACGTCAATTCCATGCGTTTCATCGCGCAGGCGGTGGAGTTCGAAGCGCGGCGCCAGGTCGAGATCCTGGAATCGGGCGGCAGGATCGTGCAGGAGACGCGCCTCTTCGACTCCCGCGCCGGTGAAACACGCTCCATGCGCTCTAAAGAAGAGGCGCACGATTATCGCTACTTCCCCGATCCCGATCTTCTGCCGCTCGAGATCGATCAGGCATGGATAGAGGATATCGCGCGTTCGCTGCCGGAGCTGCCGGATGAGAAGAAATTGCGGTTCATGGCTATGGGTCTTTCGGCTTACGATGCCGCCGTGCTCGTGTCCGAGAAAGAAACCGCGGATTATTTCGAGGCGATGCTGGCGGAAGGCGCCGAGGCAAAAACGGCTGCTAACTGGTTGAATAACGAGTACTTTGGCCGTTTGAATAAAGCCAACCTGACAGTCGCGACCGGTCCGGTATCGCCGGCGCAGCACGTGGCAATCCTGCAGATGGTCTGCGAAAACCTGATCTCCGGAAAGATTGCGAAGGACGTGCTTGACGTCGTCTGGCACGAAGGCGGCGATCCGCGCGCGCATGTGGATGCGCGCGGATTGCGTCAGGTAACCGATGCATCCGCCATTGAAGCAGCCGTTGATCGCGTCATCGCTGCCAATCCCGCGAAAGTGGAAGAGGTGAAGAAGAAACCAAAATTGGCGGGATGGTTTGTCGGTCAGGTGATGAAAGAGACCGGCGGAAAAGCGAATCCGCAGACCGTGAATGCCGTCCTCAGGAGCCGCCTCGGACTCACCGAGGAGGGCTGATTCGCACAAATTCAAGCCGTTGACGGCCGCGACCGTTTAGGGCAGCCGTTTTCGTCAGCATAAGGATGATGTTCTGAATCGCTGCAAAACATTGATGTTCATGCATTTGTAGAAATGCGGACAACCAGGGGAATCGCCCCGGTATTGCATCGTTAACGAAAATTCGCCCATATTCTCAACGTTTTGGGGCATGCGAGTCGCATGACCTGAAAACACAAGAGGAGTCGTTTGACATGCCAATGACTGCAAAGAAGAAGAGGAAGGGCACGAAGCGGAAGTCGACACGCAAAGCGGCGTCGGCTCGCGGAGCGGCTCGCAAGACGACCCGCCGGAAGGGCGCGAAAAGAAAGACGAAGCGCAAAGCACGGCGTAAGGCCGCAGCCACCCCGGCGATGTAAGGGGAATCTATGGCGAAAGCCGCGGCTGCTCCGGCCGGGAAAATGCGTACGGCAGGAGCAGCCGCGGCCAAGCCGCACAAAAACTCTCGTTCTGCTGCCGTGAGGCAGCCCACCTCCCAAAAACCGATTGAGCTTTACTACTGGCCGACACCTAACGGCTGGAAGATCAGCATCATGCTGGAGGAGTGCCGGCTCCCCTATCTGATGAAGCCTGTTGCGATCGGCAGGGGTGAGCAATTCAAGCCGGAATTCCTGAGTATCTCGCCGAATAACCGCATTCCGGCGATCGTCGATCCCGATGGGCCAGGGGGCCGCTCTATTTCCGTGTTCGAGTCGGGCGCGATCCTTCAATATCTCGGGCGCAAGACCGGCAAGTTCTATCCCGCGGACGAACGCAGGCGCGTTCAGGTGGAGGAATGGCTGTTCTGGCAAATGGCGGGCCTCGGCCCCATGACCGGCCAGGCCAATCACTTTCTCAACTATGCGGGCGAAGGAAACGAATACGCCAGGAAACGCTACACGGATGAAGTCAATCGTCTGTTTGGCGTGATGGAGGAACGGCTCGCCACGCGCAAGTTCCTCGCCGGCGCATATTCTATAGCCGATATGGCAAGCCTTGGCTGGGTGCTTTCGGGAATTCGCACAGGCCAGAACATCGACGATTTCCCAAAGCTGAAAACCTGGGTCGAGCGTCTGCGCGCGCGGCCGGCTGTGCAGCGCGGCCTCGCGCTCGGCAAGGAATTGCGTCAGGCGCAGGCGAACGATCCCAAGGCGCAGGAGGAAGCGCGGAAAATACTCTTCAATCAGCGCGCCCGGAGACCAGGTGAATAGGTAATGTCCCTAAGGTTTGAGATGAATCCTGCCCATGCGCGTTAACCCCCCCTTAGCTTGTTCACGACAACGATCTTATCGCGCTTGGGAATGGACCGAGGCGCATGACGGGGAGCGGCCGGAAGTTCGGCCGAGAGGGGAACGCGATGGCATGCATCGATATCGATGCGCTGACGCAATTTGAGAACGACGCCAAAAAGGGGCGGGCGGACGCGCTATACAATCTTGGATTAGCCTATTCGACGGGACAGGGCGTAACTGTGGATTACGTTGCCGCACACAAGTGGTTCAATTTGGCGGCGATGCGGGGCAGCGAAATCGCAAAGGGCTGGCGGGCGCAAATCTCGGCCGAAATGAGTTCGAGCCAGATCGCGGAAGCACAAAGGCTCGCGCGGGAATTCCTGTCCTTCTTCAAGATGGCCGTTTGATCGGCTTGACGGCCGGCAGAGGAGTACCCGCGGGGGCGGTGTCCGCCCGCGGCGACAGCCTACCCGGCTCTGTCAGCGGCCTCACATTCGGCACGCGCGGCCGGTAAATATCCGCCAGAATGCGCAAGGGCTCGTCGCGCCCCGACAAGCGGTTGCGATATACCTCGATATTCTCGATCACCCGCTGCACGTAATTGCGCGTCTCCGTGAACGGGATTTGCTCGATCCAGTCAATCGGATCGACGGCTGGGCCGCGCGGATCGCCGTACAGATCAAGCCATTTATTCACATTGGCTTTGCCAGCGTTGTACGCCGCGGCCGCGAGAATATACGAGCCGCCATAGGTGACGAGGTCGTCCGCCAATTCCACCATGCCGAGCCTGATGTTGTAAGTGGTGTCGTTCAGCAGATCATTCGGGCGGTATGGCATTCCGGAGAGATCGGCATCGCGCTTGGCCGATGCCGGCATCAGCTGCATCAGGCCCCTCGCGCCGGAGCCGCTGACCGCCATAGGATCGAATTCCGTCTCCTGGCGAATGATGCCGAGCACGAAGGCGGATTCAGGCGTGTAGCCAGGGCCCGCATAGCCCGGCAGTAACACAACCGGGTGCGAATAGGCGAACAGGTTCGTGCCATTGTAGCTCGCAGTCTTTGCCACGCGCACCGCCACGTCCTTGAAGCCCATGCTCGCGAGATCGGAGGCCAGGAGCTTCAGATGCTTCGGCTCGGAATGCGTTTCCGCATCATAGGTGGCGAAGGTGCGGAGCAGGCCGACCATGCCGAGATCACCCAGCACATGCATCGCCCGCGTGAGTTCATGCCGCTCATAATTGGCTCTTTCAGATTCCGCCGTTTCGATCAGCATGTCTTGCAGATGCAGGGTCGGCGCGGGCGTCAGCTTCGCAAGCGCGACCTGTCCATAAAACGTCCCCGAGAATTGAGCGGCGTTGTGATAATCCTGCCACGCCTGCGCCGTATCGCCCGCTGCTTCGCTCGCGCGTCCCGCCCAGTAGTACCCGCGTGAACGGCTAATGGGCCGGGTCACGGTGTTGGCAATGCGGGTGAAATGCGTGTGCGCTTCCCGCGGATTGTCCAGAAAACGCAAGTCCAGCCAGCCTGCCAGAAATTCCGCATCGGCGAATTCGGAACCGGAGGACAGGCCGCTATATGCCACGAGCTGGTGTGCTGTGCGGTAGCTTCTGAGCTGGAGCGCTGCGCGCGCCGCCTGGTTGAGTTCGCTCCACCATTTGCCCGGATTGATGGCAGCCAAATCGCGCGTCGGCGCGCGTGATAGCAGCGGCGGAATGGCATCGATCACGTTCTGCTGGCGCAGCAGCCTGGCGCGGTCGATGAGCAGGCCGGGGTCGTTTTGCAGCGCGGCGGGCAATCTCGCCACCATGTCCTGCCCGCGCCACGGATTGTCGCGCAGCGCAAGACGCGCATCTGCGAGTTGCTGTATGTCGTTCGGCACCCGCGCCATTTCGCGCTTCGCCGCCGTGATATCGTTGTTGAACAGCAGCCGGTTTAGCCGCTCGCGGTCCACGTCCGGCGTAAGAATGTCGCCGTGGCGGCGGATGATGTCGAATTCCTGGTTGAGATCGAAGCTGCCGTTCATCCAGGCCTGACGGATCAGATCGCGCCCGCGCGCGACATCGCCTTTCGCAAGATATGCTTCGCCCAGCCGCACCTTGCCGATGTCGGACGCCGGATCCCGACCCTCGAAAAAGGCGACGACAGCGTGCGGCTCCAAATTCGGATCCATCACGGCTTCGCCGCGGGCGAACAGCGCGTCGCGCGCCGGCCAATCGGGATTCGCTTTCAGGAAAGCGCTGATCTCGCCGAATGACGCGCCGCTGTTCTTGTCCAGGAGATAACGCCACTCGATGATCCGCCGGGCAATCGGATCATGCCCTTGCCCCGCCAGCCCACGCGCCGCCGTCCAGTCGCCGCGGTCGGCCGCATCGAATGCCTTCAGGTAAAGCTCGTGGTCGGCGCCGCTGAGGACGCGAATGGTGCCGGTGCGCCGTTCCCCGCTGAGCACTGGTCCAGTGCTGGTGGCGCTATCTGAGATCGGCGCCATCATGACAACGCTGCCCTGCTGTTTCAGACCGGCTGGCAGGCTTCGCGGCGCGGCAGGTTGCGCCAGCGATAAGCCCGTGCTCGAAACGAACACAGCCGTCGCGAGGAGCGCGGCGCGAAAGGTGTTCATTCGTTTCCCGACGTCGATTGGCAACGGCGCAGATTGCAACGACGATATCGAATTTGCATGGCCGGCACGCCTTGCCGCTTTGCCATGGCGGGGGCTATTTTTGCAACGAAAATCAATCGGATCATTTCATGCGCGAACTGCGCGAGCGCCTCAAAGGTTCCATTGCCGCCCTGATCACGCCGATGAAGAATGGCGAAGTGGACGAGCAGGCCTTCCGGCAATTGGTCGCCTGGCAGATCGCCGAAGGCTCGCACGGCCTTGTGCCGTGCGGCACTACGGGCGAATCCCCCACGCTCAGCCATGAAGAGCATATGCGGGTGATCGAGATGTGCGTCACAGAGGCGAACGGACGAGTGCCTGTGATCGCCGGCGCGGGCTCGAACGCTACCGGCGAAGCGCTCATGCTGACCAGGCATGCCAAGGAGGTCGGTGCCGACGCCGTACTGTCTGTCACCGGCTACTACAACAAGCCTTCGCAGGAGGGAATTTATCGTCATTACGCGACCATCGCCGAAGCGGTCGATATCCCCATCATCCTCTACAACATTCCCGGCCGGGCGATTGTGGACATTTCCGTCGAGACCATGGCGCGGCTATCGAAAATCGCGAACATCATCGGGGTGAAGGACGCGACCGCGAATCTGGCGCGGCCCTCACGCGAACGGCTTGCGTGCGGAAGGGAATGGCGGCTGCTGTCCGGCGAAGATGCCACCGCGCTCGGCTATATGGCGCATGGCGGGCATGGCTGCATCTCGGTGACAGCGAATGGGGCGCCCAAGCTCTGTGCGCAATTCCAGGAATTCTGCATGCAGGGTGCGTTCGAAGCGGCTCGCGAGATTCAGGATAAGCTCATGCCGCTGCACGATGCGCTGTTCTGCGAGCCGAGCCCCGCGCCGGTGAAGTTCGCGGCGTCTCTCCTCGGCCTCTGCAACAATGAGGTCCGCTCGCCCATGATGCCCGCCACCGAAGCCGCGCAGGCCCGGGTGCGGGAAGCGATGATTTCGGCGGGACTGCTGTAACGGCATGCCCAAAAAGAAGAAAGACGACGACCGCAAGATTGTCGCTGACAATCGTAAAGCTCGTCACGCCTATGCCATCGAATCGACGCTCGAGGCTGGGCTTCAGTTGATGGGTTCTGAGGTGAAATCGTTGCGCTCCGGTAAGGCGAACATTGGGGAATCCTACGCGCAGGCGAAGGACGGCGAGATATTTCTCGTGAACGCCTACATCCCCGAATACACCATGGCGAACCGCTTCAACCACGAGCCGCGGCGTGCGCGCAAACTGCTCGTGCACAAAGGCGAAGCGCGAAAGCTCGCGTCGGCCGTGCAGCGCGAGGGCATGACGCTGGTGCCGCTACGCGTTTATTTCACGCCGAAGGGCGTTGCGAAATGCGAGCTCGGCGTGGCGCGCGGCAAGAAGCTCCACGACAAGCGCCAAACCGAAAAACAGCGCGACTGGCAACGCGATAAAGCCCGCCTGATGCGCGAGAAGAGGTAAATCATCTCCGCCAGCCCCAGGAAGTGGGGAGCCCTGCTGGCCTAAGCCGGGGCGGCCGCGGCTTCGGCGCGCGCACTTAGCCCGGCGCGTACCCGCAACATGCGCCAGGCGAGAGTCGCCGCGGCTCCCGTCAGCCGGCTTTGCGGGTCGGCGCCGATCGCCTTTGCCACCATCTGCACGAGCTTGCGGATGTGGTGGCGGCGGTAAATGCGGCCGCTTCGCGCGAAGGACGCGCGCGCATAACGGTCGCGGATGTAGGGCTTTGTTGCCTCTTCCTCCGGCGCGACGTTGGCGCAGTAATACGCGTAGGCGAGTTCGTCGTCGTCGGATTCGTTGATGCGGGTCACGGCTACGATCAACTTGCGCCAGAAGGGCAGGTCGGGTTCATCCTGAATATGAAGAGTTTCGAAGAAGAGCTTGTAATGGCGGAATTCATCGGCGGCGATGCGCGCTGCGATCTCCTTCAGCACCGGTTCGTCGGTCGCATCGCGGATGGCGCTGTAATAAGAGGAAGTGCCTGACTCAACCACGCAACGCGCGATCATCTCGCCGCGCCGGCTCCCGCGGACCGAAACCGCATCGTCGCTCGCGAAGTGCGGCGGCCTGTATCCGGAGCGGAAGCGGGCGACTGCGGATTCGAAGCTCCAGCCGGGATGGGCCATCTCTGCCCAGCGGGCCAGCGCGCGACCGTGCTGGCTTTCCTCTTCGCCCCAGCGCTCGATATTGGTGATCGTGTCGCCTGGCGCGCCCGCGAAGATGCGGGTCAGGTAGGTGACGTAGTCGGGCGCGTTGTACTCGACGATCGCGGCCGCCTTGACGGCGGCCAGCATGCCCGATTCGACCTTCGCCGGGTCGAACTTCGACCAGGGAATATGATCGAGGGTCCAACCGGCTCCGTAAACCGTTCCGCCTGTCATTCGGTCCTGTCTGCTCCAGAGCCTCAGAATCCTGAACGTGAGGGTAGCAAAACCGGTTGCCCGGTTGAACATCCCCGGCGGGCCAAGCTCGGCCCAGGCTCGAAATGGCCGGGTTTTCCGCCCAGGTCAACTGCTTGCGCGCCAATCCTGTGGTAAGAGGGTGAACACGGAGTGTCGAATGGAACGGCTATTCGAACTGGCAAGGGAGCGGAAGCTCGACCGGGTAGGGGCGACCTACGCGGTGGTGGCGTGGGTGCTCGTCCAGGCGGCCTCAATTGCTTTGCCGGCATTCGAGGCGCCCGCGTCGAGCCTGCGCTGGCTGATTGTGGCGATGGTGGTCGGCTTTCCGTTGACGCTTACCTTGGCATGGTTCGCGGCGGGACGAACCGCCGCGCCGCTCCAGCCGTTGCGCGGGCGCGACTGGCTGCTGTTCGGTCTTTTGGGTGCTATCGCATTGCTACTGGCAGTGCAGCTTGCAATCGGATTTCCGTGGGCACGCAAATCGGCACAGTCTTCGCCGCCGCTGCAGAGTGCTTCGTCAATTGCGGTGCTGCCGTTTGCCAATCTCAGTGGCGATGCTGCGAAGGCTTACTTCAGCGACGGCATCGCCGATCAGCTGATCAGCGAGTTGGCGCGGACGCCCTCGCTGCGTGTGGCCGCCCGCAGTTCCTCCTTTGCCTTCCGCGGCAAGGACGTGGACGTGAAGACCATCGCCCATGCGCTCAACGTGCGCACCATTCTCGAAGGCAGCGTACGCGAGGACGGCAACCGCGTCCGCATTGCGGCAGAGCTTGTGGATGCAAGGAACGGCTTTCAGATCTGGTCGGAAACCTACGATCGCGATCTGACGAACATCCTCGCGCTGCAGGACGATATCGCCCACGCGATTACCGGCGCGCTGGCGAAGCGATTCTGGGGCGGGACCGCAATTGCCAACCGCACGATCAAACCGCATTCCATCAATCCCGACGCATACCGTCTCTATCTGCAGGGTCAATTCTATTTCGCGCAGCGCACGCATGACGGCGTGGACCGTGCCATAGCGCTTTTCGCGCGAACGACACAGCTCGCGCCTGACTATGCCGATGGGTTCGCCGCCCTTGCAGATGCCCACGCTACCAAAGCGCTCAATTTTCAGATGAACGGCGACGTCGGGCCGGCGCTGGAGTCAGTGAAGAAAGCGCTCTCTCTCGATCCCAATAATCCCACCGCGATCATTGCGCAGGCCACAGCCTCGCTGCTGCAATGGCAGTGGCGCGCGGTGGCCGAGGATTTCAAGCGACTCGACCGGCTGCATGTGAACACGGCGGCGGCCTGGCGCATGCGCGCCGTCTTCTTCGATTATATGGGTCTGGCTTCGCTCGCCTATCCCGCGGAGGCAAAGGCCGTGGAGCTCGATCCGCTATCCTTTATTGATCACTACAACCTCGCGCTCTACATGAATCTGCAGAAGCGCTACGACGATGCGGCACGGCTTGCGGCCGATGCGTGGGCGCTCCAGCCGGGGCATCCCGACCTGCAGGTGCTAAAATGTCAGATTGCGCTCGGCAAGAAGGATGTCGGTGCGGCGCAGCGCATTTCAACCCAGCTGACGGCCCAGGGCGGCGATGCTGGCGCGTCTGCCGCCGCCTGCAATTTCTACATCGATGTCACGAAAAACGACTTGGCCTCGGCTCGCAAGATCGCAGACGCCGTTTCAGCAACCTTTCCGGCGAGCGGCATCAGCGCAACCGATATCGGCACCGCCTACGCCATGACTGGCGACGCCGATTCTGCCATGAAATGGTATCGGCGCGCCTTTGACGTGCATGATCCGCAGCTGCCGCGCGTGCCGTATGCCAATCCCGATCTCATCAAATTGTTCGCCGATCCGCGCTGGAAGGCGTTGCGGAGCGAACCTGCAATTCGCGATTGGGAAGCTGCCCGCGCGGAGATCGGCGGCGAATTCCAGCGCGGCGAATAGCAGTTGCATATCTGCCGTCCGCTCGCGTTAGAATAGCGGACGGGGTGGACGATGCGACAGCATCTGATCGAGGCGGCGCGATCCAAGAAGCTGGACAGAATCGCGCTCGGCTACGCCGTGGGCGCCTGGGCGGTGGTGCAGGCCGTCTCCATTGTCGCTCCAACCTTCTATTGGCCGCAATGGGTTCTGCAGGCGGTCATCATCATTGCGTTGCTGGGATTACCGGTCGCGCTGATTGCCGGCTGGATGCTTGGCGTTCGGGATAACACCACTGGCGTACTGAGGCCATCGCGGGCCGATTATCAGATCCTGATGGCGCTGGGATTGTTTCTGACGATCGCGGCGCCGATCTTTGCGTGGAGCTTTTGGCCCAGATCGTCGCCCTCGACAATTCAGGACTTATCTGTGCTGCCGCCCGCAAATTCGCTTGCGGTGCTTCCGTTTGCAAACCTGAGCGGCAACCCCGACAAACGCTACTTCAGCGAAGGCATCTCAGATGAGCTGATCAACAGGCTGGCCCAGGTACCCAGCTTGCGAGTTGCCGCGCGCACGTCGTCCTTTACGTTCGAAGACAGAAGGATGGATGCCAAGGCAATTGCGCGAGCCCTGAATGTCCGCGCCATTCTCGAGGGTAGCGTGCGCGAAGCCGGAAACCGCGTCCGGATTGCCGCGCAACTCGTGAACGGGGCCGACGGTTTTCAAATGTGGTCTCAGTCCTACGAGCGCGAACTGACGGACGTTCTCGCGCTCCAGGACGAGATTGCGCGTTCCGTCGCCGCCGCGCTAACGGCGAAACTGCTTCCCGCACCCGGAAACCCGCACAGTGTGGACGCGGAGGCCTACCGGCTCTATCTGCAAGGCAAATTCTACGTCACGCAAGGCAACAAGGATGATCTTCAAAGAGCCGTAACCCTGCTCGCGCAAGCCACGCAGCGCGCCCCCAATTTCGCGGACGGTCTTGCGATGCTGGGGAACGCGGAGGTCTTGCTCGATTACAACTATAGCGATGCCCGCTCGGTCACGAATGCGGAGCAACTGCTCCGAAGGGCACTCGCCCTAGACCCGAAGAATATGACCGCGCTGAAAGCCGTGACCGATTTGAGCACGGTCACGTGGCGCTGGCAGGACCTGCTGAAATACGCACGTACAATCTTCGCGATAAATCCCGATAGCTATGAATCGTTGCTGGTCCGCTCTGGCGTGGCCGATGTGTTCGGATTTATCAAAGAATCGTCTCGCGCCGACGAGGCGGCGAGCAAACTCGATCCGCTTTCGCTGGTCAGCAAATTCAATCTTGCTGCCGGGTATCGCTGGCAGCACAAATATGGCGACGCCGCTCGCTACGTCCAGGAAGCTCTTGTCCTCAATCCGTCCGATCCCGATGCGCGGAATCTGCAATGCCTGATCGAGATAGACCGTGGCAATTTGGCGAAGGCGAAACAGCTCTCCGGCTTGCTTCCGAAAGCCGGCGGTGATCAGAACATGCTGGGTTGTTCGTTTGATCTGACGATAGCGGAAGGAAACCTCGCTGCCGCGCGCAGGATGGTTGCAAGGGCAGCGGCGGATGTGGAGAAAAATGGTGGAAGCAACACCGATATCGGCGATTCCTACTTGAAGGTTGGCGATTTCGATAACGCGATGAAGTGGTACCGACGGGCCTATGACGCGCGGGAGCGATATGTCCTTGGTGTTCCACGCCTTGCTCCGCCCGGACGTCGCGCATTTTTCCAGCGGCCGGAGTGGAAGACGCTCTGGAACAGCCCGCCCGTCCGGGAATGGGAGGCGGCGCGCGGGGATGCGGCGAAAATCCTTGGAATTGTGCGCTAAATCGCTGCGCGCAGCAGTCTCAGGGCATCGGCGGTGTCCACGGCGCGGGCGCGCTCCGTTTCCGTCTTTGCAAGCAGGATGTCTTCTTCGGCGTCCCTGATCCGTTGTTCGAGGCCGACGGAATCGACATCCTCGAGCGGCATCGCTTCCTCAGCGAGCACGGTGATCTTTGTCGTCGTCACTTCCGCAAACCCGCCGAGCACGAAGTACCGTCGGTTGCCCTGCGTGCCGCCCGTCACATCGATCACGCCAGGCTTAAGCGTGGTGATGAGCGGCATATGCCCCGCGAGCACGCCCATGTAGCCGTCGGTCGCGGGAATCGTGACCATGTCGGCTTCTTCCGACAGCAGCAGCCGCTCCGGCGATACGAGATCGAAGGCAACTTTGTCAGGCATCAGTATTTCCATCGGTCACAGAAAATTCCAGAATTCCGTCTGGTTGCCAGTCGACGAACAGCCGCATCCCATCCTGGAATTCGATTCCTAACTCCTTACTCTTGTGCCGCCACACGCGCTTCACGACTTTGCCTTTGAGCAGGCGCTGCAAATTGCGCTGTTCTTCACGCAAAGACACTTAAGCCGCTTCCGCCGCCATCTTCTGCGCCTTGGCGACGGCATCTTCAATCGTGCCCACCATGTAGAAGGCCGATTCCGGCAGGTGATCGTATTCGCCGTTCACGATCGCCTTGAAGCTGCGGATCGTGTCTTCGAGTTTAACACTGATGCCCGGAATGCTGGTGAACACGGTCGCGGCATAGAACGGTTGCGACAGGAAGCGCTCGATCTTGCGCGCACGCGCTACGATCAGCTTGTCCTCTTCTGAAAGCTCGTCCATGCCCAGGATGGCGATGATGTCCTGCAGCGCCTTGTAGCGTTGCAGGATCGATTGAACGGCGCGGGCGGTGTCGTAGTGCTCCTGGCCCACGACGCGTGGATCGAGGAGGCGCGAGGTGGAATCGAGCGGGTCCACGGCGGGGAAGATCGCCTTCTCGAATTGCGCGCGGCTAAGCACGGTCGTTGCATCGAGGTGCGCAAAGGAGGTCGCCGGCGCCGGATCGGTCAGGTCGTCGGCGGGCACGTAAATCGCCTGCACCGATGTGATCGAGCCCTTGGTCGTGGTGGTAATGCGCTCCTGCAAAGTGCCCATGTCGGTCGCAAGCGTCGGCTGGTAGCCCACGGCGGAGGGAATGCGGCCCAACAGCGCCGACACCTCGGAGCCTGCCTGCGTAAATCGGAAGATATTGTCGACGAAGAACAGCACGTCCATGCCCTGGTCGCGGAAATACTCGGCAACCGTGAGGCCCGACAATCCGACGCGGGCGCGCGCGCCCGGCGGCTCATTCATCTGGCCGTACACCAGCGCGCATTTCGAGCCCTCGGTCGAACCCTTCTTCGGGTCCTTGTTCACGCCGGATTCGATCATCTCGTGATAGAGGTCGTTGCCTTCGCGTGTGCGCTCACCCACGCCTGCGAACACCGAATAGCCGCCGTGCTGTTTGGCGACGGCGTTGATCAGCTCCTGAATGAGAACGGTCTTGCCGACGCCGGCGCCGCCGAACAGACCGATCTTGCCGCCGCGCGCGTACGGCGCGAGCAGATCGATCACCTTGATGCCGGTGACGAGCACCTGCGCTTCCGTGGATTGATCCACAAAGGCGGGCGCTTCCTGGTGAATGGCGCGCCGCTCCGAGAACTGGACCGGGCCTGCTTCGTCCACCGGCTCGCCGATGACGTTGATGATACGCCCGAGCGTGCCTTCGCCCACGGGAACGGAGATTGGCGATCCCGTGTCGCTCACGTCCTGACCGCGAACGAGGCCTTCGGTCGCATCCATCGCCACGGTGCGCACGGTGGACTCGCCCAGGTGCTGCGCCACCTCGAGGATCAGCCGCTGGCCGCGGTTCTGGGTCTCGAGCGCGTTCATGATCTCCGGCAGATGGCCGTCGAACTGCACGTCCACTACCGCGCCCATCACCTGGGTGACGTGGCCGATCTTGTTGCTTTGGGTCATTGCATCCATGGCATTGCTCCTACAGCGCTTCCGCGCCCGAGATGATTTCGATCAGTTCCTTGGTGATCATCGCCTGACGCGTTCGGTTGTACTGCAAGGTCAGCTTGTTGATCACTTCGCCGGCGTTGCGCGTGGCGGAATCCATGGCGCTCATCTTGGCACCGAATTCGCCCGCGACGTTCTCCAGCAGAGCGCGGAAAATCTGCACGCTCACATTGCGGGGCAGAAGTGCGGTAAGGATTTCACCTTCGTCCGGTTCGTAGGCGTATTGCGTGCTGGCCGCGGCCGTAGCCGCCTCTTCGACCGGTGCAGGTATCAGGTCTTGTATCGTCGGAATTTGGCTGATGACCGATTTGAACCGCGAATAGATGACCAGCGCCACATCGAAGTCGCCGCGGTCGAACATCTCCAGTACCTTGCGCGCGATGTTCGCGGCATCGGTGAAGCCGATCTGCTTCTTGCCGACGAAATCGATCGTCTCGAGGATCATGCTGCCATACTGGCGGCGCAATTGATCGCGTCCCTTGCGGCCGACGCACAGGATTTTCACCTGCTTGCCGTCTTTGATCAGTCCATCGATCCGCTGTTTCGCGAGGCGCACGATGTTGGTATTGAACGCGCCGCATAACCCGCGATCCGCGGTCGCAACGATCACGAGATAGACATCATCTTTGCCCGTACCGGACAGGAGGCGAGGGGCACCGGGCTGGCCGCGCACGCCTTGCGCCACATTCGCAATCACCGCGCTCATTTTTTCGGCGTAGGGTCGTGCCGCGACGGCGGCCTCCTGCGCGCGGCGCAATTTCGACGCGGCCACCATCTGCATGGCCTTCGTGATCTTGCGCGTCGCCTTTACCGTGGCGATGCGATTGCGGAAGGTCTTCAGGCTCGGCATTTAGGCAAAGCCCTTCGCGAAATCGTCCAGTGCCGCCTTCAGCTTTCCTTCAATGTCAGGCGTGAGCTGCTTCTGCTCGCGGATAGCATTGAGCACATCCTTGTGCTTGGCGCGCATCATGCGCAATGCTTCGGCTTCGAAACGTGGAACATCCGCGACGGTCAGACGGTCGAGATAGCCGCGCACACCGGCGAAAATCGACACAACCTGCTCCTCGACCGGCATCGGTGAGTACTGCGGCTGCTTGAGCAACTCGGTAAGCCGCGCGCCGCGGTTGAGCAGGCGCTGTGTTGCCGCATCGAGGTCGGAGCCAAACTGCGCAAAGGCGGCCATTTCGCGGTACTGCGCAAGCTCCAGTTTGATCGAGCCGGCCACCTGCTTCATCGCCTTGATCTGCGCGCTCGATCCCACGCGCGACACCGAAATGCCGACATTCACCGCCGGGCGAACGCCCTGGAAGAAGAGATCGGTCTCGAGGAAGATTTGTCCGTCAGTGATCGAAATCACGTTCGTCGGAATGTAGGCCGACACGTCATTGGCTTGCGTTTCGATGACGGGAAGGGCGGTGAGCGAGCCGCCGCCATTGTCCGCGTTCAGTTTCGCCGCGCGCTCCAGAAGACGCGAATGCAGATAGAAGACGTCGCCGGGATAGGCTTCACGGCCAGGCGGACGGCGAAGCAACAGCGACATCTGGCGATAAGCAACGGCCTGTTTCGAGAGATCATCGTAGATGATCAGCGCATGCATGCCGTTGTCGCGGAACCATTCGCCCATGGCGCAGCCGGAGAAGGGCGCGAGGTATTGGAGCGGCGCGGGCTCGCTTGCGGTGGCGGCGACCACGATGGTGTATTCCATCGCGCCAGCGTCTTCGAGCGTCTTGACGATCTGTGCGACGGTGGAGCGCTTCTGCCCGATGGCCACGTAGATGCAGTAGAGCTTGATCTTCTCATCGCTCGACTTGTTGATCTCGCGCTGGTTGATGATCGCATCGATGGCGATGGCGGTCTTGCCGGTCTGCCGGTCGCCGATGATCAGTTCGCGCTGTCCGCGGCCAATCGGAATTAGCGAATCGATCGCCTTCAATCCGGTCTGCATCGGCTCGCTCACGCTCTTGCGGGGAATGATGCCCGGCGCCTTCACATCCACACGTCGACGCTCGGCGACGTCGGTGATCGCGCCCTTGCCGTCGATGGGATTGCCGAGTGCGTCCACCACGCGGCCAAGCAATCCCTTGCCGACGGGAACGTCCACGATGGCGCCGGTGCGCTTGACGGTGTCGCCTTCCTTGATGTGCTCGTCGGAGCCAAAGATCACGACGCCGACATTGTCGTTCTCGAGGTTCAGCGCCATGCCCTTGATGGCGCCGGGGAATTCGACCATCTCGCCGGCCTGCACATTGTCGAGGCCGTAGACGCGTGCAATCCCGTCGCCGACGCTCAGTACCTGGCCGACTTCGGAAACTTCCGCTTCGGCCCCGAAGTTCTGAATTTCGCGCTTCAGAATGGCGGAAATTTCGGCGGGCTGGATATTCATGTCTCGTCCTTTCAGTCCTCGACAGAAGTCAGAAATCAAATCTGAAGTCAGAAATCTGAACTCAGAAAACCTTGATCGTCCTGTTCTGCCTTGGCTCCTTCGTCTTGATTCTGATTTCCGATTTCTGGCTTCCGGTATCCGGCGTGCGCCGTTAGGCGCCGCGCATTGCCATGCGCATGCCTTCGAGCTTCGTGCGCAAGCTGGAGTCTATCATCCTGGAGCCGACTTTCACGATCAGCCCGCCCAGCAGGGACGGATCCACTTTCGCCTCGAGCTTGATTTCGCGCGACAGCTTCGACTTCAGGATCGCCTTCAGCTCAGTGGTCTCGTTATCCGACAACGGCCGTGCGCTCGTCACCTGCGCCGACATTTCGCCACGCTGGTTCGCGACCAAGGCTTCATAGGCGCGGATGATATCTGCCAATGCGAACAGACGGCGCTTCGACGCCAGCAGCAGAATGAACTTGCGCGTCAGCGGCGAAGCCTCCATGCGATGCAGCACACCGTTCATGCCTGCCGCTTGTTCTTCGCGTGAGAACACCGGGGCCCGGATGAGGCGGGAGAGTTCCGGGCTTTCGGCCATCAGTTGCTTCAGCGCGGAAAAATCCCTCGCCAACGCGTCCACGGCTCGCTCCTCCTGCGCCAGCTCGAAGGCAGCCAGCGCATAGCGCCCCGCCAGCCCTGCTTGATGAGAGAATTCTGCTGCCACTCGCGCCTCGTGTTTCGCCCGGCGGAGGCGGCCTCTGAACGAGGCACGGCCGCTCGGCCAAGCGACTGCTAAGCAGTTGTTTGAACGAAGAAATTCAGCCGCGTGGACGACTCTTAATGTCCGCGCGCGAGGCGTGTAGCATGGGGCGGGGTAGGGCGCAATAATCTGTCACACGCCCCAGTGTCGCGGCCAAATTAGCCCCTGGACGACGATTTTGTCTCAGGGCGCTCGAGGCATAATCTCCGCCTCGCAGACGTCGAAGTCGGACGCAAGCAGAGGAGGGCAAAATGCGGAAATTCACGCTCTGGGCGATTCTTCTGGGAACTGTGGCTTCGACACCCGTGCTCGCCGCGCTATCCGTCGGCGTGAAGGCGCCGGATTTCACGACCAAGGCGGCGCTTGGCGGCAAGGAGTTCACTTTCTCTCTCGCCGATGCGCTGAAGAAGGGCCCGGTGGTCCTCTACTTTTTCCCCGCCGCATTCACGCCTGGTTGTACGGTGGAAGCACACGATTTCGCAGAAGCGACCGACAAGTTCGCGGCGCTCGGCGCGACGGTGATCGGAGTCACTGCAGGCAATGCCGATCGGGTGACGGAGTTCTCGTCCGTCGAGTGCCGCAACAAGTTCGCGGTCGCCGCGGATCCGGACGAGAAGGTGATCAAGGCTTACGACGCCGTGCTGCAGAAGAAGCCGGAATGGTCCGATCGCACATCCTATGTGATCGCGCCGGATGGCACCATCCTGATGACCTACACGAATCTCGATCCGAGCGAGCACGTTGCGCGTACCATGGCGGCGGTGCGAGCCTGGCGCGACGAGCACAAGTAGCGCGCTATCGGGACGGAACGGGCGCCCGTCAACATTCTTGCGTATGATCGCGGCAATCAGCACAGCGAAAGCTGCCAGCCGCAGCAGGTAGATCCAGCTGCGGTGTTCCTCGGGAATAGACGAGTCGGTCGCTATCTAAGCAGTCGTGCGCGAGAAAACAGCAGTCCTCGCGGCGTGCGGTTTGCCCGATCCCTTGGCGCTCGCCCGTAATGCCGCGTCAAATTTCGCCCGGGCTTCTTCGATCCTGTTACGGTTTCTGATCGCCCAATCGCCAAGCGCGGTCACCGGAACAAGTAAGGAGCGTCCAAGCGCAGTCAGCTCGTAGTCGACACGCGGCGGGATGGTTGGAAAGACGGTCCTCGTGATCAATCCGTCGCGTTCAAGGTTGCGGAGGGTGAGAGTCAGCATGCGCTGGGAGATGTCCCCGATTTGGCGGCGCAATTCGTTGAACCGCATCGGGCCCCTGCCGAGCCGGGAAACGATCAGCACCGACCATTTGTCGCCAATGCGGGCGAGGACGGCGCTCACCGCCCGACAGTCTTCAGTTACATGAGGGTTACCGCGTGTCATCGATGTGCCTTCTTGTGCGTTTTCCAGCTGGTCACCAGTTTAGCGCTGGTCACAAAGGTAGTGCGAGTTACCTTTCATAACCAGAGCGCAAGGAGATTTTCATGGCCCCCCGGCTTCACACCGTGATCGCGAGCACCCGGCCCACCCGGATTGGCCCGTCGATCGCAAACTGGTTCCACGAATTCGCAACGCGGCATGGCAAATTCGATGCCCACCTCGTGGATTTGGCAGATTTTAATTTACCGGTCATCGATGAGCCGCAGCATCCGATGCGGCGCGAATACACGCGCGAGCACACGAAGAAGTGGAGCGCGAGCGTGAATCAGGCGGACGCGTTCGTCTTCGTCACGCCGGAGTACAATTACGGACCGCCGCCGTCGCTTCTGAACGCGCTCGATTACCTGTTCTGGGAATGGCAGTACAAAGCGGTTGGACTCGCAGGTTACGGGGGCATTTCCGGCGCGGGCCGTTCGACCCATGCCATCAAGCCCACGATCGTCACGCTCAAGATGATGCCGATTCCGGAAACGGTGTGGCTGCCGAACGTGTTTCAGCAGCTGAAGGATGGCGCGTTCACGGCGAACGAATTCAATGAACAAGGCGCGAGCGCATTGCTGAATGAGTTATTCAAGTGGACGGAAGCGCTGGCGCCGCTGCGGGCGGAAATCCGCGCCAAAATCGGGCAGACCGCCACTTGACCCTGGCGGCGCGGGCGGTCCACAAGCCCGCGTCATGATGGAACTGACCCAGGAATTCGGCTTCGACGCGGCGCATTATCTCGGCGCCGGCGCGCCGGAGAACCGGCGCCTGCATGGCCATTCCTTTTATGTGGAAGTGACCTTGCGCGGCGAACCGGATCCGGCCACGGGGTTTCTGCGCGATCTTGGCGAAGTGAAATCCTCGCTCGATGCGATTCGCGATGAGCTGGATCACCGGCTGCTGAACGAGATCGAGGGACTCGGCGCGCCGACTTTGGAGAACCTGTCGCGCTACATCTATCGCCGGGTGAAGGCTTCGCTGCCGGAAGTCGCACGGGTGAAAATCCGCCGGCCGTCCTACGGGCAGAGTTGCGTGTACGAGGAGCGCTGATGACCAAACAGAAGCGCCTCGCACAGCTTGGGCGGCTAGTGCCGCTGCCGCGTTCGCCCGAGGAAGCAAAGCTAGAAGCGGTCACCGATCCGCATCCGGATTCCGATTACGTCGTGCGTTTCACCGTGCCGGAATTCACTTGCATTTGCCCGGTTACAGGTCAGCCAGACTTCGCACATTTCGTCATCGACTACGTGCCGGCAAAGTCGATTCTGGAGTCGAAGTCGCTGAAGCTGTTTCTCGCGAGCTTCCGCAATCACGGCGCCTTCCACGAAAATTGTACGCTGATGATCGGCAAGCGCATCGCCGAAGCGATTAAGCCAAACTATCTCCGCATTGCGGGCTACTGGTATCCGCGTGGCGGTATTCCCATCGACGTGTTCTGGCAGATGGGTAAATTGCCATCTGGTGTGTGGCTGCCGGATACGGGTGTTGCGCCTTATCGCGGCCGTGGCTGAACGCGCAAAGCAAGCGCGCGAACCAAACCGTACGCGCTGATTGCGGCCCAGAATCCTTCCATGACGACGGCGGCGACATTCCACGCCCACCAGAGCGAGAACAGGATCAACGACGCTCCGATCAGATTGAGCAGCGAATATGCGAGCCCGGTTGTGGATAGCAGGCCGCGTATATTCGCAAGATATGCGCTGACGATCAGGATCGAGCCGGAAATGCCGAGCACGTCCGGCAGCGTCATTTGTGACGTTTCGCGCCAAGCTTGGCGCATTGCGCATGGCGAAAACACTCGGTTGCGTGATCGTTGACCATGCCGACGGCTTGGGCGAACGCGTACACAATTACCGGCCCGACGAAATTGAAGCCGCGGCTCTTCAGATCCTTGGACAGTGCTTCGCTCATTGGTGTCATGACGAATGGTGCGTCGCCCTCCTGTCGCCGGTTCACGACCATTTTACCGCCGACGTGCTTCCAGATGAATTCCATGAATCCACCTGGCTCCCTTTCCTGAATATCGAGCCACACTCGCGCGCCATTGATTGCTGCCTCGATCTTGGGGCGGCTACGGATGATCCCTTCGTTCTTTAGCAGCCGATTGATGTCGCGCTTGCCGTAGCGCGCGATCTTCTGCGGATCGAAATTGTCGAAGGCGCGGCGGAAATTCTCGCGTTTGCGCAGGATGGTGATCCAGGAGAGTCCCGCCTGAAATCCATCCAGCACGAGCTTTTCGTAGAGTGCGCGCGGATCGTATTCCGGCACGCCCCACTCTTCGTCATGATAGGCGACGTAGAGCGGGTCCTCGCCCGGCCAGCTGCAGCGAACGCGCGCCGTCACTTCGCCGTCTTGGCCTTGCGCGCCTTGCGGCGTTCGGCGCGCTCTTCCTTGCTCTTCTTCTGCTTGCCCTCTTTATCCTTGCTTGCCGCTGCGGTCGCTGCGCCCGCGCTCTTGGCAGCTTTCCTGGCCTTGCGCGCCTTGCGCCGTTCTTCGCGCCCTGCCGCACTCTTGTCCGCCGCCGCCGCGGACGGCTCCGAGTAGAGCGTGGCCTCGATTTTATTGCCGTCGAGATCATAGATAAACGCGCCATAGTATTCCGGCCCGTAGTCCGGCCGCGGTCCCGGCTCCCCACCGTTGCTGCCGCCCAGTTTCAACGCTTCCTCATGGAATGCATTCACGGCGCCTTTCGTTTTTGCGGTGAAACCGACATGCACGCCATTGCCCACCGTCGCCGCGTTGCGGTTGTGCGGCAGCTGAATCCAGAATTCCGGCGATGTCTCCCCGTAGCCGATGGCATAAGGGAGAAACTCCATGATCCGCTTGTAGCCAAGCGCGCCAAGCACCGCGTCGTAGAATCTTCCGGCGCGTTCGACATCGCCGACGCCCACCGAGACATGATGCAGCATGAAGACCTCCCTCGAAATCGGCGCGGTGAATGCGACGATTGGCGCGTCACGTCAAGTGCGCATCATGCAGGGGAGCCTTCGATCTGAGCCATTGCGGAATGCCGATGTGTAGTGGCCGGCCGCCCGCCTCCGCGGTTTCTCCGCGCGTCCAGCGATCGAGGCGGATGAGGCCGAAGCCGCGCCCGCCATAGGTCGCGGCGATTTCGCCGACAGAGTTGCCGGCCGCGCGAATGTCCGTGCCCGCAGGCGGGAGCTCGAGTCCCGCCGTGGGTACGATGGCCAGCAGGCGCTTGCGGGCCGTGCCGCGGTGTTTCATGCGCGCGGTCAATTCCTGGCCGACGTAGCATCCTTTTTCGAAAGAGACCCCGCGCAGCTCTTCGAGCCCCGCATCCAGCGCGAACATCTTGTCGCTGCCGAAATCGCCGGCCTCAGGAACGTCAAGTCCAAGACGCACATTGAGATATGCGCCCGTGCCATCAATCAATCCTGCGATGCTCTCGCGGGGCAGAACGGATCGGCATCCCAGTTCCTTCAATCTTGGATCGGGGAGCAAGTCCGCGGCTTCGGGTTCTTCGCGCGGCGACCAGGCGATTGCGACATCATCCCTGAGCTTCAACTCGACCTTTGCCCGAAGCCGGTAGATGGTCAGGCGTTTGAGAAGCGCCTCGGAGATGGGAGCCCAACAGTCAATCAGCACAGCGCCGCCGAGCTCAATGATGAGAAAATCGAACAGGATTTTCCCCTGCGGCGTGAGCAATGCGGCGTAGAGCGGCGCGAAAGGGCCGAGCTTTCCGATATCGTTCGTGATCAGTCCCTGCAGAAAGGATTTAGCCTCCGCGCCGGAGATAGAAATTATCGCACGATCCTTCAGATGCCGCATCGTGTTCGAGTCCTCGTCGCGAGATGGATGTAGGCTTTGTGCTTGCTATGATCAACGGCCGCCAATTTGCAATGCATCCTCGAAGCGCACGATTGCGGCATCCCACGCGAACTCATTCCAGAAGCGCCGGTGCGCCGCTTCGCCCATCGCGCGGCGTGTTTCCCGATCGACCAGAAGCCGTGCGATCGCGTCGCGAACCGCGACCGCGTCGGCGCCGTCGACAATAAGCCCGGCCTGGCCGTCTAAAACAGCATCTGCCGTGCCGCCATCCGCGCCGGCGATGGACGGCGTTCCGAATGCTGCCGCTTCGAGGAAAACAATGCCGAAGCCTTCCACCGAGCCGGGCTCACGCCGGTTCGGCAGAAGGAGGATGTCCGCCCGCGCAAGGAGCTCTGCCTTCTGCTGTTCGGAAATATAACCGTGGAAGCGCACGCGGCTGCCCAGCTTCATATCGTTGGCGAGCAGCAGCAAGCGCTGATGATCCTCACCTTTGCCGATAACTTCATACGAAATGCGCGGAAACTGCTGAGCGAGAGCGGGGAGCGCGCGAAGGACCGTATCGATGCCCTTGCGCGGTTCGAGCCGCGCAATCGTCAGTAATCGGGGCTCGGCGTCTTGCTCCTTCCGTGTGAAATTCCGTGATGCGCCCTTCGGCGGGTCAACGCCGGGCCAGATCACTTTCACCCCGGTTTTGCCGCGGAGGAACGGTTTCACCAGGTCGCCGGTGAATTGCGAATTCGCCGCGACAATGTCGGCGTTGGCGAGCGAGGCAATCATGCGCCGCTCCTTGCCGCTTCCGGGCGGGACAAGAAACTCGCTGCCATGCGCCAGGCAAAGCACGCGCACTTTCGAGAGACTTTGTGCCGGAAAATATTCGAGGCTCTTCCAGGTGTCGGTAATGAGCGCGGCGACATCGCCGGCGGCAATGCGTTGAGCGACCGCGTGCGCCTTGCGCCGGCGCAGGAGCGGACGAAAGCCGCCGAATCGCCGGATTGCATAATTTCGCGCGTTGTCGATTTCGGCGGCGGCGCCGCGGCTGGCGGCATCGCAATAGACCTCGATCGCATGGCCGCGAGCCGCGAGCGCATCGGCCAGCCCCGTCACGTAAAGCTGTGTTCCGCCAATAGCAGGGAGGAAATTTTGCGTGGCGAAGAGAATCATCGGCTGGCTTGTGCGGGAAGGACTGTCTCCGCGTCAATTGTGCCCCATCGGCTACTCGCCTAAGAAGAGCGCATGGACTGCGATCTCCTGATCCGGGGCGGCGTGTGCGCGACGCCGAACGGCGTGGCTGAAGCAGATATTGCGGTCAAGGCCGGGCGCATTGTCGCTATCGGTCCGCTTCAATCCGTCAAAGCCGCAGACGTGTTCGAGGCCAAAGGCCTGCATGTGCTTCCCGGCGTGATCGACACACAGGTTCATTTCCGCGAGCCGGGCAACGAGCACAAGGAGGATCTGGAAAGCGGCAGCCGCGCTGCCGTGCTGGGCGGCGTCACGGCGGTGTTCGAGATGCCGAACACAAATCCGCCGACTACCACGCGCCTCGCGATCGAAGACAAATTCGCCCGCGCGAAGGACCGCATGCACTGCGACTATGCCTTTTATGTTGGTGCCACGCCGCAGACCGTCGGCGCGCTCTGCATGCTCGAGGAAATCCCCGGTGTGGCTGGCGTGAAGGCATTCCTCGGTTCTTCAACGGGAACCTTGTTGTTGGATGATGAGGAATCGATCCTCTTCGCACTGAAAGGCGGCCTGCGCCGCGTGGCCGTGCACTCGGAAGACGAGACGCGGCTGCGCGAGCGCAAGCCGCTGGCGCAACCCGGCGATCCGCGCACGCATCCGTTCTGGCGCGATGTGGAGACGGCAAGGCTTTCCACCGAACGTGTGCTGCGCCTTGCGCGCGAAGCCGGGCGCCGGGTGCATGTGCTGCATGTGACGACCGGGGAGGAACTGCCGCTGCTGGCCGAGGCGCGCGACATCGCGACCATGGAAGTCACGCCGCAGCATCTCACGCTGGCGGCGCCGGAGTGTTACGAGCGCCTCGGCACCTATGCGCAAATGAATCCACCAATCCGCGAATCGCGCCATCGCGACGCGCTGTGGAGTGCCGTGGGCGAGGGGCTTGTCGATGTGATCGGCTCCGACCACGCGCCGCACACGCGGGAAGAGAAAGAGAAGACCTATCCTGACACTCCGTCCGGCATGCCTGGCGTGCAGACGCTCGTCACGATCATGCTGGATCATGTGAACGCGGGGCGGCTGACGCTCGAGCGTTTTGTCGATCTTACCAGCACTGGGCCCGCGCGCGTGTTCGGCGTTGCCGGAAAGGGCCGCATCGCCCGCGGCTACGATGCCGATTTCACCGTCGTCGATCTGAAAACGAAGCGCAAAATCGAGAATGCCTGGATCGCGTCGAAGTGCGGCTGGACACCGTTCGATGGCACGGAGACGACTGGCTGGCCCGTGGCCACCATCATTCGCGGACAGATCATCATGCGTGATGGAGCGCTGCTCTCCGGCGGGCAAGGGTTACCCATCCAATTTTGGGAAGCTCTCGATCGAGCGAGGGCGCCGTAATTCCATTCTTTGTCCCTTCGTGCTCTTGGTGATCTTCGTGGCACACCAAGGACACCAAAGAATCCAGACAGGGCGGTTTGCCTGGTCGGCTATCTAATTCAGCGTGAACTCGCCGCCGGCCATTTTGAGCTCGGCTGGCGCGATCAGTCCGCGCGCCGCGACGCGCACCGTGTGCAGGCGTCCTTCGATGTTGTCTTCCCAGAACCGGAGGAATTTGTTCAGTACCGGAAAGCGCGGCGCCAGATCGAATTCCTGCCAGATAAAGGTTTGCAGCAATTCCGGATGGTCCGGCATGTGATAAAGAATTTCTGCCGTCATCAGACGGTAACCACGCAGTGTCGATTCAAAATTACTCATGCATTTCCGCTTTTGCCCAAGCGCCCCTCTCAAGCTTCACGTGTCTCCTATTGTGCTACACGAGTCTTAAGAAAGAGCGTGGGAGCGAAGTTCCCGTTTGTCGAGAGTTGACATAGCCAGGACAATGATTCTCACCACGTCTTGAC
>DATJGT010000007.1:0-51718 GCA_035494695.1 Rhizomicrobium sp. | reverse complement strand
ATCAGCTTGTAGAACTGCATGCGGTTGGCGTGCTGGACAAAATCGAAAACTTCCTCGGCATCCCTTCGACCGGCGTCGCGCATGATCCGGTAGAAGATTCCGCGCGCGAGCCGCGGAAAATTTTTGTTGCCGAGCATGAGGCAGGAAAGGGTGATGTTGAATCCTTCGGATTTGACTGTCGGATAGAACGGCGCCGCGCCAGGTTTTTGCTCGACATCGCGCCGCTGGATTCCGACGCCGATGGAGCCGGGCTTCATAGGAAGGCTCAGCGCGAAGGATTCGCTGTCGCTCACGAAGCCCCACTTGCCGAAAATCTGCAGCGGATCGCAAAGCTGGTACTGCACAAGAATTTCGCCGGAGAATGTCCCGCTCAGGCCAACGCCGTCGCTCGCCTGGTATCTTGTCGCGTGGTCGTGGTTGGCGAGTTCCACGATCGGCATAATGACGTCGGCGCCATTGTAGCTGATGACGCGGGAATCGAGAAAGCGATCCTGCACTGTTTTGTCGGTTGGCTCTTCCTCCAGCCAGCGAAAAGCGTAGAAGGATTTGAGCATCTCGCGCAGATCCGCCGGTGCTTCGTGCATCATGTGCAACAGATCGAGGATTTCCGGCTGGCCTGTTCCCCAGGAGAAGTCGCGATAGTAATTTTCCAGAAAGGTCTTTTCGCGCGCGCCGATCTGCGCGCCGGCGCCAATACGGAACGTGTTGTCCTCGAATTCGACGTGCCGCCAGTCGACCAGCAGATTGTCGGGAATACGAATCCTGACCGGCAGTGAAGGATCGCACGGGAACAGCCCGCGTCCGAAGCGGCCCTGGCCGAGGCGCACATTGTCAGCGGTGCCGCCCAGCGCACGAAATTCTGCCAGCATGTCGTCCCAAAGCCGCGACTCGCGCTCGTCCACTCGTGCCCTCTCGACCAGAATTTCCGTGAAGATGAGCGATCCTGTTGCCGCTGCCAAGGCGCAGGTTAGAACGGTGACAGGACAGACTTGGCGACCTTACAGCGCCCACTGCGAAACCGTCTTGGCGAAGAAGTGTTGCTCCATCTCCACGTCGATCCGGCCCCGCCCGCGGCTGGCCAAGCCAGCGAGGAACATTGTTGCGGGGGGCACGTTTCCATTCCGAATTTTGCGGCAGAGGTTCACATGCTCAGATGGGCCATCCTTTTTCTCATTCTGGGGCTGATCGCCGGCGTCTTCGGATTTACGACCATTGCAGGGGCATCGATCGCGATCGCCAAGCTCCTGTTCTTCCTGTTTGTCGCCATCTTCCTCATCTTCCTGATTCTGGGACTGACGGCGGCGCGACGCTTGTGAGGTAAGCCAACCATCCATGGCCGCCGTTTTCCGGTTCGGCTTTCGTCAGGCGGTTCCCTGGTCGTCCGATCATCTGGTTGAAGATGTTCGTTGGTCGCTGGCGGCCATGGATCCGCGCGTTGGCCGCTTGCGCTGCGGCAGCTTCACCGCATCAGACGGTGCGGAAATCCCCTATCGGTTATGGCTCGCGCGAAAACCACGCGCCGCAATTCTTCTTCTGCATGGCGCGTGCGACTATTCCGGCTCTTTCGACGAGGTCGCGCCGAGCCTCGCACGCAAAGGTTTCACGGCTCTGGCAATCGATCAGCGCGGCTTCGGTGCCACCGCATCGCGCGGAACCTGGAGCGGGCAGGATCGCATGGGGGAAGACGTTGCGGACGCGGCGCGATTTCTCGAACGCCGCCTGCCGAAGCACTTGCCATTGTTCATTCTCGGCGAAAGCATGGGCGGCGCCATTGCCATCACGGCCACCTCGCGGAAATCCGTTAAGGCCGCGGGGCTGATTCTGATTTCGCCGGGCGCAGTCGCCTCGCTGTTCTGGAGCACGGTGTTTGCTGTTTCGGTCTGGCTGCTGCGCTGGATGCCGCGCACTCGCGAGCTGGTTTTCGATCGTTTGTCGGGCTGGGACCTCTCGCCGGGCGCGGCCATCCGGCTCATGGGCGATCCATTGGTGGTGCGTGCCATTCGTCCGGAAATCTTGTCGGGGCTGTTGGAGCTCTCCTGTTCCGTCGTCCTGGAGGCAAAACAAGTCGTCATCCCGACGCTGACGCTTGTCGCGGCCAGGGACGACATCCTTTTAGAGGCCTGTATTCGACAGCTGCATGACAATCTTGCCGGTCCGAAGGCTTGGGAGGTGATCGACGGTCCGCATCTTCTGCTGCAATGGCAGCGAGGCCATGAAGTTCTGGCGCGCGCGCGCAAATGGATAAATAGGCGGCTTGCCGAGGCCAGTGTCCAGCGGCCAGATCTGGTCAGATCAATCACGAAGAGTAGTCACGCGGCTGCGGTGGATTGAACGCTGGCTGGCGTCGGCGGGGAGGAAGCACGTTCCGTGAGCGCCGCAAGCTGAATGCTCCAATCCGGGTGCGGAGCAACGTAGCCCTCGCGGAACCACGGCATGTTCTTCTTGTCGAACACGTGATTCCGCAGAAAATCGAGCGTGGTGCGCACGGGCCATTTCTTGACGGCATCGCGCTGATAGCTGACGTAAATGGGCGCGGTGAATCGCACTCCGACCTCGAGCGGCACAAATGCCTCGTCCACCAGCACTGCATAAGTCGGCAGCAGCGCGATGCCCGCGCCATGCCGTACCGACTCCGCAAGACATCCGCTCAGGTTCGTGAACAGCAGTGCCTGTGTTCCGGAATCATCACGCGCCCAACTTGCCCATGATCCCATGTCCGACAGATACACCGCCAGATCCAGCAGCCGATGGCACGACAATGATTCTATGCTGGCAGGCGTCCCGTGGATGCGCAGATAGTCTCGTGAGGCAAATGGGATGAAGTGCATTGTGCCGAGCCGGATCGCGATGGGCTCGGACTCGGATGGCTCGTAGTAGTGCACATGCAGATCGAACAGCTCGCGGCGGTCGACGGTGGGATCGTTCGCGCCAAAAAGCTTCAGCTCGATATTCGGATGTTGCGTGAAAAATCCGCCCAGAAAGCGTGACATCCAGTAGGATGCCACCCCTTCGCCCATGTAGATCTTGCAGTCTCCTTCAACGCGCCGACCGGCCGCGGCGACCTGATTGGCAGCGCGCATCAATGCGGCCTGCGCCGAGGAAGCCTCGTTGTAAATGCGTTGGCCCTCAACCGTCAGACGCGGGCCGCGGCGGTCGCGATCGAACAACCGCACGCCGATCGCCTTTTCGAGACGATTCAGGCGACGGCTCACCGTCGGCTGAGTCATTTTCAGCTTGCTGGCCGCCCGGTTGAAACTTCCTGCCCGCACGACTTCCAGAAAGACTCGGAAATGGTCCCAGTCTGTGTCCTCTGATGGCAACTCGGCTTGTTCCAAATCTGTATAAGGCAATTCATTCATGGTTATTTCCCAACCCTCGGGCCTGATGCAAAATCCGCGTATGGGCGTACCATTCATCATAAGCGAATCGCTTGGATAGAATCCAGAAAGGACACGATGGGGGCCGTGGTTCATGCAGAAAAATCTGAATGATGTCTTCATGTTAGTAGGCGATCGCCGCGCAAACGAGCCGTGGCTCGAGGCGCCGGAAGGCGGGATCGTCTTTGTGCGGCGGGCACAAGAGCACGAAATTCTGGACATCCACGAGTTAACCAAACGGGAGATCTCAGCGGACGTCGCGCCCCTCTCCGTTGTTCAAGACGTGTATAAACGCAACCGTGATACCTTCTGGACAGTCAATCGCGCCTCGGATGTCTCCAAGCAGGATGCCCAAATGGTTGGCTATGTCGGGCTCCTGATCCTGAATGAGATTGGCCGGGAGAGACTGGAGGCCGGGGCGTTCGATGCCCACGAGCCGGATATCCGGCTGCTCGTCCCGAGCAATACCCGTCCGGCGGCCATTTACGTGTGGGCGATTATCGCCCGGAAGGTGGCGAAGCATACGGCCCATCTGATGGCGCACGCCATGGGACCGGAGCTTTATGCCGGTGTGCCGTTGTTCGCGACGGCCGGCACACTCGGCGGCCTGAATCTCATGAAGGGGTACGGCTTCAGTGGCGCGCGCGCCAGTGGTGGTGGGGGGCTGGGACAGCTGTTTCGACTGGACCAGGTAAGAGGCGCGGCCGTCTCTTCATCCGCGGCGTAGGGGCGCAAAATGGAATTGAAAGCGATTGTGGCGGCGACGCCGGACGCCATCCAAAAGGTCTTCGCGCTCAGGGCAGCCGTGTTCATGAGCGAACAGGACTGCCCGTACGACGAGGAATTCGACGGAAATGATTTTTGCGCCACGCATATTCTCGGTCTGGTTGATGAACAGCCCGCGGCGGTGCTGCGCGTCCGCTATTTCGCTGACTTTGCAAAGATCGAACGGCTTGCGGTTCTCCCGCGATTCCGGCGCACCCAGATTGCGAAGATTGTGGTGGAAGCTGGCATCGAACTCGCCCGGCGCAAAGGCTACCGCAGGCTTTACGGGCACGCGCAAAAGCGGCTCACCCGATTCTGGTCAAGGTTCGGGTTTCAGCCGCTCAAGAAAAACGTTCAGCTTGTCTATTCGGACCATGAATATGTCGAGATGGCCGCCGAGTTCGAGCCCCACTCCGAACGGATCACGATGATGAGCGACCCTTATCTCATCGTGCGGCCGGAGGGGAGCTGGGATGCCCCCGGCGTGCTCGACGGATCGGCCGAACGGCCGGCGACCAATCCGCATTAATTGATTTCCCAACAATCGCCGCGATTAGCGGAGTGGCTTCCGGAACTTGAAGATGAACTGATCCGTCTTCCCGCGGATCGATGCATCGAACACATTGGCTTTGTGCGGGTCGGAAGCATTCCTGAGCACGTCGTCTTCGCCGACGTACTCGAATCCGGCCGCTGTGACCTCCTGCTTCACGGCAGCCGGATCGATCCGATGCAACGTGTTCGTATCCCTCAAGCCAGAGCCCGGCTCGGCCACATGGTCCAGCACCACGTACGTGCCCCCGGGTTTCAGTGCGTTGTAGATGGCCTTGTTGACCACGGATAGGTCGGCCGGACCGAAGAAGGAGTCGTGCATGTCGTGGTAGTTCTGCGAGGTCCAGACAACGTCCACCGGTTCCGGCGTGGAAAATTTCATGACGGGCGCGTGGATAAGGGATACATTGGGATAATTCGCGGTGTCCTTTGTGACGGCGGTCACCGAAGGCTCCTTTCCCTTCAGCATCGAATCGATTTCAGAGGGGAAGTACGCGTAGACGTGCCCCTTGGACCCGACGGCTTTGGCGAAGATCCGCGTAAAGTAGCCCTTGCCCGGAATAAGATCGACGACCTTGTCGCCCGGCTTGATCCCGGCGAACACGAGCATATCCGCCGGCTTTCGCGCCGCGTCTCGACTGGCATCTTCGGGAGGACGGTTCTTGTCAGCTATCGCCGCGGAGACATAGGCCGGGACGGGGGCTGCCGCCAGAACCGTGAATCCGAGCGTTGCGAAGATCGATGTGACTGCAAGACAGACATTCAATTTCATGGACCCCTCCCCAATGGCGGATCAGTCTAACATACAGAATGCGTCGGCGTGAGTGTCGCCACGCCTGTCGCGACAACTCGGAATTCTGGTGCATCAGCCTCAACGACCGTTGCCTTGGCCTCGATTCCGGGTAACGTGCGCGCCGGTTGCGCCAGCCTTGGAGGCTGCGCCTTCTACCAGTGGTAGCCTGCCGCCGCCGGGCGGGATCGCCTGGCCAATAAAAGGGGAGTGTGTCGAATGCTGAATCGTCTTTTGGGGGCGTGCGCGCTGTCGCTCTGCACCGTCTTCGGCGTCGCGAACGCCGGAACCATAACAAATCTCGCGCATCAAGCTCCGGAGGGTGCCGATATAACCTTCCAGTTGACCGATGGCAGAGTGCTGGCCCAGTCGTTTAATGAGCAGCACTGGTACATTCTGACGCCGGATAACAAGGGCAGCTATGTGAACGGCAGCTGGACGAGAGCTGCCGATCTGCCGGCAGGGTATGGTCCATACGCGTTCGCGGCATCTGTGCTCGCCGATGGACGCGTGATCGTTCAAGGTGGCGAATACAATTTCGGCAATTTCGAGCTGACCGGCAAGGGCGAGATCTACAATCCGCAGAAGGACAGCTGGACCAAGCTGAAGCCTCCGACCCGTTACATCGGCGACTCCTCGACGGTCGTACTCCCGGACGGGCGCTATGTGGTCGCAGCGAAACTACAAAAGAAGATGTACGCACTGGATCCGAAGACACTGACGTGGTCGGAATTGCCCACGCCCGGCAAACGCGGCTTCAATTCCGAAGAGGGCCTTACGCTGCTGCCCGATGGAAGTTTGTTTATCGTCAATGTGAAGGCCGCTCCGCAGGCGCAGCGCTATTCGTTTCAGGACAATTCCTGGCATGACGTCGGGCCGGTCCCTGTCAAACTGAATGGGCCGCCATGCTGTACGTGTGTCCCTTACGGCCCCAAGCAGAAATGCTATCACCCACCGGGCGAAACCGGCCAATCGATCCTGCGGCCGGACGGTTCCGTGTTCTCGACCGGAGCCACTCCATCAGGCGAGAATCACGGGCACACCGCGATTTATTTCCCGGATACGAACAAATGGAAAGCTGGCCCAGACTTTCCGGCTGGGGATGATACCGGCGACAATTTCGCGGCCCTGCTGCCGAGCGGAAATGTGCTCGTGCAGGGAAACAGCGGAAATGCCTATGAGTTCGATGGAACCAACCTGACGAACCAGGGCGTGTGCACATGCGGCGAGAGTCTGATGGTCCTTCCGACCGGCGAAGTCCTGTTGGGAGGCGACGCCGTCTACAAGGGCAGCGGCACCTACCAGGCCGCGTGGCAGCCCGCGATCTCCGACTTCCCCGCGAGCGTAACCCGCGGCTCGACGTACCAGATCTCGGGAACGCAATTTAACGGGCTATCCCAGGCCAATGCGTTTGGCGACGAGTTGATGACCTACACGAACTATCCCTTGGTGCGGATCACGAACAACTCAACGGGCCATGTGTTCTATGCCCGCACGCACGATCACAGCACGATGGGCGTGGCGACCGGAAGCACACCCGTGTCGACGAATTTTGATGTGCCTTCAGGTATGGAGACCGGCGCAAGTCAGCTGGTAGTCGTCGCGAACGGGATTCCATCCAATCCCGTCTCGATTACGGTGAACTGAAATTCGATTCTTCTCGGCGCGGGGCACCGGCTCTGCGCTGAGATCTTTCCCGGCGGCTTCAGAGGTCCTGCTGCGGTGCAGCGGAAACCAATGCAAAGATTGCGAACTGTGGTTGCGTTGCAGCGAAGCTGGTTTGTAACAATTTGATCGTTTTGCCCGAAGAACTTGCAGCGGTTCGGGTTAAGGTCCTGCTCATTGGGGCCGGGCCGCTCACCTCCGGAGGGATCTTTCATGAAGATGATTTCGATTGTTGCTTTCAGTGCGGCGATCGCACTTACGACTGTATCCGCTGCCGCTCAGACGAGTTCGACACCGGCTGCTGGCCAGCCCAGTTCGACGACCGGCGGCGGAATGAGTTCGTCCATGAGTTCGAGTTCGATGAGCTCATCCAGCATGACCTGTCAGCAGATGATGGACCAGGCTAACTCGTCGATGAGTTCCATGACAGACCAGACGAAAAAGAGTGCCGCCATGAAGGAGATGGACATGGCGAAATCGGCCATGTCGGCCAAGCATGAGAAGACATGCAAGACGCACGCACAAAAAGCCATGGACATGATGAAATAAGGGTTTGCCCTTGCGTCAATGAGCTCGGCACAAGAGTGCGGGGCTCATTTTCTTTTTGTGCCTGGCGACACTGGTTCGCGCGACATCCACGGGAACATGAGCCCGATCGGAATGATCCACGCCATCCCTGCGGTCGCGTAGTAGAGGAACTCTACCACCGTGTTCGCGTGCGGGAGCACGCGAATGCCCACCGCCATGGCAAGCAAGGCGTAAATCGGCAGCCACAGGATGGTCGCAATCGCGCCGATCAGTTTTTTGGTCCGAATGCTCAAGGCCATTTAAGGGTTCTTCTTTTCAGTGCACTCGCTTGCTGCGTGGGGAAGTAGCGCCAGCGCAGACATCAATCGTGCCGTCTGAAGTTATGCATGCCAATCGGGTCTGGTCAGCTCAGAATCGCGAAGAGGTCAGCTTTGTATCAGCAAGCTGCCACGCGGCCGCGAATTGCTTGCGCACTTCGGCGGCCTCTTCTGCTTTGCCTTGGGCTTCGAGTGCCTGCGCGAGTCCGAACAGCGCCCATCCATCGATACGATGATCCTTCAAGCTTTCGCGATAAACGGCTTCGGCTTCCGCAGGCTTGTGCGCCGCGAGCAGCGCTGCGCCGTAGATGTGGCTCACCGGCTGATACCAGTAATCGGGCTCGGTATAGGGCAGGGCGTTATAGAGATCGCTGGCGTCTTTGAAATGGCGCAACGCGTCGCTTGTCCGGCCTCTCAGTCGTGCGATTTCGCCATCAACCAGGGCAAGCCCCACCTTCGCCATTTGTGTGCCGGGAACGGGAAACGCGTCGATCTCGGCAAACACGTTTCCGTCAATCATCGCTGCAAGTGCGGCCCTCTCTTTGGCTGCCCGCTTAAATTGCCGCTTATTCGCGTAGGCGAAAGCCCGCGCGTAATGGGAGATCGCAGCGTCCAGCTTGAGATTCGCGGGCGGAACTTTCTCCACCAGCGCCTTGTTCCATTTGCCGAAGCGTATATCGGTGACCACCGGCACCAACAGATAGAGTTGTACCGGCGGGAGCTGCGCTGCCATAGGCAAGCCTGCAGCAGCTGCGCGCTGCAGGCGCTGGGCCGCGTCCTTGGCCGCCTGATAGCGGCCGAGCATTTCCGATGATGTCCACAGAAAGTGGATGTTGTGCGAATAATATGCTAGCGGATAGAAGCCCTGCGCCTTGCAGGCCGCGATGTACTCTTCATCCTTTTGCGCAGCCAAAGCGTTCACCTTCACCGCGTCTTCGTAACGGCCGACGCGGAAATAAATGTGCGACGGCATGTGCACGAGATGGCCGGAGCCCGGCATCAGCGGTTCGAGCTTGTCGGCGGCGTTTTCCGCGCGCTGCGGTGTGTTCGATGCTTCCACTGCGTGAATGTAAAGGTGCAGCGCGCCGGGATGCAGCGGTTCCTTTTTCAGCACCGCCTCCAACGTCGAATCGATGTCCGCGCCGTGCCCTTTCGGCGTCTGCGCGTCAGACTGCCAGTAATCCCAGGGCTGGGTGTCCATCATGGATTCCGCGTAGAACACACCCGCATCGAGATCGTTCGGATACTGCGCCCAAACTTTTCCCATCGCTGCCGCGAAGCCTTCATCCATCGCGTGGCGATCGGCCTTGGGATCGGCGGAGTAGCGAACGGAAATCGCGTCAATCCAGGCCCGCTCTTCCGGCGAGGCATGTGGCGCGCGCGATTGCGCCATCTGCACCGCAGCAATGGCCGGCGCATTCGCGTCCGGCTGCATGGGTAGATTGATGTTCGGGCCAAGCGCGAACGCGACACCCCACCAGCACATCGCACAATTTGGATCGAGGCGGGCAGCTTCGCGAAAGGAGCGGATGGCTTCGGCATGATTGAATCCGAACAGGAGGCGCACGCCCTGGTCGAAATACATCTGCGCCTGCGCATTCGTTGTGCTGATTGGGTGGTGATGATCACCGTAACCCTTGAACAGCGGGGCGCCCGCCTTGCCGGCCTGCGGGTACACCGCGGGCATGGGCGGGAGTGTCATTTTCATGGTCATGCCGCCCATGTCGCCGGATTTGTCGGTCGGCATCGCCATCTGGCTCTGGCTTTCTGCCGCTCGGGCAGTGGCAATGAGCGCAGAGGTCGCGAGCAGAATCGCGGCGAGTCTCAGTCGTGTCATGGATATGCCCCCAAGAATCCGCCTCACTTTAGCACAGGGCGAGGCTTGCGAATGGACGAATATGGGCGCCTGACCTAAGAGACGGCCCGCATTTCGTCCTGCCTCAACCCCGCAATGCAGCCTACTTCGACCGCTTCGACCGATTCGTTACCACTTTGGCGCCAGCGCCGCACCGTGGGCTGGTGGCTGGTGGTCGTGGCCCTGATGATCGCGGCCATGGTGACCATCGGTGGGCTCACGCGCCTCACCGGCTCCGGGCTCTCGATCACCGAATGGGACCCGATCGTGGGTGCGGTTCCGCCGCTCTCCACGGCGGATTGGATGGACGCGTTCCATAAGTACCAGCGCATCCCACAATACATCCGTGAGCATCCGGGCATGACGCTCGATCAGTTCAAGGGAATCTACTGGTGGGAATGGACGCACCGTTTGCTGGGCCGGCTGATCGGATTTGTTTTCTTGATCCCCCTTCTCTTCTTCGTCTGGACCGGCGCGATTTCGCGCGCGGGCATTCCGCGCATGGTGGTGCTCTTCGCGTTTGGCGGGCTGCAGGGCTTCGTCGGCTGGTGGATGGTCGAGAGCGGCCTCGAGACGCGCGTCTCCGTTTCGCAATACCGCCTCGCGATTCATTTGGGCGTGGCGTTAATTTTATTCGGCGCGATCCTGTGGACGGCGCTGGAGTACTTGAGACCTCCCTCTCCCCCATTGGGGGAGAGCGCCAGGGTGAGGGGGACCTCTTCGGAGGGCATCGCCTTCGTCATTCTCGTCTACCTGCAAATGCTGCTCGGCGCGCTGGTCGCCGGATTGCACGCGGGACTCATCTACAACACCTGGCCTTCCATGGACGGACGCGCGCTTCCCGAAAATCCGTTCTTTCATCAGCCGTGGTGGATCAATTTCTTCGAGAATCCCGGCCTTGCGCAATTCGATCATCGCATCGGCGCCTACATCGTCGCGATCTGTGCCATTGCGCTTTGGTGGTCCACGATGCGCGCGAAGGTGAAGGGTGCCGCGTGCGTCAGTGCCTACGCGGTGCTCATCGTTACCGCCGCGCAATTCACGCTTGGTGTTCTCACGCTGCTCAAGCAGGCGCCGTTGCTTTTCTCAGCCCTGCATCAGGCTACCGCCGTCGCGCTCCTCTCCGCCGCGCTCTGGCACGCATTTGAATTGCAACGCGTTCAGGCGGTGAGAGCCTGATCGAGGTCGGCGATGATGTCTTCGACTGACTCGATGCCGATGGAGAGGCGCACGACGTCGTCGCCCACGCCGGCAGCCTTGCGCTGCTCGGCATCGAGCTGGCGGTGCGTGGTGGAAGCGGGATGAATGATCAGGCTGCGCGTGTCGCCGACATTTGCAAGGTGGCTGAACAGCCGCACATTGTTGACCAGTGAAACGCCCGCCTCGTAACCGCCCTTCACGCCGAAGGTGAACACCGCACCCGCGCCGCGCGGGCAGTAGGTGCGGTGCAGGTTGTAGCACGCGTCGTCCTCCAGTCCCGCGTAGTTCACCCACGCTACCTTTGGATGCCGCTTGAGCCAGCGCGCCACCTCCAGCGCATTGTCACAGTGCTTCTGCATGCGCAACGGCAGCGTCTCGATTCCGGTCAGCACGAGAAACGCGTTCATCGGCGATAGCGCGGGGCCGAGATCGCGCAGGCCCAGCACGCGGCAGGCCGTCGCGAACGCGAGATCGCCGAACGTCTCCCACAGCTTGATGCCGTGATAGGAGGGGCAGGGCTCCGACAGTGTGGGAAATTTCCCGCTGCCCCAGTCGAACCGGCCGCTGTCCACGATCAGGCCGCAGATCGAATTGCCATGGCCGCCGAGAAACTTCGTCGCCGAATGCACGACGATGTCAGCGCCCCATTCGAAGGGCCGGGTGAGATACGGTGTCGCGAACGTGTTATCCACGATCAGCGGCACACTGGCGGAATGCGCGATGGCGGCGATCGCTTCGATATCGGTGATGATGCCGCCAGGATTGGCGATGCTCTCGATGAACACCGCTTTCGTGTTCGGGGACAACGCGGCACGAAACGACTCCGGTTCGCGCGCGTCGGCCCATTTCACGTGCCAGTCGAATTTCGCGAAACCCTGGCTGAACTGGTTGACCGAACCGCCATAGAGCTGCCGCGCGGAAACGATTTCCCCGCCCGGTTGCATCAGGGTGTGCATCACAATCATCTGGGCCGCATGGCCGGACGCAACCGCCAGTCCCGAGCGCCCGCCTTCCAGCGCCGCGATGCGCTCCTCCAGCACGGAATTCGTCGGATTCATGATCCGCGAATAGATGTTGCCGAACACCTGGAGGTTGAACAACGCGGCCGCATGATCGGCGTCTTCGAACACGAATGACGTTGTCTGGTAGATGGGCGTGGCGCGGGCGCCGGTTGCGGGATCAGGCTGCGCGCCCGCATGCACGGCCAGCGTGTTGAAGCCGTAGTCTGCCATCATGATCTCCGGATTTGCGCCGCTAACGTGAGTTCTAACGCCTTTTCGAGAACAATCCAGATCAGTGCGGCTTGGCCGCGTTCTGCTGCGCCTGTTGCTGCGCTTTTTCCTGCGCGGCTTTCTGTTCGCGTTCTTTCTTGACGGCCATGTGATGGCCGATGATGCAGCCCGCGACCGCGCCGATCACCGCATGATGATGCGCAAAATGGCCCGCCACACCGCCGACCGCGGCGCCTTTCAGGCAGCCTTTCGCTTCGGCGGCGGGAGCACCGATGCATGCCACTCCGGTGGCCAAAGCAATCGCGGCAAGTGTCTGCTTCATTCGTTCCTCCCATGGGACATCGTGTGGAACACATAGGTGCTTCAGCACGATCTTGAAGAGCGAACGAGCGGGTGCGCCCGCGGTTTCCGGATCAAGCGCGTTTCAGCGAGCCGCCCTTGCCGAAGAGGAGCGATTTGCGGTTGTCGATTACCTTGCGGTTGACGCCCATCCAGCCGATCTCGCCGGAGAGTCGCCCGTATTCGATCTTGGGGCAGCGATCCATGATGACCGTGAGGCCCGCCTCGCGCGCCATCTGCGCGGCTTCCTCATTGATGATCCCAAGTTGCATCCAGATGGTTTTGATGCCGAGCCGCACCTTTTCCGCGAGCGCTTCCTTCACGATGCCCGGCGCAAATTCAGATGCGCGGAAAATGTCGACCATGTCCACCGGCGCAGGCACCTCTTTGAGCGAGGCATAGACCTTCTGTCCGAGGATGTCCTTGCCCGCGAGTCCTGGGTTGATGGGATGGACGACGTAGCCCTTCATCAGCAGATATTTCATCGCGAAGTAGCTGGGCCGCATGTCGTTCCCGCTCGCCCCGACCATGGCGATCACTTTGGTGGAGCGGAGAATGGATTTGATCAGGTCGTCGGAATACTGGAGCATTAGGCTGGCCATTTGGGCTCGCGTTTTTGCACAAAAGCGCAAATGCCTTCAGTGGCTTCGGCGTTCAGCATGTTTTCGGTCATCACGCGCGAGGCGTAGTCATAGGCTTGTGCGAGTGGCATCTCCAGCTGACGGTAGAACGCCTCTTTTCCGATTTTCACCGTCGCGCGCGGCTTGTCCGCGATCAATTGCGCCAGCTTCATCGTTTGGACTTCGAGCGCATCGGGCGAAACGACGCGGTTCACGAGCCCGATGCGCTGCGCGTCCTCCGCCGAGATCATCTCGCCGGTCAGCAGCATCTCCATCATATTTTTGCGCGGCACGTTGCGGGAAACCGCCACCATCGGCGTCGAGCAGAACAGGCCGATGTTCACCCCAGGTGTCGCGAAGCGCGCATCTGTAGAAGCTACCGCGAGGTCGCAGCTCGCCACCAGCTGGCAGCCGGCCGCCGTCGCCACCCCCTGCACTTGCGCGATTACCGGCTTGGGATGGCGCACGATCGTCTGCATCAGCGTCGAGCATTGCGCGAACAGCGCCGCGAAAGCCGCGCCGCCCTTGTCCGGTCTAGTACGAAGCGCGGTCATTTCCTTGAGATCGTGACCAGCGCAGAACGCCGGGCCATTCGCTGCCAGTACGGCCACGCGCGAATCATCGCTCGCGGTCGTCTCGAGCGCTTTCTGCAGCGCATCCATCATCGCGGCGCTGAGCGCATTGCGCGCGCCGCCGCGGTTCATGGTGAGCCGCAGGACCGCTCCGTCGCGCGCCAAAACTACCAAATCATCGGAAAGCAAGGCCTTCATGATTCGAATATAGGCTGCTTTGGTTTTGCTTCCTACCGGCCGGAACGTTCGCACAGAGTTGGCGTTAGCAGCTTGAGTTTTCAGCGAGGAGAGGAAAAATGCCCACCGCTAGCGGTCATACACGCGCTATTCTGGCGTCGAAGGTTCAAGGCACACCCGTTTACAACACGGCTGGCGACAAGATCGGCGAAGTCGAAGACATCGTTCTCGACAAGACATCCGATCACATCATGTACGCAGCGCTCGGGTTTGGCGGCGTGCTCGGCATGGGCGAGAAGTACGCGCCGGTGCCGTGGTCGATGCTTGACTACCAGCCGGACAAAGGCGGCTACGTGGTTCCAATGTCAGAGGACATGATCAAGAAGGCGCCCTTCTACGATCTCGACGATCTGACCAAGGATGATGGCAGAATCCGCGAGACGACCCACACCTATTACAACGTTCCCCGCGACTGGTAACGGACGCGGGTTCCAGCGACGGGCGCGGCGAGCGAGGGATCGTGGCCGCCCCGCCGCTTTCCTCATGACGCGGTATCATAATACCGCATCATGGGAAGGGCGCGATTTGCTGGGTTTTTGGCCATTCTGCTTGACGGATCGCCTCCGGCCCTCTAAATGCCCGCCCTTCACGGGGCGGCTCCTGCCGTCGCGCAGGAGAGACTCATGACGACCTACTCGGCCAAAGCCTCCGAGATCGAGAAGAAGTGGGTGCTGATCGACGCCGACGGGCTCGTCGTCGGCCGCCTGGCATCGCTGATCGCGATGCGGCTGCGCGGCAAGCACAAGCCGACTTACACGCCCCACATGGATTGCGGCGACAACGTCATCGTAATCAACGCCGCCAAGGCGCTGCTCACCGGCGACAAACTGAAGAAGAAGGTATATTACCACCACACCGGCTATATCGGCGGGATCAAGGAACGCACTGCCGGCGCCATTGTGAGCGGCAAGCATCCGGAGCGCGTGGTGGAAAAGGCGGTCGAGCGAATGCTTCCGCGCGGTCCGCTGGGCCGTAGGCAGCTTGGCAATCTACGCGTGTATCCAGGCGCCGAGCATCCGCATGACGCGCAGCAGCCGCAGACGCTCGATATCAGCGCGCTCAATCCCAAAAACGCGAATTACCGCAAAGCGAAGGCGGCCTAACCCATGTCCGACGTAAAGAGCTTCGGCGATCTGAAATCGACGCTGATCAAGGCTAAGCCACAGACTTCGGCCGAGGCAGCAGAGCAGAAAGCCAATAGGGATGCGAAGGGGCGCGCGTACGCGACCGGGCGGCGCAAGGATGCAGTCGCCCGCGTCTGGATCAAGCCGGGTCTGGGCCGCATCATCGTGAACGGGAAGGAAGAGAAAATCTATTTTGCCCGCCCCGTGCTGCGCATGATTCTGCGGCAGCCGCTGATTGCGGCCAACCGCGATGGCCAGTTCGATGTGACCGTGTCTGTCGCAGGCGGCGGCTTGTCCGGACAGGCTGGCGCGGTTCGCCACGGCATTTCGCGCGCTCTCGTCGCGTATGAGCCGTCGCTCCGCCCCGTTCTGAAGCCCGGCGGCTTTCTCACCCGCGATCCGCGCGTGGTCGAGCGCAAGAAGTATGGCCATCCCAAGGCGCGCCGCAGTTTCCAGTTCTCCAAGCGGTAGCGGGTCGGCGGACCCAAGCGGGTACGCTGTTACCAAATGTTCACTGGCCAGAGCCGGTCCCCGAATCCAGTCTGGGAATCGGCACGGAACGGCCTTGGGGCTGGAACGTTCCCATGCCTCCAACCGGCTATTTCAGGGGAGAGATCTGCATGACGAGATTCAGACTTGCCGCCGTCACGGCCTTTGCGATCGGGACGCTGGCGCTTACGGCCACAAGCGCCTCTGCGCTGATCGCCTGCAATCGCGAGGGTGTGTGCTGGCACGTGCCAAAGCGCTTTGCCTACCGCGCGGAATACGGAGTGGTGATCCATCCCAACAACTGGCGCTGGGGTCCGCGCGAGCGGTTCGTCTTCCGTGAGCATCCAGGCCGCGGCTACTGGCGCAACGGCGTCTGGATCAGCTTCTAGGCTCAGGTAACAACAATATGGGCAGGCAGAGCCCACCGGCTCTGCCTGTTCTTTTTTACTTGATAAGCGGTGTCAGGCCGCTGCAGCGGCTGGCGCTATACCGCCTTTTGGATCGGGACCGTATTGATTGGGACCAACCGTCCCCGGCTGAGCCCAGAAATATATCAACACGATTGCAATCGCGAGTTCGGCCAGGCTCAGGAGCCAGCCGATCGAGAAGAAGAACCAGAGAAATCCAAGAGCGCCAAATGGGCCGCTGAGTGCCAGCAACAGCGCAATCACTCCATTGATTGCAGCAAGGGCGACCCAAATCCACACAAGGGAGCCATTTCGGCCCGTGTCCTGAAGGCGTCGGGCCCCGAGGCCCGCCATCGGCAAAATCAAGGCAAGCCGGATAATCGCGGCAATCAGTCCGGTGCGAATGATGGCGTCCAGGATCGCCGCGACGATGAAGACGACGACGCAGGCCAGAATAAAGTACCAGAATTCCTGGCGCCGTACGCGGCCCTGCATATCGAAATAGTGCTCGGTGACATTGCGGCGAAAAACTTCGATAACGGCTTGCGGATCCATGTTTGGTGCCCCTGTTCTGTGCGTGGTGTGCGGGCGGTGTGCACAGTCCATCCGCCACGATGGCTGGACTGACAGCGACTGCCGCCAGACTCTTAGGGTACCGAGCTAATTGCGGACCTTACAATCTGTCAATAATAGCGTGGGGCTGCGAGAGCGAGTAAGCACAGTTTATGGCAGCCAAAATCTTCATTGACGGCGCGGCGGGCACGACGGGGCTGGAAATCCGCGAGCGGCTGGAGGACCGGCGCGATCTTTCGCTGTTGCGCCTGTCGGAAGAGGAGCGGAAGAGCCCGCGGGCTCGGAAGGAGGCGCTCAACAGCTGCAATGTTGCCGTCTTGTGTCTGCCGGACGACGCCGCGCGGGAAGCGGTGGCTATGGTGGAGAACCCGGCGGTCCGCATCATCGATGCCTCTACAGCGCATCGGGTGGCCTCAGACTGGATATTCGGGTTCCCGGAGCTCGATCCAGGTCAGTATGAGCGGATTGCCGGTGCGAAGCGGGTCAGTAACCCGGGCTGCTATTCGACCGGATTTCTTGCACTTGTGCGTCCGCTGGTTCGCGCCGGAATTCTGCCGGCTGATTTTCCAGTCGCGGTGAACGCCGTCTCGGGCTATTCGGGCGGCGGCAAAAGCATGATCGAGGAGTTCGAGGATCGCGCTTCGCCCCGCTATGTCGAGACGGTGGTCCGCACCTATGGTCTGACGCTTGCGCACAAGCACGTGCCCGAAATGCAGAAGCATGCGGGACTGGCGCATCCGCCGGTGTTCGCGCCCACCGTAGGGCGGTTTTATCGTGGGATGATCACCGAGGTGCCACTGCAGCTTTGGGCGCTGCCCGGAAAGCCCACAGTGTTCGATCTCCATCGAACACTGAGTGAGGCGTACCGCGGGAGGAAGCTCGTCGAAGTGGCCGCGTTCGATGCCCCCCTGGAGGCTATCAAAGCACACCGCGAAGGTCGTCCAGCCACCATGCCAATGCTGGAAAGCACCACGCCATTGCAAACGCTGGATGCCGAGCTGCTGAAACTTTCGAACGGCATGAAACTGTTCGTGTTCGGCAACGACAAGACGCGCCAGGCGCGACTCGTCGCGGTGCTCGACAATTTGGGCAAGGGTGCCAGCGGCGCGGCGGTGCAGAACCTCAACATCATGCTCGGTCTGCCCGAAACCACCGGACTCGTGTGATGCATTGCCGATCCGGGGCTGTTATCACCCCGCTCGCCGCGATGCTCGTATTTTGCGCGCCGCTGACCTACGCCTCGGATTATCTGCCGCCGCCGGGCGATCCGTGGGCGATACGCACGCCGGCGCAGGAAGGCTTCGATGCGGCGAAGTTGAAGGCGGTCATCGATTTTGCCGTCGCGCACGAGACGAAGCTGCCGCCGGACCTGGACGGCAAGATCGATCAGCGCGATCAGCGCATCGCTATTCCGCTGCAGTTCGCGAAGGAGCCGTTCTCCGATCCCATTGGTCCGCTGACGCCGCACGCGCCGGCGAATGGATTGATCGTTCGCCACGGCTACATTGTTGCGGAATGGGGCGACACCCGTGCCGTGGACATGACGCATTCGGTGACGAAGACGTTTCTGTCTTCTGTCGCGGGCGTGGCGTTCGACCGCCACATGATCCGCAATGTCCACGATCGCGTGCTCGACTACGTGCATCCGTCGCCGGATTTCGAGCTGCCGCACAACCGGTCGGTCACCTGGGATCAGATGCTGCGGCAGACATCCGGCTGGATCGGCACGATGTGGGGCAAGCCGTGGTGGGCAGACCGTCCCGGCAGGAATCCATGGGACGAACTTGCCGCCGGGCCGCCGCCGGTGGGGCAGCAGTGGAAATATTCCGACGTGCGAGTCAACGCGCTGGCGCTTGCGCTCACCTATCTGTGGAAGCGGTCGCTGCCGGAGGTGCTCAAGCAGTATGTCATGGATCCAATCGGCGCTTCTCACACCTGGCATTGGGAGAATTACCGCAATGCCTGGGTGACGATTGGCGGCAGGCGCATTCCGGTGCCGCCGGGCGGCGGGCATTGGGGCGGCGGCATGTTCATTTCCGCGCGCGATCTGGCGCGCATGGGCTTGCTCGGATTGCACAATGGCCGCTGGGGCGACAAGCTGGTCCTGTCGGATGCGTGGGTGAAAATGGCGAAGACGCCCACGCCGCAGAATCCCGAATACGGCTACATGAACTGGTTCCTGAACACCGGCCGTAAGCTTCTGCCCGCTGCGCGCGAGGACTCGGTGATGTTCCTCGGCAATGGCGACAACATCGTCTTCATCGATTACCAGCACGATCTCGTCGCCGTCGCCCGCTGGCTCGACGATTCCCAGAAAGCCGAATTCGTCCGACTGCTGGAAGCTAGCCTGCAGACGTAGCAGCGTAGCGCGCGTGCTGACGGAGAAAGTCTTGGCCGAGTGCTGTGAGGTGCACGAGCGAACAGCCGTCGCGGCATTCGCGCGTAACAAAGCCGCGGTCATTTGCTTCCTCCCACACCGGCAGGCGCGGGCAGGAGGTGCGCCACGCGTCCATCACCTCGGCGTAGCTCCGCTCTTGTTTCGAAATCCATTCGAGCAGATCGAAGATCAGAGGCTCGATGGCGTCATTCATCGCTAGTCTCTATTGTGCCTTGACCTTCACATACTCGCCCGGTGCATCGCCCAGCACTTTGAGTTTGCCGTCGCCGGGTTTTCGCGCGGGCACCTTCGGTCCGGACTGGCGCGACAGCCACGCGTCCCAATCCGGCCACCAGGAGCCGGGATGCTCGACGGCGCCGTTCCACCATTCCTCGACTTTGGCAGGATAAGGCGCGTGTTCGCTGCCGTCGGTTCCCATGCCGAACGTCTCGTTCGTCCAGTGCTGATATTTCTTCGCGGATGGGGGATTGATGACTCCGGCAATGTGGCCTGAGCCTGCAATGATGAACCGCACCGGGCCGCCGAACAGCTTCGTCGATTTGTACACCGAGCGGTACGGCGCGATGTGGTCCTCCCGCGCGCTTTGCAGATAAACCGGAATCGTCACGCGCGAGAGATCGAGCTTCACGTTGTCGAAGGTCATCTTGCCTTCGGCAAGCGCGTTGTTTTTGTAGAACTCGCGTAGATAGTAGAGATGACACGCTTCCGGCATGCGAGTCGTGTCGGAATTCCAATAAAGTAGGTCGAACGGAGCTGGTTCTTTCCCCAGCAGGTAATTGTTGACCACGAAGCCCCAGATCAGGTCGTTAGCGCGCAGCATGTTGAAAGTCGTCGCCATCTTACGGCCTTCGAGCACGCCGCCGCTTGCCTCCATCTGCTGCTGCAACGCTTCGAGTTGCTCCTCGTCGATGAAGACCTGAAGGTCACCGGCTTCGCTGAAATCCGCCTGCGCGGCGAAGAACGTGGCCGAATTGACCGGGCTGTCGCCCTTGGCCGCCATGTAGGCGAGCGTGGCGGAAAGCAGGGTTCCGCCGATGCAGTAGCCGATCGTGTTGACCTTCTCGACGCCGGTCGCCGCCTGCACTGCTGCAATGGCCGCGAAAATGCCTTCACGCATGTAGTCTTCGAAGGTTCTCTTCGCGAGACGTTTGTCGGGGTTGACCCACGACGTGACGAACACCGTATATCCCTGCGCCACCGCCCAGCGGATGAAGGAATTCTCGGGCCGCAGATCCAGGATGTAGAACTTGTTGATCCAGGGCGGAAAGATCAGCAACGGGATTTCGTAAGCCTGCTCGGTCGTCGGCTCATATTGCAGAAGCTCGATCAGTTCGTTGCGGAACACAACCTTCCCCGGCGAGAGCGCGATGTTTTCCCCGACCGCGAAGGCATCCTTCGTCTGGCGGATGGAGAGGTCGCCATTGCCGCGCTCGAGATCGTCGAGGAGGTTGTGCAGGCCGTTGACGAGATTCTCGCCGTTGCTTTGCAAGGTGCTGCGAAGCACTTCCGGATTTGTGAATACGAAATTCGTCGGCGCAATCGCGTCGGCGAATTGCTTGGTGTAGAACTCGATGCGGCGGCGCTGCTTTTCGTCCAACCCGTTCACCTGCGCGATCGTGTTCTGCATCCAGTTGGCGGTGAGCAGATAGCTCTGCTTGATGAAATCGAAGACCTGATTTTCCTGCCAGTCCTTGTCACGGAAGCGCTTGTCGCCCGGCGCAGGCTTCACCACCGGGTCCGGTTCGCCGCCTAGCATCCGCCGTGCCGTACGCTCCCACAGGCCCATGTAATCGCGCCACAATTGGAACTGTGCTTCCATGATGATAGCAGGGTCGGCGACGATGCCGCGCAGCAGGTCCATGAACGCGCCGGTGACGTTCAGGGGATCGAGCGGCTGGGCTGAGCCGAGTTTGCCCGCCTGCCGCTGCACGAAATCGCTCAGCAGGCGCTGCGACTGAATACCGACCTGCACCATGTTGCGGGCGAACGCGCCGGGGTCGCCGATCTGATAGTCGGTAGCAGCCGCGCCCTGGCCGGATTTCGCCGCTGTTCCTTCGCTCGTTTGCGCCATGATTTCCTTCGCACCTGCACCCGCAAGCGTTGATAGCCCGCGCTTCACGCCAGCCGCAAGCGCGGTCCCGCCGGCGAGATATAGGTATTCAAACCTTGATTTTGCAGGCAGAATCGCCTTGGAACGGTGACGGTGGGCGGGTATATCACGCACCTTGGCTGGCGCATCGCATCCGCAACGGAGCCTTACCTGCATGTTCGAGACCGCTCGCACGTCGAAGCTTTTGATTCGCGCCTCCGTCATCGCGCTCCTTGCCGCGTCGACGGCTGCCTGCTCGAGCGCGCCGGACTGGGTGGATCCCACCACATGGGTTGGCGGCTCCTCGAACGAGCCCTCGACGACCCCGGACAGTCCGGCGCCGGACCAGACGAGTGAAACAACATCGGAGGGCAGGACCGTCGCGGAAGCCAGTGACAAGTATCCCGAGCTTGCCGACACGCCAGACAAGGCGCCGCCGACCTCATCCACCGACGAGCAAAAGCAGGTGGCAAACGGATTGGTCGCCGATCGCAGCCAGGCCCAATATAGCGCGGAAGCATTGCAGGCCGGCACCGTGGAGTCACCCCCGCCTCCGCCGCCGGCTCCCGCTGACCAGACGCCAGTGCCGGATTCGTCCGGTTCGGTATCTTCTTCCGATCAATCCACTGCATCGGATAGTGCGACTACGGACTCGAGCGCGAGCGCTGGCTCTTCCGAAGCAACGACACCTGCAAGCACATCCGTAGTGGCGAGCGAGCCGCTGACCGGCCGCGCGCCGATGCCGGGAACATTGCCGGTCATGGACGCATCTTCCGCGCCCGTGAACGCATCCGCGACGGCCGAAGTGCCCCCGCCTGCACCCACCGTGCAAACCGCGGCCATTGCTCCGCCCACACCATCTATTTCGGCAAGCACGCGCGGCGTGCCAGCACCTGCGGCGCCTGCGATGAGTCAGGCGGCCCGGTCACTGCCACCGGAAGACGCGAGCCTCGGATTTCAGCCGTCGCATGCGCCGCCGCTCGATCCTTCCGTTTCGCAGTATGTGCCGCCGTCGGTCATCGCGCGCTATCAGCGCACGGCCTCGCTGAGCGGAACGCCGGGAGTGGCGGCGCCGGCGCGAACGGCATCGCGTGTGGGCACGGCGACGTATAAGCGGCAAAGCAGCGGTGCCCCGACGGCGGTCGTGACATTTGCGCTGAGCGGAACCGCCTTGAGTGCCGACGCGCGCGCGCAGGTGCACGTGGCAGTGCAGGCGTTTCGCGCCGCCGGAGGCCGTGGCTATGTTCGCGTTGTCGGGCACTCCACAAGTCTTGGCAGCACATCGCAAGAGCAACTAAGCCGGTCGTTCGAGGAATCACAGGCTTGTGCAAACGCGGTGGCGCAGGCGCTGATCAAGGAAGGCGTCCCAGCGAACAAGGTGCTGGTTGAGGCAGTCGGCGGGGCGAATGGTGAAAGCGGCGGCCGCCGCGCCGAGATTTTCCTCCAAGGTTGAACCCCCGCCCGGTTCCACTTAAGAGCGGCGGAATGGGGAAGCCGTTCCGCATCGCGCTTGCCGGCCTGGGCCATGTCGGCGGCGGCGTGGCGCACATTCTGCTCACGCACGGCGAGGAGCTGTCGCATCGCGCGGGCCGTCCGCTCGAGCTGACCGCCGTCTGCGCGCGGGACCGCGCCAAGCCGCGTCGCGCCGATATTTCCCGCATTCCGTGGATATCCGATTGCCGCGATCTCGCGCGCACCGACGCCGATGTGGTGGTGGAAGTGATCGGCGGCGAGAACGGGCCCGCGCTTGCTTTGATCGATGCGGCGCTATCGGCGGCCAAGCCGGTGGTCACGGCAAACAAGGCGCTGCTCGCGCTGCATGGCGCGCGGCTGGCGGCCCTGGCGGAAGAGCAGAACGTGCCGCTGCGTTTCGAAGCGGCCGCGGCCGGCGGCATTCCTATCGTGAAAGGCCTGCGCGAGAGTCTCATTGCGTACGGCATCGACAGCGTCTGTGGAATTCTCAACGGCACCTGCAATTTCATCCTGACGCAGATGGAAGCGACAGGGCTGCCGTTCGCCGAGGTGCTCGCCGATGCGCAGGCGCGCGGCTATGCGGAAGCGGATCCCGCGCTCGATATCGGCGGCGGCGACACTGCACATAAGCTTGCGATCCTGTCGGCACTCGCCTTTGGCGTGCCGCCGGATGTCAAGCGCATGCGGGTGGAAGGCATCGCGCACATCATGCCGGCGGACATCGCGTTCGCGAAAGAATTCGGGTTCCGCATCAAGCTGCTCGGCATCGCGCGGCACACGAGCCAGGGGCTCGATCAGCGCGTGCAGCCCGCGATGGTGAAGCTCGGCACGCCGCTCGCCGATGTGGACACCGTGTTCAATGCGGTTGTCGCGCATGCGGGTGAAGCAGGACCATTCACCTTCGAAGGCCGCGGCGCGGGCGAAGAGCCTACCACCTCCGCCGTCATCGCCGATATTGTCGATATCGCGCGCGGCGCAAACGGTCCCGCGTTCGGCCGGCCCGCAAGCCTCTTGCGCGCCATGCCGTCGGCGCTGCCGGAATCCCATGTCTGTGCATTCTATCTTCGCTTCGACGTTCGTGATGTGCCGGGCGTTCTCGCCGAGATTTCCGGCCATCTCGCGCGCTGCGATGTGTCGATCGAGAGCATGATCCAGCGCGGCCGCAGCCCCGGCGAGCCAGTCGCCATCGTCATGATCACCCATGAATGCGCCGAGACCTCGGTTGCGCGCGCGCTGAAGGTGATCGCCACCTCCGACAAAATCCTCGGTCCTCCCTGCATGATCCCGATGGAAAACGGGTGAGTTGGGCACACATTTCGCCGTCCCCTCGTAGGGGAAGGGGAATTCATGGTGGCAAGCTCCGCCATTGCAGTTCTCGACAGATCACCCCAAGCTTCGAGCCGACGCAGTTGCTGTCGCGGGTACTGCATCCCTCAACGAATGACGCGGAACGCCCGATTGCGGGCTCTTCCATAGCGGTACACGGCGAAGTCGTCATCGAAGCTTGCGGCTTCATCGACGGCAAGCCGTTCCATGACGGCAAAGCTTGTCCGATCGACAATTGAAAAATTCTGATCGGCAAAGGTCTCGCCGATGGCCCATGCGGCTTCCAGGTCCGCCGGCGTTATCAGCGCAAGCTCTGCCGCGCCACGGCGGATACCCGCCCAGAACTCATCGGCCGCCTTTCTGTGAATTCGGCTGTTGAGAATCCACCAGGTTTCGCCCAGCACGTGATCGGTGAGCAGCGGATCGCCGACGCTTTTCAGAATGCTCTTTGCGCGTGCGTGCTGCCTGTCGCGAACGTTTGCAGCGGCAAACCATACCGAGCTGTCGATGAAAACGGTCAACGCTGTCTGCGCTTCGGACGGGCGGGGGTTCGCCGCGCAGCTCTGCCCGAACGGCCACCGGGGCCCTTCAGATGATCTTTCCAGACCGCTTCAGCCACCATGTGGTCCTTGTCGCGAGCAACATCTGTAGATTCGGCTGACGCTCCCAAATCGAAAAGGACAGAAATATCTGCCCTGGGCTTGGGTTTGCCCAGATCGTTGGCAACGATCCGCCGGACATATTCCGCGAAAGAAATGCCCAGGTCAGCCGCTTTCCGCTGCGCGCGGCGCTGGAGCTGCGGATCGAGCGTGATCTGGGTTCTGGCATTCATGATGGCGCCATCATGCCATCACACCTGCTGAAACGCAACATGAAGGCTGGCGACATTTCCCCTCCCCAACGAGGGGAAGGGATTAAGGGGTGGGGGATTCGGAAGTCGGAACTCAGAAGTCAGAAATCAGAATGCGGTGAAGAATGCACTCCGAACGTGCAAGCAAATTCTCAATACAAGCAGCCCCGTTGTGATTTCTGATTTCTGTCTTCGGATTTCTGGCGCCCACCCTGGCGCCTTCCCTCGTTGGAGGAGGAGAATCATAGTGCCGCCGTCAATTGGTGCCCCGCGATGGTTGCTTCCAACAAGACGAGTTACTGTGCGTATGTCGCAATGCACTGCAACCGTCTGCAAAAGACTGCAAAACTGGGAAAAATCGGAAAAATACCGCGCGACTTTTGCGCGGCCTTGTGCATGAATCATCCGGTTAGAATTGCAGAGCAAAACCGAATCGGACAAACGGGGGCATGATGACTCAAGGGTTGGATCGCGCGTTTGCGCTGGAGGCGGTGCGCGTCACCGAAGCGGCGGCGATTGCCGCCTCGAAACAGATCGGCCGCGGCAACGAGCACGATGCTGATCAGGCGGCGGTGGAGGCCATGCGGTGCGCCTTCAACAGCCTGCCCATCGAAGGAACCGTGGTGATTGGGGAGGGCGAGCGCGACGAAGCGCCGATGCTTTATATCGGCGAGAAGGTGGGCAGCGGCGGGCTTGCCGTGGATATCGCGCTCGATCCGCTGGAAGGCACCACGCTCACGGCCAAGGCGCTGCCGAACGCGCTCGCCGTCATGGCGATGGCGGAGCCCGGCACGCTGCTGAACGCGCCCGACACTTACATGGACAAGATCGCGATCGGCCCCGGCTATCCGGACGGCGCGATCGATCTGGATGCTGATCCCGCCGACAACATCGTCTCGCTCGCCAAAGCCAAGGGCGTACCGCCGAACGAGATCACGGCGCTGATTTTGGACCGCCCGCGCCACGCGGCGATCATTGAATCCGTGCGCAAGGCCGGCGCCGCCGTGCGGTTGATCACGGATGGCGATGTCGCGGGCGTCATCGCCACGACCGATCCCGACACCGGCATCGACATTTATCTGGGGCAGGGCGGGGCGCCGGAGGGCGTGCTCGCCGCGGCGGCGCTGCGCTGCGTGGGCGGACAGATCCAGACGCGGCTTGTGTTCAAGAAGGAGGAGGAGCGCGCCCGCGCGCTGAAACTCGGCATCACCGATTTCAACCGCAAATATACGCTGATGGACCTCGCATCGGGCGACGTGATCTTCGCCGCCACTGGCGTGACCGATGGCTCGATGCTGGATGGTGTGCACATGCAGGGCGACACCATCACCACGGAAAGCGTCGTCATGCGCTCGGCGACCTGCACCGTGCGCTGGGTGAAGGGACGGCATCTCCGAAAACATGCTCGCTGAAGCCATCGCGCCTTCGCCTGCACGCACCTTCGGCGTGAGCCGCTCGTTTTCCGGGCGTCGCTGGACGTTGCGCGAAACCAATTCTGACTCTGTGCGTGAACTCTCTCGCGCCGCCGACATGTCTCCGATGGTCGCGGCGCTGTTAGTCGCGCGCGGGATTGGTGCAAGCGACGCGGTGGATTTTCTCAATCCCACTCTGCGGCGGATGCTGCCGGAGCCATTTTTGCTCGCGAACATGTACAGCGCCGTTGAGCGGACGCGGATTGCGATTGAACGCAACGAGCGCATCGCGGTGTTCGGCGACTACGATGTTGATGGTTCATGTTCCGCGGCGCTGGTCAGTGAATTTCTCACGGCGCTCGGTCGGCCGCCGCGGATCTATATTCCAGACAGGATGACCGAAGGCTATGGCCCCAATGCGGCAGCGTTGCTCCGCCTGAAAGGTGAAGGCGCGACGCTGGTCATCACTGTCGATTGCGGCGCGACTGCGGTGGCGCCGCTCGCCGCCGCGCAGGCCGCAGGCCTCGATGTGATCGTGCTCGATCATCACGCGGTGGAGGCGCCGCCGCCCGCCTTTGCGCATGTCAATCCCAATCAGGCGTCGGACAATTCCGGATTGGGCCAACTGTGCGCGGCCGGCGTCACGTTCCTGTTTCTGGTCGCGGTCAATCGCGCGCTGCGGCAGATCGGCTGGTACGCGGCAAACGGCGTCCGCGAACCGGACCTGCGCCAACACGTCGATCTCGTTGCGCTGGCGACCGTTTGCGATGTTGTTCCGCTCACTGGGGTCAACCGTGCTTTCGTGCGCTCGGGCCTCGCGTGCCTTTCTGCCCTTTCGCGCGCAGGATTCGCCTCGCTCGCCTCGGTCGCGAAAATCACGCCGCCGTTCACGCCGCATCATCTCGGATTCATGTTCGGGCCGCGGATCAACGCCGGCGGTCGAGTCGGCCGCTGCAGCCTCGGCGTGGAGTTGCTCACGGCAAAAACGGATGCGGACGCACTGGCCAAAGCGCTCGACCTGCACAACCGCGAGCGCCGCGCGATCGAGGACTCCATTCTCGACGAAGCAATCGCTGTGGCGTCGGCGCAAGCGCATGCGCCGATTCTGCTGGTGGAGGGCGAGGGCTGGCACTCCGGCGTCGTGGGGATCATCGCCGGCCGCTTGCGCGAGCGATTCAACAAGCCGGCCTTCGTGATCGGATTCGAAGGCGGGCTGGGCCGTGGCTCGGCGCGCTCGGTGCCGGGCTTCGATATTGGCGCAGTGGTGCGCGCCGCGCGGGACGCAAAAATTCTCGACAGCGGCGGCGGCCACGCGATGGCCGCGGGGCTTTCGCTGCTGCGCGACAAGCTTTCGCCGTTCCTCCAGTTTCTGGCGACGCACGGCGCAGCCGCGGCATCGTCTTCCGCCGCTGCAACCGAATTGTCGATCGATACGGTGGCTGCGCCAGGCGGTGCCACGGCCGCGGCGGTCGACGCCTTTGCGAAGCTCGGCCCCTTTGGGCCAGGCAATGCGGAGCCGGTGTTCGCGTTCGCCGACCTACGCGTGGCCTTTGCGGATGTCGTCGGCAAGGATCACGTTCGGCTCAACCTGATGGGCGGCGACGGAGACCGGCTCGAGGCGATCGCGTTCCGGTCGGCCACCGCACCGCTCGGGCAGGGGCTGTTCGCCGCGCGCGGCAAAGCCATCCACGTTGCCGGCCGGCTGCGCGCGGAGGACTGGAACGGCGCCCGCCGTGTCCAGCTCCATGTCGAGGATGCGGCGGCTGCATCGGCCTGAAGATGATCGACATGCGAGGCGCCGCTGCGCGGGCGCTGCCTTGGCGTCCGGCTTGCCTTGCAGGAGAGCGGCCGCTATAGCCCCGCCACGCTGCGGCGCCCTTCGTCTATCGGTTAGGACTCAAGATTTTCAATCTTGCAAGAGGGGTTCGACTCCCCTAGGGCGCGCCATCTCAGTCGCAAATTGGCGCCAACTGGTACCTGGCAAGGAACGCTTCGCTCACTTGGACGCGCTTCGCTCCACCACGAAACTGCGGGACCGTTCCTCGGCATAGGTCCATGCTGAGAATAGGACCCCGGTGTCTCCGCTTTTTGAAATGATGAAAGGGTCCTCGCCGAACATGCGATAGCGGCTCAGCAACTGCCCCGCCGTCATACCGGGCTCATACACGTCTTCAAGAGATCGCTCGACGACTGCCTTGCATGCCTTAATTGCCTCGGCCGCGGTGTTAAATTCGCCGTGCCGAATGCGCTCGCTCTCGTCCATGTGGTGGAAATTGTCGTCAATCAAAACGACGTATTGCGCCATGCGCGCTCGCCTCCTGTTTTTGGAAGGTCCCCGACGGCTCAGATATGGCGATTGGCCGGTCCGGTTTGAACACCCACGGACACGAACACCGGGACGGTGGCACAGCGGCAACAACCGGCCGCCGGTCTCAGATTCGATGCACTATGCACGACCCTGGCCAAGAACCGCAGTCGTCGCATGTCCAGGGTTTCCGCGGAGAGGCGAGTCGATCAGGGCTCGCGCCAGCATGTCCTGCCCAGTCGGTGACGGTGGCGCCACGATTGGCACGGGCGACGGTTTTCGTCTTCGATTATTCCCTTCCTGAAATCGCAAATCGCGTGAATTGCGCGATTGCAACACAATCGTAATCGGAGGAGAGTGCCGCCCTCACCGTTCGCGTGCGCAGGAGGGTTTTGGCAAGTGGGGTTCCTTACCAGATAAGTACCGGACGGCTGCACCAGAGCGCGGTGAGTGGTGCTGCTGCAATCCGGATTGTCGGACAACGGTACACGTTGGCGAATAGCCTCGCTTGCGCGGGACAGCGATTGCACGAACTGGAGGAAACAAAAACTATGTCACGAATTCGCTGGGAACTTTTCGCCGCCACGGCTCTGACAACGATCGCTGCCCTGGGCGCGAGTCCGTTGGCTCAGGCTCAGGCTCCGAAGGCCAGACCGAACACAGTGCATCTCGAAAAGAGCCCGCTTTCCGGCGGAGTCCTCATGGCACGCGCGATTCGCGCGGGACTTGTTAAGCTTCCGCAGTCCGGGATTGCGGTGCCGCCACCCGCTGGATTGAACTGCAAACCTCATCCCTGTGCGCTGCCGAACGTGCTCGCGTCTCCCGGTGGCAGCCAGCCTGTTGACGAGGACCCGATCTCCGTCGACCCGAACAATAACAAGCACATCGTAAGCGCCGGTAACGACTACAACTGCGGATCGAGCCTTCGCGGATTCTTTGCCTCCACGGACGGCGGCAAGACATGGGTCGTCAAATGCGGTCCGGTTGCGAGCGGAGCCACCGGTGGCGATGGCGATCCCGCTGTCGCATGGGACCTGAATGGAAACGTGTTCAGTGCAGGAATTGATGCGCTTCCGAGCGGCGATACCCAAATCTCGGTGTCAAAGTCGACCGACCACGGAAATACCTGGGGGACACCGGTTGCCGCAGCAAAAGTGTCGGGCATTTTCATGGACAAGGAATGGCTGGAAGCGGACACAACTCCGACGAGCCCCCATGCCAATTCGCTCTACCTTTCGATCACGCAATTCGTAGGCAACAACTCCCAGATCGGCGTGTCGCATTCCTCGGATGGCGGCGCTACATGGACGTTGAAGAACGTAGACAGCCAGCAAATCTATCCAACTTTTGTAGACCAGTTCAGTGATCTGGCAATCGGTGCCGACGGCACGGTGTACGTATCCTGGTTGCGTTGCCCGGCGAATGGTCCCACCGGAGACTGCGGCGGCACGACCTCGGCCATGTACATGTCGAAATCCACCGATGGCGGGAACACCTGGTCCAAGGAAGTGAAGATCCAGAGCGTGGCTCTCGCGCCGGACAGCTGCGGTGCCTTCTATGGGTGTTTGCCGAACACCTTCGAACGCGTCAGCAACATTCCGGTCATCGCGATCGACAATGCCGCAACGAGTGCAAACTTCGGCACACTGTATGTCGTCGACTACAACTGGACGGGAACCTATATGAAGGCGCAGGTGACCTCGTCCACCGATGGTGGCGCCACGTGGAGCAAAGCGGTTGGCATGGCGCCGGATGGCAACACGCATGACCAGTTCTTCCCGTGGATCAACGTAAGCAGCACGGGGCTGATCGGCGCGACATGGCTTGACCGCAGCCTTGACCCCGCAAACGTCAACTACTGTGCCTTTGGCGCGACGGGAAAGAAGGTGAAGCAGCTCGGTGGGGCGAATCTGCAGATCTGCGATGTCCAGTCCAATCCCTTCGACGACGGCTTCGGCAGCGGCTTCATGGGCGACTATGACGTGAACGCCTGGGATCCGGTGAAGAAGAAGCTTTACTACTCGTGGACCGACACACGGAACGGCAGCACGTCTCAGAACGAAGTCGGCGGTCTGAGGCCGTAACAGTCTGGCAATGACGATGGGCGGGCCCGGTTGGCCCGCCCCTTTTTTTTTGCGCGCAATCAAGGCAAAGCAGACGAACAGGGAGAACCTTGGGCCCGCGATCGAACGCTCATCAAATTGCTCTTGATGCGCTGCGCCGCCGGCTGTGTGTCGCACCATGACCAAACCTTCACGTTGACCATCTTGCACGCCATCGTCCGATCGGTCGCATTCCAACTGCAACAAATGAGGAGCACCCGTCATTTTGACGCCTGCCGGAACGACGGGTTGCGGCTGGCGTTCGATTAAAGGCAAGGGGCGAAAGTGCGCGCGCCGGCGTTGGCGCGCATTAAAGGAGTCGCTCATGGACCATCACATCATGCAGAAAATGCAGCTTCTCGCTGGCGCCTGCGCGCTAGCGCTCGTTACCGCGAGCGCAAGCCTTGCGGCCGGAGCCGGCGCGAGCGGAGCGGGCATGGGCCAAGGCGCGAGCGGAAACGCGGGCGCGGGCGCGAACCCGAGTACGCAAAGCATGCCGTCAACCACGAGCACGGTGCCATCGACCAGCACAAGCACGACGGATCAACTGAACACCAGCACAACAGGCGCGAGCGGCAGCACTGCCCAGGGAACCGGCAACACTAATCTGAGTACGGAGCCGACGAATTACGGAGGCAACTCAAGTTCGAACATCAGTACGCAAGGCCAGCTGAACACCAATGGACCGAACGCTACCAACCGCCAGCTGGGCCAGAATCGCGCGCAAATCCGCCACACGATGCACACGACACGCACGGCGGCGCATCGGCGGCTGCGTACGACATCAACGGCTCTGCATCACCGGATGAGCAATTCGCATCGGTTGCACGCCCAATCGACATCCTACGGCGGACAGTCGAGCTCGCATATCAGCACGCAGGGTCAGATGAACACCAATGGACCGAGTGCGAATCAGCAGCTCTATGGAACGCAGCGCGCGCAGACGCGCGCCAATCCGAACGCGACGGGACTGCAAAATCAGGCGCCGCAAACCACGCCGCCGACACCGCCACCGGGCTCTCCGCAATAGCGTTGTTCAGCAGCAGCGACAAAAAAAGAGGGCCGGCTTCGGCCCTCTTTTGGTTTCCCGACCGGGTCGCGCAGTCGCAGCCGGCAAGTGCATAAATTACTCTGATTGCACAGCAGCATCGGCCATTCCTCAAAAAGAAACGGGCCGGATTGCTCCGGCCCGCCTCAGAAAATTCACTGATTCAATCAGGCGTGCCGCATAAGATGCGGCCGCCAGACGGATCAGGTACAGCTATTGAACTTGAACGAGTTGATCTTCGTGCTCCAGTTGAACGAACCGGACGTCTTCAGATACTCGGTCGTGTAATACATCGTGCAGTCGTCGATTGGATCCACGGACATGGCGCTATAATCGCCCCAGCGGCTGAGTCCGCCGGTCTGGCTGCCGCCGCCGTTCGTGGTGTTCCCACCGGCATGCTTCTGCATTTTGCCCGCCGCAAGCCCTGGTGTACGGCCCGCGTAGCTGATGCCGGGGAAGTCGTTCGCCGACGATGTGCTGAAGCCGGCGGCGATGTTCCCCGCCTTGTCCATGGCGATGCTGCCCATCCAGAAGTGCAGCGTCTTGTTCTTGATGTTGCCGCTTTGGAACAGGGTGGGATTGCTCGGGTTGCGGAACTCGTACCAGCGGACCGCCGCCCGCGTGTTGACGCTGACAGAGTGGTTGGTGACGAACGCCTCATGATCGCCGAAGTTGCGGTAGGCCAGGCGATACATCGTGAAGCCAGGGAGTGCGTCGAGTTTCTGGGTCGTGCCCTTTTGCGGAACGCTGGCAGCCTGGCTGTATGACGGGACGGTCACCGGGACCTGGGTGACGGTCGTGTTGTTGGGATTTGCAAAATCGACATGCATCTTCCAGAAATTGACCGTGGTGCTTCCGGTGTGATTCACGAAGAGCGCGTCTTCAGCGGCGGGCGGAAGAATGAGTCCATCGAAGTCACCTGGTACAACGCCGTCGAAGCTCGTGCTGAGCTGGTTGCACTGCATTGTCGCGGCGTTGCCGAGCAGCATGTTGGTGCGGTCCACTGCGCAAAGTTCGGCGCCCTTGAATTGCGAACCGTTCAGGAAGTTTCTGATGGCCAGGAGGTAAGCCGCGTTTCCAACAGCCGGCCATACGCCGAGCTTTGGGTAATCGGGGAAGACTGAGCCGAAATCGAACTCGTAGCGATTGTAAGTGCCCGTCGCATCGCTCGTCGTCGAAACGGCGAAGCACATCTTGTAGGGGGACGAGAACACCGGCTGCATCATCACCCATCGGCCGGCCACCTTGTCATACTGCGCGATCGGATCGCCGGAATTGCTGCCCGCGCAACGACCGGAGAAACCAGACCACAGCGCGTTGCCCGCAGTGGGACCGGAGATCAGCGCGCCCGTCGTCTTGTTGTAGATCGCGAACGCCGCGTTTACCCACTGCACATACTGGGTGGCGCCAACGGCGCCGTTCGTGTCCGGCGGCGCGCAATTGCAGAAGCTATGGGCGTCGTCGATGCCGTCGAAATTAATGAGATCGGTAGTCGGGACGGGGTTGGGCGCCATGCCGTTGCGCTTGATGCCGTCCTGCACCGCCGGCAATTTCATCGTCGCCGGCCCCTGCAATAGCGGGATGACGTGCGGCTTGACGGGCGCTTCGTTGGCATGCTGCTCGTTGTAAATGCGGATCATGTCGCGCAACGGAAGCGAGGTGTCGTGATGCACCTCTTTATAAACCTTGAGGCCGAGAATGTTGTCGGCGCTTGCTGGTGTTGCGAGCAATGCGGCGGATGCAGCGGCAAGCGCGCAAACCGCGGCGCCACCCATCAATTGACGAATGGGATTCATGTTTACCCTCCTGGGTATTCGTTGGATTGAGATCGGAGTTGGTAGCGCGGCGGCATACGGTCGTGCCGCCGGGATATCGGAGACCCCTTCTTGCGATTGGTTCGCAGCCTAGGATAGTTAGAGGGATCGCGCAACGATAATCCGGGGCGCTGCGGGCTTTCCCTTCAAAAATCGTGGGTCATCAACAAACAGGAGCCATAAAAGTGTATCGAATTCTGCCGCTTGCGAATGCGCGCCGCGCCGCGCACGTGTCCTTCGTCGTTCTTGGCGCTTTGGCAATGGTGGCGGGCTCTGCTCCGACGCTTGCGGCCCCTGGTGCGAAGGTTGTGCATGCTTTCCGCCTCTGCGACCCGGGCACCTGCCCGAGCGGCAGCGGACCCTACGGCAATCTCGCCAGCGATTCCGCGGGCAATCTCTACGGCACGACGGCCGAGGGCGGCGCCCACGCAGCCGGGACCGTGTTCCAGCTCTCGCCGGATGGAAACGGCGGATACACGTACCAGACAATTTACAACTTCTGTTCCGAGGATTTGTGCGCCGACGGCAGCACGCCGCACGGAATGCTGGTCGTCGATGCAGCCGGCAATCTGTATGGGACAACCCTGGGTGGCGGCGAAGAGGAGGGCGGCGGCGGAATTGTGTTCCGTCTGGAGCGCACCGCAGGCGGCTGGGAACTCATAAATATCCACAATTTCTGCGGCGCTGATTCCCACACGCCAGAGGAAGATTGCATGGGCGGTGCGACCGCAGCCGGCGGGCTCACCTATGCGGGCGCCGCGACCGGGGCGCCGTATGACGGGGTCTCTGCTCTCTACGGCGCGTCGATGGAAGGCGGAGAGGGTGAAGCCGGAATTATTTTCCAGCTGACCCCGCGCAAAGAGCAGACGCGCGCCAAGGACAGCGAAGAATGGCGGGTAAAGGAGCTTTATGTGTTCTGTGCTCCCGATGGCGCAGTTCCCCGGAAGAGCAGCGTCTCCAAAGGTCCGGAGGAAGATGGCAATTGCGACGATGGCAAATCGCCTAGCGGTAACATCATCGTGGATGGAAAAGGCAATCTCTACGGCACGACCTTCTTCGGTGGTGAGGACGCGAATGTGGCGGGTGGCGGGGGCGTCGTCTTTCAGCTCACACGCAATCGGCTCACCAAGAGCTGGGAAGAGACCGTCCTGCACAAATTCTGCTCGGAAGCGAACTGCCGGGATGGACGATCACCAGCTGGCGGGCTGCTGATAGATGCGGCCGGCAACCTCTTTGGCGCTGCACAATCGGGCGGCAAGGGCTGTGGCGCGCGGAACAAATGCGGCGTTGTGTTCATGATTTCACCGAATGGCGAACAATCTGTGAGTCGTGTGCTGCATGACTTCTGCACCGCCGCGGACTGCGCGGACGGCGCCGAGCCGGAAGGGAATCTCGCGATGGATGCGAACGGCAACCTTTACGGCGCCACGTCGCTTGGCGGCACCGGCAGGGGCGGCGTTGTCTACCGCTTGCAGCCGGATGGAAAGCTCAAGGTGCTGCAGAGTTTCTGTGCAGATGGGACTTGCGCCGTCGGCCGTTATCCGAACGGTGTGATCCTGGACGGGACCGGCAATCTTTTCGGTGTCGCAACGATGGACGGAAAGAAGGGGGGCGGCACGGTATTCCGGATCTCTCCGTGACCCGTTGTTCGGATAAGTTGTAGCCGTCGGCAGAATCGCTTTAGCATCGTCGCAATCTGAGCCCGTCTTCGACACCTTGGCTCGGGACGCGTTGGAGAGGCGGTTCTGCCCCGACAGCCCCAACATCGACAGGGACCGCCTTTCCTTTTTCCATGCGCTTCGTTGAAACCCGGAATGGAAATTCTGGAGCTGCCGCCGGTAGCTAGGGAAGCAAGGGGGGCGACCCTCGGCGAAGGGATTCAAGCCGGCATGAATCGCAGCGCGGTGCTCAGCAAAGTCCCGGCGGTCACGCTGGGGTTCTGGATCGTCAAGATCCTTGCCACCACGCTCGGCGAGACCGGCGGCGACACCGTCACCATGACTTGGAACATGGGTTACCTTGTCGGCACAGCGATCTTTCTTTGCGCGCTGGTTATCCTCGTCATCGCGCAAATCGCCGCGAAGAAGTTTCACCCGTTCCTCTACTGGGCCACCATTGTCGCTTCCACTACGGCCGGCACCACGATGGCCGATTTTGCCGATCGCTCGCTCGGCATCGGCTATGCCGGTGGATCATCGCTATTGCTGGCGTGTGTGATTGCGTCCCTGGCGATTTGGTATTGGGCAGAAGGCACCGTGTCGGTGAACACCGTCAACACCCCGCGTGTGGAAGCGTTTTACTGGATCACAATTACTTTCTCGCAGACGCTGGGAACGGCGCTGGGCGACTGGACGGCGGACGATACCGGCCTGGGTTACGGGGGCGGCGCGCTCGTATTTTCCGCCGCACTCGCGATTGTCGCCGCCTTGTATTTCTGGAGTCGGGTGTCTCACGTGTTACTGTTCTGGGCGGCGTTCATTCTGACGCGTCCGCTTGGCGCGACAGTGGGCGATTTTCTCGACAAGCCGGTGAGCCAGGGCGGCCTTGCGCTTAGCCGGCCGCTCGCATCGGTGGTGATCGGGGTGATCATCGTTGCGCTCATACTTCTCGTTCCGCAGCGGCCGGGCGGCTACCCGCAGGCATCCGCCGCACGCGAGGCGAACGGTCGTTAACCCCTATACTTCCAGCAACGCCAGAGTCGTGCAAAAACCCGACTGAGTCGCCCGTGAGGGGCCGAGATGGAGAACTTCATGAAGATGTCGAAGCGAGTGTGGATGGCGGGCGCGGGTGTCGTGGCGCTTGGATTGGCGGTTCCGGCAATCGCAAGCCATGGCAAAGTGGGCCTGTGGAACGTGACGGTCACGGTGCAGATGGCGGGCATGCCCGCAATGCCCGACATGTCGAAGCTGCCGCCGGAGGCGCAGGCGGCGATGCGCGCGCATGGCGTGACCATGAACGGACACACGATCACCACGACGCATTGCATGACAGCCGAGGAGGTGAATCGGGATACGCCGCCTGACATGTCGCGCAACAAGGATTGTAGGATGACCAACGTTCGCATGGGCGGCCAATCCATGAGCGCGGACATGGTCTGCACTGGCGAGATGCAGGGCACCGGTCACGTCGACATCAGCTTCGATTCGCCCGAGCACTATAGCGGCAAGTCAACGATGACTGGCACCCTTGAGGGCCGCCCGGTGAACAATGTCACGACATTCGATGGCCGCTGGGTGTCAGCGGACTGCAAGGGTGCAACAAACTAGCGCGCAATGCAGCCCGCTGTACGGAACATTGCGCTCGTACCAGCTGCGCGGGCCTATTGGCTGAGTTAACCGAGGAAGCGTGATGCGGCCGCTGATCGCCGGCAACTGGAAGATGAACGGGACCTCGGCCTCGCTCGGCGAGATCGAGAGCGTCTGCGAAGAGGTCGCTCTCCATCCCCCGCGCGCGGACGTCCTGATCTGCCCTCCGGCCTCTCTCATCAGCCGCGCAGCGCATGCGGCCGCCGGCCGGATTGCGATTGGTGGGCAGGATTGCCACGAAGCTGAGGCCGGAGCGTTCACCGGCGATCTCAGCGCCGAGATGCTCAGGGATGCCGGCGCCTCCGCAGTCATCGTCGGCCACTCGGAGCGCCGGCAGTTCCATGACGAAACGGATCGCATGGTCGCCGCCAAAGCACGCGCCGCTTGGCGTGCGGGGCTCGCCGCTATTATTTGCATCGGCGAGACGGAGACGCAGCGGCTCGCCGGCGGCGCCCTGCACGTCTGCAAGGAACAGCTGGCGGCCAGCATTCCGGAAGGCGCGATGGCGGAGAGTACCGCCGTCGCCTACGAGCCGGTCTGGGCGATCGGCGCCGGCCGGACGCCGACGCTGGACGATATCGCCGCCATGCACGGCCATCTCAGGCAGTGTCTTGCGTCGCGTTTCGGCGCGGAAGGGCGCGCGATCCGAATTCTCTATGGGGGCTCGGTGAAGCCTTCCAATGCCCGCGAGATCCTTGCCCTTGCCGAAGTCGCAGGCGCGCTGGTCGGCGGCGCGAGCCTGAAGGCGTCGGACTTCTGCGCGGTCATCTCCGCCGCACCCGCGGAATAGCGGCAATGGGTCGTATCGCGACAGAGAGCGGATTGACTCCGGTGCGCCATTGCGCCGCACCTCAGGTTTTGCAATGATGTCCGGGTGAAGAAGGAAGGGGCGTCTAGTACTTCAAAATCTGTCCAAAAGGGGGACTACATGATCAGGAAGACACTTCTCGCAACGGCTGCTTTCGTGCTCACCACTTCGGTCGCGTATGCGGGTGCGAACGTCACGGTAAGCAAAGACCACAGGACGGTGAGCGTTGCCCCGGGCAAGGGCGCGGTCATACCCGGCAACCCGGTGGAATTTGCTGGGACGTTCGCGTACAGCAATTTCGCGAAAAAATATCCGAACGGCCTGTACTTCTGCTGTTACGGATACACGCTCAGCGGACCCTCCAGCTTCTTTGGAGCGGCGTACGCCACGGCAACGCAGTGGACGCAGGCGGCCGACGCCGACGTCACGAAACTCTCCGCTGCTGTTGGTTATGTTTCCGGAGACCATACCGCCACCCTGCACCTGTATGCCGACAGCGGAAGTGACACGCCCGGCGCAGAGCTGGCTTCGAAGAAGGGTACCACGCCAGAATTCTTCGGAGGCTGCTGCGGCGTCCTTACCGTGAAGATTCCATCCACCCATCTCTCGGCGGGTCAGAAATACTGGATTGGCATCACCACGGGCGGCGCCAATTTCAATGCCGCGCCGTTCTCGACAATTGATCAGGTGAACCCGCACACCGCAGCGGGCTCAAGCAATGGTGGAACGACTTGGAGCGGATTCCAGAGCACGCTCGTTGCAACGGTTTCAGCGAAGTAGACAGGTTGTAACTGTATCGTGAACTGATATTCACCGCGGTCGGCTGGTCCGGCTGCGGTGAATTTTTTCCGGGGTACAAGGGTGTTCGCGATCCTGGCTCGGCAATTGATGCCGAGGAAGCAGGAGGGAAAGAAAAACCTCCGCATGAGGAACGTGGGCTTAAGCCGTTTACCGTTCTGATATCTAGTTGCAGGCCGATGTACACAACTGATCTGGCTGATCATGAGTGAATTCCGGGTACCGGTTGAAAGCCCGCTGAAGGGCGGGGTCCAAGGTCCCTCCGTCGCAATCAGCGCCATTGAGACGGAAAAATTGCTCGCTTCAGATCCGATGGCTGCGGAAGTACGGGCGCGAACATTCCTGACGGAACGTCCAGGCAATATTGGTGCTCTGCTGCTGCTCGGCGCTGCGCTGCGGCGTCAGGGCAATTTCGCGGCCGCCAAGGCCGTACTCGAGCCCTTGACGCAATCCGAACCGGATTTGATCTTCGCATATTACGAGCTTGGCTTGGCGCTTGGCGGGCTGGGCGAACACGATGAGGCGATCAACGTCCTGACGCGGGCCATCGATCTGGTGCCTAATTTCGCGCAGGCATGGTTTGCGCTGGCGGAGCAGTTGGACATTGCGCAGCGCCGAAGGCCGCATCCGCGGCTGCAGGCAGCCCGTGATGCGATTCGCAGCGGACGCCTCCCGGCCGCCGAAATCTCTTTGCGGGAGCTGACAGAAGATCGCTCAGAGGAAGGAGTTCGATTCCTTCTTTCCGTTGTTCTGCTGGCACGGGAGAAGGGTCGCGAGGCGCTCCCGCTAATAGACGGATTAGCGGCCAGCCACCCGGGCAATGGCCTTTATCGCGACCTGCACGCCGCTGCACTCTTTCAAATCGAGGACTTTGGAGCGGCGATTGCAGAGTATGAAGGAATATTGAAAGAATCGCCGGAGCGTCCCGGCGCGTGGATGTCTTACGGCCGTGCACTGCGCGCGCTTGGCCGCGTGGACCAGTGTATTGCCGCTTTCAGGACAGCGATTGAACTGCTTCCCGGGTGGATTGAAGCATACCGGACGCTCGCTTCCGTAAAGACTCACCGTTTCCGGCCGAACGATGTCGCTGCTCTCCGCACGCTGCTGGCGCGCTCCGATCTGTCGGCGGCGAGCTACGCCGAATTGCATTTCGCACTTGGAAGAGCATTGGAAGACACAGGCCAGTACACTGAAGCATTCGAGAACTTTTGGGAAAGCCAGAAGCTCCAGCGCGCTAACGTCGCGTACGATGCAGACGTCTCCACACGCTGGCTGCGGCGCGAAATGGCCGTATTTTCCGCGTCATTCCTTCGTGAGCGCGAGAACTTGGGTTGCCCATCGGATGCGCCAATCTTCATTGTGGGCATGCCTCGAGCTGGTTCGACGCTGGTCCAGGAAATTCTCAGCGCCCACTCGGCAGTCGAAAGGGCGGGAGAACTGCGCGACTTGACTTGGATGGTGGCGGCTCTGGATCAGGAAACCTTCGCCAGCGACAATATTCGATATCCGGAAGTACTTCGAACCTACGATAAAGGCCGCTTCAAAGCGCTCGGCGAGGAATATCTCCAGCGCACGCTTTCCCATCGCAAATTGGGACGTCCTTTTTTCGTTGACAAATACCCCGGCAACTTCGTCCGGACCGGACTCATTCATTTAATGCTGCCCAATGCCAAGATCGTGGATATCCGCAGACATCCTCTCGATTGTTGCCTGTCCTGCTTCAGGCATTATTTTCCTGAGGGGCAGCCGTTTTCCCATAGCCTGACCGATCTCGGGCGCTACTACGCGGACTATGTCGAATTCATGGCGCATTTCGACAATGTTCTGCCAGGCAAAGTTCATCGCATAGTCTACGAACAGCTCGTCGAAAATCCCGAAAGGGAAGTGCGGCGCCTGCTGGATTATCTGAATTTGCCCTTCGAGGAAGAATGCCTGCGCTTCTACGAAAACGATCAAGTCATCATGACGTCGAGCTCGGAGCAGGTTCGCACGCAAATCAACAAGGCAAGCATCGGCGCCTGGCGGAATTTTGAAAAGTGGCTGAATCCTCTCAAATTGGCCCTTGGCGCTGTCCTCGACCGCTACCCGGCCGTGCCAGATTTCCATGCGCCGCTGAAAATCAGCACTACCATCCGGCTCGCGTGAACGCTCAATGGCACTAGAGGCAGATTCTGGACCTGTCGCCACCTCCGATTTCGCGGCGGCTGCAGAAGCATTGCGCTCAGAACGGCCACCGCGCAATCCGCGGTTGCGCGAAGCGGAGTGCGCCCTCAGGGAAAATCGGCTCGGCGAAGCGTACGAGCTGCTGTCACGATTTGTGGAGAAACATCCGAATGATGCACTCGCCCTGCACCTGATGGCGAATGCCGCGCTCCGACTGGGGCGAAAGGAACAGGCTGAAACGCTGCTCGCGCAAAGTATCGCTTTGGCGCCCGACTTCGCCGCCGCGCGGTACAGCTACGCGAACGCGCTCGCTTTGTTGAACAAGCCGGAGGCCGCTCTGGAGCAGCTGGAATGGCTGCTGAAGAAGGACCCGCGTAACCTGCTTTACCGCCATCTGAAGGCCGTCGTGCTCACTGCGACCGGCGATCACGCAGAGGCGCTGCTTTGTTACCGCGGAATGGCGGACGACTTTTCGCGCTCTCCGGAGGTCTGGATCAGCTACGGCAGCGCGCTGAGAAGCCTCGGCCAACGCGAGGAAAGCATCGCTGCCTATCGGAGAGCTCTCGCGCTTCGCCCTTCGTTCGGGGAGCCATACTGGAGTCTTTCCGGCCTCAATTACGGCTTCAGCGACATCGAAGTCCAGGAAATGCAAAGCCAGCTCGCGCGCGCGGACGTGTCCGGCGAGGATCGCATGTATATTCACTTCGCGCTGGGCAGGGTGCTGGGCGGGAAGGCCAGATACCAGGAGTCGTTCGAAAACTACGCGCGGGCGAATGCGATCAAGCGAATGAACGTCGATTACGACCCGGAGGCGCTCACGAAACATGTGAGAGCCTGCATGGCCATACTCACGCAGGAATTCTTCCAGGCACGCGCGGGAACCGGCTGCGACGCGCAAGGCCCAATCTTCATTCTCGGAATGCAGCGCGCGGGATCGACGCTGGTAGAGCAAATCCTCGCAAGCCATTCGGCCGTGGAGGCGACGGCGGAACTGCCCAATATCTCACTGCTTGCCGAGCACATCGGCGAAAGCATCGCGCCTCTCCACGGTTCGAACTATCCCGACGTCCTCGCGAAGCTCGACGCCGGCACGCTGCGGTCTTTCGGCGAGCAGTACCTCGAGACGACGCGGTCTCACAGAAAACTGGGGCGCGCCTTCTTCACCGATAAAATGCCGTACAATTTTCTGCACGTCGGTCTCATTCACCTCATCCTGCCCAATGCAAAGATCATCGATGCGCGCCGTCACCCGCTCGGCTGCGGCTTTTCCAATTTCGCGATGCACTTCAAATCCGGAGCGTTGTTCGCCTACCGCCTCGCAGAGCTGGGTCAGGCTTATGCAAACTACGTCGAGCTGATGGCGCATTTCGACCGCGTGCTGCCGGGCCGCATCCACCGAGTGCTTTACGAGGATCTCGTCCGCGACACGGAAAAGGAGGTGCGCAGGCTCCTTGAGTATGTTGGTCTGCCGTTCGAGAAGGCTTGCCTCGAATTTCACACGAGCCAGCGCGCCATGGACTCAGTCAGTTCCGAGCAGGTGCGGCGGCCAATCTACGATGACGCCATCGACCAGTGGCGGCACTACGAGCCATGGCTCGGCCCGCTCAAGTCTGCGCTGGGACCGGTTCTCGATGCCTATCCGGATGTGCCCGTCTTTCCGGCATAGTGCTCGTCTCTGTCCGGGGAGCCCTCATCCAGTCCCTTTTTGAGGTTGCGGATTGGCCGGGCCCCGACTATGTCTGGCCGTTCTTCCTAACAAAGGCCGGACCGTTCCATGCAGACTGTCCTGATAGTCATCCAGCTTGTCGTCTCCATAGCCCTCATCGGCGTTGTTCTCCTTCAGCGTTCCGAAGGTGGCGCGCTTGGCATGGGCGGCGGCGGGTCCGGACTTGGAGGGCTCTTCAGCGCTCGCGGTGCAGCGGACACTCTGACCCGCACCACCGCCATTCTGGCGACACTTTTCTTTCTGACGAGCCTCGGGCTGACGCTTCTTGCGTTGCACGGCCGGCCGGAACCGACGTCCATTCTGGAGCGGCAGACGGCGCCGGGGCAGGCGCAGCCGTTCAAGCTTCCGAACCGTACTCCGAAGCCGCAGGCGCCGCAGGTTCCCACGCCGCATTAATTCATCTTTGAATCCAGATATTCCTCGCGTGAGACTTGTTCACGCGATTTACGCACATGCTGCCGCATGGTCGTGAAAAGATGTTAAGGCGGTCGAGTGAGCGGGATTTTTGGGCGAGAGCTACCCGCGTCCGCGTTCGGCGACGGCATGGCTCACGATTAGTTGTTTGATAATGCCATCTTCTGACCCGCTTTCGGGTGTTCCGGACGCCACACGCGGGGAACACGGGACGCGACAATTACGTCATGTTCAAGTTGCAAAAATTTTCATTCCGGGAGGATACATGCTTATTCGAACACTTTTTGTGGTGGCCGCGCTGCCACTCGCTGCCACACTGTGCTTTGCTTCGGCGCCGAAGGGGCCGGTTGGCCCAAACGGGATTACGGTCACTCCCAATGGCTTGGCAATAGCGACGAGGCCTTCGGAGCTGCACTTCTCACAGGCACCCGTGGTGGAACCGGGGCTGACGAAGATTTTCGACAATCTCAGCCGGTACCCCGACGGTGTGTACTGGTGCTGCACCAGCTCCATCGTCAGCGGACCGGATTCCGAGTTCGGCTCGCAATCGTGGATCGCCTCGCCGTTCACCCCAAACGCAAATCTTACTGTATCAAAGATCGTGCTTGGGCTCAGTCTTGTGAGTGGAAAGAACGCCGTTGTCGTCACGTTGAACAGCGATAGCGGCGGACTGCCCGGAAGCGAATTGGCATCGGCGACCGTCAGCGGCTTGCCTGATTTCCCCGGCTGCTGCGCGGTGGCGCAGGCAAAGGTCAATGGCGTTCCAGTCTCAGCTGGTCAGCAATACTGGGTCGTCGTGAAAACGAATCACAAGGACAGCACCACCTTGGCCGGCTGGAATTTCAACGATACAGAGCAGGTGATTCTGGGGAATGCGGCTGTCAATACCGGTTTCGGCTGGCAGCCACTGCAAACCCTTGCCTTGCCCGCGTTTGAGGTTCTTGGGAAGTAACCGTGCTTCGGAAATGGCCGGGTGCTTGACCCGGCCATCTGCTGTCAGATCAGCAGGCTTCGCAATTCGCGAACGACTTCGCGAAGGAGCGAAGCCGCGCGAGAGTTGTCAACGCATTTTGTTGGACGTGCCCCCTTGAGTGTGGCGCCGAGTTCAGCCATGTTGGCCTTCCATGGCGCGGTTGATCTTCATCACCGGCGGCGTGGTCTCTTCCTTGGGAAAAGGTCTTGCGTCTGCTGCACTCGGTGCGCTTCTGCAGGCTCGCGGCTATCGCGTCCGTCTGCGGAAGCTCGATCCCTATCTCAACGTCGATCCGGGGACCATGTCGCCGTTCCAGCACGGCGAAGTGTATGTGACCGACGATGGGGCCGAGACAGACCTCGATCTGGGTCACTATGAGCGCTTTACCGGCGTCCCCTCCTCGAAATCAGACAACATTACCTCCGGACGCATTTATCAGCAGGTGATCGAACGCGAGCGCAAAGGCGAATATCTCGGCCGCACCGTGCAGGTCATTCCCCACGTCACCGACATGATCAAGGAATTCATCATGGCGGGAGCTGACGATGTGGATTTCCTGCTCTGCGAGATCGGCGGCACTGTCGGTGATATTGAAGGACTGCCGTTCTTCGAGGCAATCCGCCAGCTCGGAAACGAGTTTGGGCGCGAGCGCACGTGCTTCGTCCACCTCACACTTGTCCCCTATATCGCAACGGCGGGCGAACTGAAGACGAAGCCTACGCAGCACTCGGTCAAAGAGCTGCGCGGGATCGGGATTCAGCCCGACATTCTTCTCTGCCGTTCGCAGCATCCTATTCCGGATGACGAGCGGAAGAAGATCGCGCTTTTCTGCAATGTTTCGTCCGAACGCGTAATCTCCGGACTCGATCTTTCGACGATCTACGAAGCGCCCATCCGGTACCACGAGCATGGTTTCGATACCCAGGTGTTGAAAGTCTTCGGCATTCCGGATGTGCCGGCCCCCGATCTTTCGCGCTGGGAATCGGTCGTAAGCCGCGTGAAGAATCCCGAAGGCGAGGTGAAGATCGCGGTCGTCGGCAAGTACATGCAGGTCAAGGATTCCTACAAATCGCTGTCGGAGGCGCTCGCCCATGGCGGGCTCGCCAACAATGTGCGCGTCGACATGGAATGGATCGACAGCGAAATCTTCGAACGCGACGATGCAGCGGCATTTCTCGAGAACGTCGACGGTATTCTCGTACCCGGCGGCTTCGGCGAACGCGGCACGCAAGGCAAGATCGAGGCGGTGAAATTCGCACGCGAGCGCAAGGTGCCATTCTTCGGCATCTGCTACGGTTTGCATATGGCGGTGATTGAAGCCGCGCGGGACCTTGCGGGGCTTGAGGACGCCGGGACCACGGAAAACGGGCGCCCGCGGCATCCGGTAATCGCCTTGATGACGGAATGGACCAGAGGCAATCGGCTGGAGACACGCGAGCAAGGCGGCGATCTCGGCGGTACGATGCGGCTTGGCGCTTATCCGGCTGCTCTGACGCCGGGCAGCCGCGTGGCCGAAGTGTACGGCACGACCCAAATCAGCGAGCGGCACCGGCATCGATACGAAGTGAATGTCGGTTACGTTCGACAGCTTGCTGAACAGGGTTTTGTCGTCTCCGGCTGGTCACCGGACGGCCGGCTGCCGGAGATCATGGAAATTCCGGATCATCCCTGGTTCATTGGGGTGCAGTATCATCCGGAATTGAAGTCCCGCCCGCTGGATCCGCACCCACTATTCGCATCTTTCATTGCCGCCGCGGTGCATCAGAGTCGATTGGTCTGAATTTGTTCTGTTTGCGCCCGACGCGCTCGAAAGAACATTTGACCGCAACCTGAAATCAGGTTGAATCGGTTTTGGAAGCCGGTCGGGGGCTAAGAAATGGGTGTCGTCGTTCACGGAGTTTGCACGTCCGCATTTTATGCCGTGTCGGCCAATGTCGGCTAAACGCGGAGCAACCACGCGCGCGCTGAGCGACACGGATTTTCAGCGGCTCGCGCAATTCCGGTACGCGCTGCGGCAGTTTCTCCATTTCAGCGAGGAAGCAGCTCGTGGCGCCGGACTCAACCCACAGCAATACCAGGCGCTGGTGGTCGTCCGCGGGTTTGACGGCGGCAGGGCGCCAACCGTCGGCGAATTGGCAAAGCGACTGCTGATCGAGCACCACAGCGCGGTCGGCCTGGTCGATCGCCTGGAATCCGCCGGGCTCTTCATGCGCGAAAAGGGATCCAGCGACGGGAGGCGCGTGTCCCTGGTCCTGACCGATCGCGCGCAGAATCTCCTCTCCGATTTGGTGGTCGCCCATCGCAGCGAACTGCGGCGGCTGATGCCGCTGATGAAGCCGTTGTTCAATCAGCTAAATCCCGCCAAACCCACCAGGAGCCGGGCGGGTAAGTAAGCGAGACCACTGTTTTGATCGTCAGATTCAGTCGGGCGTGACTTTGCCCGTATAATTCAGCTAGTACCGCGTCGATGATCCCGGCGGCGAACAGCATCGTTCATGTGGGTAGCGTTGCTGTTGGTAACGCGGAGAAGATCGCATTCATTGCAGGGCCCTGCCAGATCGAGAGCCGGACGCACGCGCTGGAGATGGCGTCGGCGCTGAAGGAGATCGCGGCGGATCTGGGGATCGGTCTGATCTACAAGACGAGCTTCGACAAGGCCAACCGGACAAGCGGCTCCGGGAAACGGGGTCTGGGTCTTCAGGCGTCGCTGCCAATCTTCGCCGAGATTCGCGAGAAGCTGGGCATACCGGTCCTGACGGATATTCACGAACGCGAGCAGTGCGGGCCTGTGGCTGAGGCGGTCGACATCCTTCAGATCCCTGCGTTCCTTTGCCGGCAGACCGATCTGCTTGTTGCCGCCGCGCAAACCGGCAAGGTCGTCAACATCAAGAAAGGCCAGTTTCTCGCGCCCTGGGACATGAAAAACGTAATCGAGAAGATTACCGGCGCGGGCAATCCAAATGTGCTGTTGACGGAGCGTGGCACGAGCTTCGGCTACAACACGCTGGTCGTGGACATGACCGGTCTGCCGGAGATGGTGAAGTTCGGCGCGCCGGTGGTGATGGATGCCACGCACGCGGTGCAGAAACCCGGCGGGCAGGGCACTTCCTCGGGTGGCAATCGGGACATGGCGCCTTACATCGCGCGTGCAGCCGTTGCCGTGGGCGTTGCCGCCGTCTTCATGGAAACCCATCAGGATCCGGACAACGCTCCAAGCGATGGCCCGAATATGATTCCGCTGAAAGATATGCCGGCGCTTCTGAGCGAACTCGTGGAGATTGATGTGATCGCGAAGAAGCGCGCTAGCTCGCGTTCATAGCAATCCAATTCTGTACGATTCCGATAATGGACAGAATCAGCAAGCCGAGACTTGCGAGGACCGTGATACCGAATCCGCGACCGCGGCTCTCCGGTGCCCTCATATAGCCTTGCATGTAGATGAGCCGCCCGATGATCCACACGAGCCCAAGAGCCGGCGCCAACCATCCGACCGTGCCGAAGTAACTGGTTGCGATCCACAACAGGGGAAGGAAGATTACGAACTGCTCGAGCGTGTTCATTTGTACGCGATAGGCGCGTTCGAATTCAGGATGCCCTGCGGTGGCCGGAGCGTGGACGCCGTGCTTGCCCCGCATCCGTGCGACAAGCACGCCCGTATAGAACACGAACAGAACTGCAAGGATCGTGACGATGGCGCTCAACAGCGCCGGCAACATGGCGGACATTGTTCCCCCTCGATCATGCGACTCAGGCCATGAGCCTAACTGCATTCATACCTGTCCGTCTCTGCCCTCAACTTGATGGCCAGCAGGGCATCCCCTAGAAACCCGCTGCCCTTGAGGAGCACCCCATGACCGGCATTGTGGACATAACGGCCCGCGAAATCCTCGACAGCCGCGGCAATCCAACGGTCGAGGTGGATGTGCGGCTGGAAGACGGTTCTTTTGGCCGGGCAGCCGTGCCGTCAGGGGCCTCGACGGGAAAACATGAAGCGGTCGAATTGCGCGATGGCGGGGAGCGGTACGGCGGCAAGGGCATGGAAAAGGCGGTTACCGCCGTCAATACCGAAATTTTTGACGCAATCGGCGGGATGGATGCCGAGGAGCAGGCGCGCATCGACCGCATCATGTGCGAACTCGACGGCACGCCAAACAAGAGCCGGCTCGGAGCCAACGCCATTCTCGGGGTTTCGCTCGCCATCGCCAAGGCAGCGGCACAAGCATCAGGACTACCCCTCTACCGGTATGTCGGCGGAGCGAACGCCCATGTCTTGCCGGTTCCGCTGATGAATATCGTGAACGGCGGTGTTCACGCCGACAATCCGATCGATTTCCAGGAATTCATGATTATGCCGGTTGGCGAGCAGACCTTTCGCGAAGCGCTGCGCATGGGCGCGGAAGTCTTTCACACGCTCAAAAAGGCGCTGCACGATGCCGGCCACAACACCAATGTCGGCGATGAAGGCGGCTTCGCGCCGAATCTGAAAAGCGCAGAGGAGGCGCTGTCCTTCATCTGTAAAGCAATCGAGAAGGCGGGCTACCGGCCGGGAGAGGATATCATGCTGGCGCTCGATCCCGCTGCCAGTGAGTTCTTCAAGGATGGCAAATACGTGCTGGAAGGCGAGGGCAAGACGCTCGATCCGTCCGGCATGGTGAAGGTGTACGAGGAATTGTGCGCCCGCTACCCGATCGTCTCGATCGAGGACGGCATGGCCGAAGACGACTGGGAGGGCTGGGCTGAAATCACGTTCGCGCTCGGCAAAAGCATCCAGCTCGTCGGCGACGATATCTTCGTCACCAATGTGGAACGTCTGAACGAAGGCGTCGCGAAAGGCGTTGCCAATGCCATTCTCATCAAGGTCAATCAGATCGGCACGCTGAGCGAAACGCTGGAGACGGTCGACACGGCGCACCGCGCCGCCTATCGCGCCGTGATGTCTCATCGTTCCGGCGAGACGGAGGACACCACGATCGCCGATCTCGCCGTTGCGACGAACTGCGGGCAGATCAAGACCGGTTCGCTCGCCCGCTCCGACCGGCTTGCGAAATACAATCAGCTCCTCCGCATTGAAGAGCAGCTGGACGACCAGGCGGTGTACGCCGGACGAACCGTTTTGCGATCACAACGATAAATCGTCGCACTTTTCCCTTGACCATCGCGAATCAGCCGTGATTCGTTCACGGGATGCGAATCAGGCGAAGCTGGATGCGAATCGTGGGCGCGCTTATCGCGCCGGTGATCTGCGCCGCCGCCGTCCTCTATTTTGGCTACTTTACGGTTTGGGGCGCCCGCGGGCTCATGGCCCTCGCCGACACGCAACGGGACCTCGCGGTGGAGCGCGAGCAGCTGGACGCGATCAGGGGCGACCGCGAGCGGCTGCAGCATCGCATTGAGCTTCTGCAGCCCGGTCGTGCCGATCCCGATCTGGTGGAGGAGATCACCCGCGATCAGCTGATTGGAACTTCGCCCGGGCAGATCGCGGTACCGCGCCGCAGCCATTAAATCGTTCGCGCCAGCGGGTTTCTCGAGCTGTAGAGTGCCTGCGCTTGCCAAAAAACCGGCCTCTTGCCAAAACCGCGTGCCACAGCGCTTACCGCCTTCCCGCAGGAGCTTTCGATGGCCGAACCGGCCAGAAAACATGACCTGCCCGATGTTGCAGAGCCTTCGCTCGCGCAGAAATTCTATCGGGGCATGCTGCTGATCCGCCGTTTCGAGGAGAAGGCCGGGCAGCTCTATGGCATGGGCCTGATCGGCGGTTTTTGCCACCTCTATATCGGGCAGGAGGCGGTGGTCGTGGGCATGCAGGCGGCCCTAAAACCCGGCGATCAGGTGATCACCGCCTATCGCGACCATGGCCATATGCTGGCAACCGGCATGGACCCGAAGGGCGTTATGGCGGAGCTGACCGGGCGCGCAACGGGCTACTCCAAGGGTAAGGGCGGCTCGATGCACATGTTCTCCGTCGAGCAGCGCTTCTATGGCGGCCACGGCATCGTCGGCGCGCAGGTCCCCATCGGGACGGGGATCGCCTTCTCGAACAAATACAAAAAGAACGGCGCTGTCTGCATCACGTATTTCGGCGATGGCGCAGCAAACCAGGGCCAAGTGTACGAAAGCTTCAATATGGCGGCGCTGTGGAAGCTGCCGGTCGTCTATGTGATCGAAAACAATCAGTACGCGATGGGCACCAGCGTGGCGCGTTCGAGCGCCACGCCGGAGCTCTGCAAGCGCGGCGCATCGTTCAACATTCCCGGCCAAGAAGTTGATGGGATGGACGTCGAAGCGGTGCATGCCGCCGGCGAGAACGCCATCGATTACGCCCGCTCTGGCAAGGGACCGATCATTCTGGAGATGAAGACCTACCGCTACCGCGGCCATTCTATGAGTGACCCGGCGAAATACCGCACACGCGAGGAAGTGCAGGAGATACGCGAGAAGCGCGATCCGATCGAGCACTTCGGGCAGCGGCTGGTGCAGCGCGGCCTCGCGCGCGACGATGAACTCAAAGCGATCGACAAGGAGATTCGTCAGATCGTCAACACGGCTGCAGAATTCGGCACCGAAAGTGACGAGCCTTCGCCGGACGCACTCTACACGGACGTGTACGCGTAGATGTCCACGCAGATCCTCATGCCGGCGCTTTCGCCCACCATGGAAGAAGGCAAGCTCGCGAAATGGCTCGTCAAGGAAGGCGACGAGGTCCGTTCCGGCGACATTCTCGCCGAAATCGAAACCGACAAGGCGACGATGGAATTCGAGGCGGTCGATGAAGGCCGCATCGGAAAAATTCTCGTGCCGGAAGGCAGCGAAGGCGTGAAGGTCAATCAGCCGATCGCGGTGCTCATTGCAGATGGCGAGACTGCCGAGGAAGCCGAGCCCGTCGCCGCAACCCAATTCCGCGGCGGTCGGGAAGAGACCAAGCGTGAAGCGATAGCAGAAGTCCGCGAGGAGGAGAAGCGGACGAAGCCGACCGCCAAGCCGCGAAGAGAAAAGGAAGAAGAGAAGGCCGAAATCGCGGAAGCGGCACTCGCCGATGCCGAAGTCCCGGAAGGCACTGAGCTCGTCACCATGACCGTGCGCGAGGCCTTGCGGGACGCGATGGCGGAAGAGATGCGCCGCGATCCAACCGTTTTTCTGATGGGAGAGGAAGTGGCGCAGTATCAGGGCGCCTACAAAGTCAGCCAGGGATTGCTCGACGAGTTCGGCGAGATGCGCGTAATCGATACGCCGATTACCGAGCACGGCTTCGCGGGGCTCGGGATCGGCGCCGCGTTCGGAGGACTGAAACCAATCGTCGAATTCATGACCTGGAACTTCGCCATGCAGGCGATGGATCAGCTGATCAACTCTGCCGCGAAGACACGCTATATGTCCGGCGGGCAGATGGGTTGCCCGATCGTTTTCCGCGGACCGAACGGACCAGCCGCGCGCGTCGCCGCGCAGCACAGCCAGGACTACGGTGCGTGGTATGCGCATATTCCGGGATTGAAGGTGATCGCGCCGTATTTCGCGGCGGACGCGAAAGGGCTGCTGAAGGCGGCAATCCGCGATCCCAATCCGGTGATCTTTTTGGAAAACGAGATTGTCTACGGCCGCTCGTTTCCGGTGCCAAAGCTGGACGATCATGTGGTCCCGATCGGCAAAGCGCGCGTTGTGCGCCAAGGCAAGGACGTGACGATTGTCGCGCATTCCATTTGCGTCGGGTTGGTTCTGGAAGCGGCGGAGAAATTGGCCGAGGAAGATATCGATGCCGAGTTGATCGATCTGCGCACCTTGCGCCCGCTCGACATCATGACGGTGATCGCGTCGGTAAAGAAAACCAACCGCATCGTCACCGTCGAGCAGGGCTGGCCGATTTGTTCCATCGGTTCGGAAATCGCATCGCAAATTGTCGATCAGGCGTTCGACTATCTGGACGCGCCGCCCACGAAGGTGACCGGCAAGGACGTGCCAATGCCCTATGCCGCCAATCTGGAAAGGCTGGCGCTTCCATCACCGGAAGACATCATCACCGCCGCCAAAGCGGTTTGCTACCGATGATTTTGGCTCATATCTCCTCTCCGTCGTGGCCGCCC
>DATJGT010000006.1:0-2554 GCA_035494695.1 Rhizomicrobium sp. | reverse complement strand
CTGCGAATCCGCCGCACCGTTTCCGGATCGTACAACTCCGGATTCTGCTTCACCCATTTCGCGTGAGTCGCGTAGGACTCCGCTTTCTGCAGTCTGCGGTCCGTAGGCACCTCAAGCAGCACTTCTTTGACTTGGGTGGCGATCGTCCGGATTGCGTCGAGAGCGTGACTCATCGCCGACGCAACTTCCGGGTCAAGATCATCAAAGAAATAATTGCGCGGAACACCGATGCGCAACCGCGCCCCGCTCTCCCTTATTCCTCCAACATAATCGGCAACGGGAATCTCCGGCGTCGTGAGGTCTGCCGCATCGAATCCCGCAATCGCCTGGAGCACAATCGCCACATCGGCAACGCTTCTGGCCAGCGGTCCAACATGGTCGAGCGATGGCGAAAGCGGAATTACGCCGCGACTTGGCACCCGGCCATACGTCGCCTTCAGCCCCACGCACCCGCACAGCGCTGCCGGTTCGCGAATGGAACCCGCGGTGTCTGTCCCGATCGACGCGTAGCCCATACCCGCCCCCACCGCTGCCGCCGATCCCCCGGAAGACCCACCCGTAATTCGCCCGCGATCCCAGGGGTTGCGAACCTCTCCAAAGTGACTGATCAGCGAACTTCCACCATAGGCGAATTCGTGCAGATTGTTCTTGCCGAGGATCACCGCCCCGGCACGGCGCAGTCGCCGGACCACCTCGGCATCCTCGCCGGGAACTCGATTTTCGTGCAGCTTGCTTGCCGACGTCGTGCGCACTCCAGCCGTGTCAATGAGATCCTTCACGGACACAGGGATCCCGTGCAGTGGCCCGCGCCATTCGCCGCGTGCGATCTCTGCTTCCGCCACCCGCGCTTCTGCCAAAGCAGATTCCGCGGTGACCGTAATGAATGCATTCAGCACGGGATTCAGCTTCTCTATCCGCTCCAGGCACTCGCGAGTCAGTACCACGGGAGAGATTTCCCGGCTGCGCAACCGTGGTGCAAGCTCCGCAATTGTCGAGATCGCCGTCATGCCAATGCCAGACATTGTAAGGCAGCACACTCTGCTGCCTGCGCCTGTCTGGGGCTGTACAGAAATTATTTGCAGACCTACCGCCCAATCCTCGGCATCAAAATGGTCCTATAATCGTGGAAGTCGTTTCCCTGGGGGCTCCGAAAGATCATGGCAGAAATGACGATCGCGCCGGTTGCGACGCATGGCTTTTTTGTGGATGGCCGTTGGCAACAGGAGGGCGATATCGTCGAGATCCGTTCGCCCTACGACGGAACCCTGGTCGCCCGCGTCGCGCAGGGTCGCAAAGAGCATGCAGAAGCCGCCATCGCCGCCGCCGTAAAAGCCTTTGGCACTACGCGCCGCTTGCCCGCCTTCGAGCGCCAGCGCGTCCTGCGTCAGATTGCCGCGTTCATGATCGAGCGCAAAGAAGAGTTTGCCCGCACCCTCGCGCAAGAAGCGGGTAAGCCCATCAAAGCCGCGCGCACGGAAATCGAGCGCTCCATCTTCACCTTCACGGTCGCAGCCGAAGAGAGCACTCGCATTCATGGCGAGTATCTGCCTCTGGACTGGCAGGAATTCACCGCCGGACGCTGGGGCATCGTGCGCCGCTTCCCCATCGGTCCGATCGCGGGCATCACCCCGTTCAATTTTCCCCTTAATCTCGTCGCGCACAAAGTCGCTCCAGCAATTGCGGCCGGATGCCCCATCGTGCTCAAGCCCGCACCGCAGACACCGCTCTGCTCGCTCCTGCTCGCCGAATGCGTGCAGCAGGCCGGATGGCCCGATGGCGGCCTCAGCGTGCTCCCTCTTTCCAATGAAGATGCCGGCCTATTAGTCACCGACGAGCGCATCAAGCTCATCAGCTTCACGGGCAGCGTCCCCGTTGGATGGGACATCAAGCGCCGCGCCGGGAAAAAGAAAGTCGTTCTCGAACTCGGAGGCAATGCCGCCGTCCTGGTCCACAGCGACGCTGATGTCGCCTATGCTGCCGAACGCTGCGTCGTAGGCGGCTTCGCCTATGCTGGCCAAACCTGCATATCCGTGCAGCGCATTCTGGTCGAACAATCCGTCTATGGAAAATTCACCGACCTGTTGATCGAAGCCGTCAAGCAGCTGAAGACCGGTGATCCGATGGATGAATCCACCGACGTCGGCCCACTCATCCGCGAAAGTGACGCCATCCGTACCACAGCTTGGATTGACGAAGCGGTGCGCGCCGGAGCTCGCCTCCTGTGCGGAGGCCGTCGCACTCACAACATCGTCGAGCCGACGATCCTCACCGGAACGAAACCGGACATGAAAGTAAACTGTCAGGAAATTTTCGGCCCGGTCGTCACCGTGGAGCCTTACCAGAATTTCGATCAGGCCTTGCGTCAGGTCAACAGTTCGATCTACGGCATGCAGGCGGGCGTATTCACGCGCGACGCGAAACTCCTCTTTCAGGCTTACGAGGAACTCGAAGTTGGCGGCGTTATTGCCGGAGACGTTCCTTCCTTCCGCATCGATCACATGCCCTACGGCGGCGTGAAGGACTCGGGTCTCGGCCGCGAAGGCTTACGCTACGC
>DATJGT010000005.1:0-31417 GCA_035494695.1 Rhizomicrobium sp. | reverse complement strand
CGTGCAGGTCGTCTTCGCGCTACACTACGCGCACGTGTACTACCTCGCCGAGGAAAGCGGAGCGCTGAAGGGCGGGCTCGATTTCGGCGAGTGCGGTGAGCCCGACTACTGGGATTTCGTGCATTTCTCGCTGGTGCTGGGCGCTACCTCGCAGACGGCAGATGTTACATTTAGCACCCGCCAAATGCGGCGGCTCGGCACCTGGCACACACTGATCGCCTTCGGCTTCAACACCGCCATTCTCGCGACTATGATCAATTTGGCGGCGGGGCTGTTTTAGCGAGCGGGCGGACGTCCTCCACGAGATGGACGAGAAATCGCCCCGGTTCTTCCACCGGCATCATGTGCGCCGAGTTTTCGAACCAGACGACCTTTTTCGCCGGCGCCTCCACGCGCGCGAACCACTCCGCAACGACAGAGGAAGGCGTCGTGTAATCATGGCGGCCGAGAAACAGCACGATGGGCGTCTTGAATTCGGTCACGTTGTCGAAATTCGCGCGCGTGAACTCCGGCAACAGTGGTGCGAGCGACAGCGCCGAGCCCTTGTCGATCGCATTTAGGTCGGCATCCGTGTAATCGGGCGAGAGCTTTGCGACATTGTAATAGTAATCGAGGCCGCTGCGGTGCCAGGTGAGACCGCCGAGCACCATGTTCCAGGTGCGCTCGATGTTGATCTTCGCAAGCGGCACCGCGCCGTTCGTCTCCGGATAGGGCGCAATCGCTTTCAGCGCCTTGATTGCCTGCGCATTGCCGCGCCGCTCCGCCTCGCCAAGCGTCCACGCATAGCCCTCGCGTTCCGCTTTCACGCCATTCACGATCTGGCCCACGCCCACATAGGCGTAGAGCAGCTCGGGATGGCGCTCGGCCAGCGTGAGGCCCACGAGGCTGCCCCAGGAGTGGCCGAGCACGAACACTTTCTCCTTGCTGTAGCGCTTGCAGAGATACGCAATCACTTCGCGCGCGTCGTCCACGATGCGCTCGAGCGACAGTGTCGGCTTGATTTTCGCGGGATCGTTCGCGTTGTAGCTCTTGCCCGACCCGCGCTGGTCCCACTGCACGACGGTGAAGTAATCCTCCCAGCCGCTCTGATAGGCCCAGCCGATCGGCATCTCCGGCGAAGCCGGGCCGCCGTGAATCACCAGCAGAATGGGATTGGCGCGGTCGCGCCCGCGCACGCTGATCCACTGCTTTGTCCCGCCGACCGGAATCTCGAGCTGCTCTTCGACGCCTTTGGGCGAGACGATTTTGCGAAATTCGGCGATGATGCCGGTGACCTGCTTGCGCGTGAAGGTTTGAGTGTCCGCCGCGAAAGCCGGAAGCGTCGAAGCCACTAAGGCCAGCGCAATCAGCGCGCGAATGGCAGCGCTCATCGACATCGCTACTGAATCATTCCGCGCCTGATGATCGATCTGGCCGGCGGCAAACGCCGCCCGGCTGTGCCGTCGCTGGCGTGATGCAGGAACGTCGTGGGCGCGACGTGCACAGACTGCGCGCGCGCCTGTATGCCGCCCTTTGGGCAATTCCGCGGTGCGTAAGGGCAATAGATGTACGAATTGCCGGCACTGGTGCTGAGCGCGACGAGCCCCTTGCCGTTAATGGACCACGCCTGCTGAAAGCTGGAATCGTCGCCGGGATCGAGAACGGTGAATGTGCCGGTATTCGTGTCCAGCATGAATGCGTGCGGATTTCCCGCGGCGTTGTTCCACTGACCGGGTGCATTTCCCGCTCTGTTGACGTCCTCAATCTCCGTCGCAACGGCTTGCGGATCCGGATAATCGATCACCTGCACGGTCTTGTCCTGCTGGATGAAGCCGTGCTGTGCGCCGCGCCGGTCGACGAAGAATCCCGCGACGGCATTATCCTCGCTGATCCCGCGCGGGCTGTTCCGCAGCCAGCCCTTGATCTGCAGCTTGAAATCGTTGTGGTACTTTCCCGCCACGCCGTAATATCCGGTGATTACGCCGTCCGCATTCTTGTAATCGCCCACGGTCGTGTCGAACCCATTGATGCCTTGGACCACGCCGTCCAACGGCTGTTGGCGGATCGCAAAGGTCAGAAGCTTTCCGCCCGGTTTGCGAAAGAATTCCTTGCCGACGCTGAAGCCCGGGCTTGGAGCGATTCCGGTTATGCTGCCGTCGGTGGTGATGCCACGGGCTTCGGTAGCGTTTGCATTGTGCCCGTAGTCGAACGACGTGTAGCTGCCGTCCAGCGTTCCCAAAAAGCCGTGCTCCACGCCGTTCGCATCGTAGTAGCCGCCGGCGATGACATTCTTGTCGTTGATGCCGAACACGATGGTTGCGGTGCTGCCGGGCACCGGCCGAACGGGAATATATGTCGCCGCATTAGCAGGCGACGCGAAGAGCATCAGACCTGCGATTGCAATAACGTGCTTTTTGCTGGCCATGGCCGAATTTCCTACGGGAACGGAAGGTCATCTCAACGCACGTCACATGGCCGGTCAACTGACGATAAGCGGTGTTGGTCCCCGCAGCGGGCCGCCTTGTCGCCTTTGACCCACGCGAGCGCCCCGCCAGAACGGCGCCGGTCCCGCGAGGCACGGATAAGCGCGAACGAGTACTCTCATGGCGAAATGGTGAAGAACGTTGATGATACGAACTTGCAGATCGTGGTCAATGTCGATCAGATGATGTTGAGTTTATGCGCTCGCCATATGCCAGGGCTGCGACATGGCTCTTACGTCGTTCCAAATTTTTGCTGGAAGCGTATCAGATATAATGTCCTGTGATCTCTTCACCCACTGTCCAAAAGCAATGCAGCTTCGGTATGGCAGAGCTCGTGAAATGTCAGATGGGGGCTGTGGATCGGATCGCTGCTTTTTTGGATCCTTGGCTGGCTTTATCGCCCTCGTGGGCATCTGAAGACGAGCCCAACGTGAGTCGCGGCACTCGTGCTTCGGGGGTGCCCGCAAAATGCACCTTCTCGAGGAAGCCTGCGAACATGAGCAGCGTCCAGAGAATCTGGCTATTATCGCGCATTCCGCTCTCATGTGCATCCAGTATGGAATCCACGGCGGGAAGATCAAACAATCCGCTGTCCACCATGAGATCCGAGGTGAGTGCGCTGCGGAGCGTGCGATTACCGGCGCCGCGAAAATGGCTGGCCAATGATGTGGTGAAGCCTTCCTTGCGTCGGTACAGGTTCTCGCCCGGAACAAAGGGCTCGAGCGTCCGCTTGAGAATGTATTTCCCTTCGGTGCCGCGCAGCTTCAGCGAGGAGGGTAGCGTGCCCGCCCATTCCACAAGCTCATGATCAAGCAGCGGCGCGCGGATTTCCAGTGAAACGGCCATGCTCGCGCGGTCGACCTTAGCGAGAATGTCCCCGGGCAGATAAGTCACGAGATCGGCGTACTGCGCGCACGTCACCGGATCGTCGCTGTCCACTTCCCGCATCGCACCGGCGATGATTTCGCAAGGATGCTGGCCGATGATCGCCTGTCTCATCTGCGGTGTGTAGAGCCGCCACCGCGCCGCATCATCGATCTTGCACAGGCTGCGGAAATAGCCCTCCGCCGCATTTACGGCGATTTCGTTGAGCGTCGTCTTGGCGCGAAGCCATTGCGGCGCCCAATCGAGTTTCGGGTACGCGGCTCCCAATGTGCGAAACGCCGATCTCCGCAAACCTTCCGGAAGTGCCCGCCGCAGCCTATCGGTGCGGGCGTGCCAGCGGTATCGCCGATAGCCGGCAAATATCTCGTCGCCTGCATCGCCTGAGAGCGCGACGGTGACTCTCTGCCTCGCGAGCCTGCTCACTTCAAAGGTCGGGACCGAGGAGCTGTCCGCAAACGGTTCGTCGAAGATCGCCGCCTGCGCCAGGTAGGTCTCAAGGGGATCCATCTGGACGCAGGCTTCCTTGTGATCCGTTCCATAAAGCTCGGCGATGCGGCGTGCGTGATGCAGCTCGCTTGCGCCGCCCTCATCGAAGTCGAGTGCAAAGGTCTTAACGGGCGCCGTCGTCTGTCGCGCCATGGATGACACGATGCCGCTTGAATCAACGCCGCCCGACAGGAACGCGCCCAGGGGAACCTCCGACATCAGGCGAATGCGGACAGCCTCGTCGAGGCGATGGCGCAATTCGTCAACGGCTTCGCGCTCATCGCAATTTGCAGGAATCATCGACAAACGCCAGTAACGCTGCGGGTTCGGGGTCGGCGCATGCCTTTGCACTTCGAGCGTATGCGCAGGGGGAAGCTTGTGGATTCCGCGATAGATCGTCTGCGGATCGGGGACGTAGCCAAACGCCAGATAGTTGTCGACCGCGAACGGATCGAGGCGCTTTTCCGCAAGGGGATGGGCGAGGAGCGCCTTCAGCTCCGACCCGAAGATCAGGTCACCATTGGTCAGCACAGAATAGTAGAGCGGTTTTTTGCCGAGCCGATCGCGCGCGAGAAAAAGAACATTGCGGCGGCCATCATACAGCGCAAAAGCAAACATGCCCCGCAGGCGCTTGACGCAGGAAGCGCCCCATTCTTCCCAGGCATGGACAATTACTTCTGTGTCGGACTGCGTGCGAAAGATGTGCCCGGCCGCGAGCAACTCTTCGCGGAGCGCGCGGTAATTATAGATCTGGCCATTGAAGACGAGGGCAACGGATTCGTCTTCGTTGAGGATCGGCTGCTGGCCGCCCGCGACATCAATGATGGCAAGCCGTCTGTGTCCGAGCCCGACGCCCGCCCCGAAGAAGAAGCCTTCACCGTCCGGTCCACGATGCGCGATGGCGCGCGTCATCGATCGAATGGTCTCGCGATCGACAGCGGTTACTCCGTTGAGCGTAAAGATCCCTGCAATGCCACACATCAATCAGGCTGCCCCGAACTCTTTCTGGTGCCCCGTTCGCGTTCACATAGGTTAACACGCGGCCCAAAACCGTGTGCCGATACTGCATGGGACGAGGAAATCAGTCAAAGCAGGGGGTGAAACCCGGTAAATGATCCTTGTGTAAGCACATTTCGCTTCGTCTTTGACATCGCTCGATGCGATGAATATTGAGTCTGCGCGGGGCGCGTATGTTGCACTCTATCTATCGGGCAGTTGTCTAATGAATGCGGCGATCGAGATAGTCGAACGCCCACGCGAGCGTGCGGAAGCAGCAAAGCGCTTTCGCCTTCTGCATGTCTTTCATTCTTTTGGCTGTGGCGGCGCGCAGACGCGTTTTCTGCGAATTGCCAACCACTTCGGTCCCGCTCTCGAGCACGTTATCGTCAGCATGAACGGCGACTATTCGGGCATGAGTGAACTCGCATGCGGCGTTCATGCTCGCGTTCATTCAATAGGGGACCTTGCGAAAGGCGTGTTCGGCCGCCTTAAGCAATTTGACACGGTACTGCAGCGCGTTCGTCCCGATCGGCTCGTCACGCATAACTGGGGAACGATCGAGTGGGCATTGCCGGCTTTCCGGCGAGATTTGCCTCACATCCACATTGAAGACGGATTTGGTCCGGACGAAGCGCGGGGCCAAAAGCACCGGCGCACCCTCGCGCGTCGCATGGCACTGAGAAGAAGCGATGTCGTGGTGCCCTCGCACAATCTCCAAGAAATTGCGAAGCACAGCTGGAAGATTTCCGCCTCCAGACTGCATTACATTCCGAACGGTATCGATAGTCACCGCTATTCGAGACCGTGGCAGTGGCGTGAAGAACCTGTGATCGGCGTCGTCGCGGCACTTCGGCCCGAGAAGAATATCGAACGGCTCCTTGGGGCCTTCGCTATGGTGAGCCGCGAGTTGCCTTGCCGACTGGTGATTGTGGGAGACGGCACCGAGCGTTCAAAGCTCGAGGCGATCGCCAGACATACCGGGATTTCCGAGCGGCTTTCTTTCACGGGGTATACTGCCGATCCGGTTTCGCTTTACCACTCTTTCAATGTCTTCGCGCTCTCATCGGACACGGAGCAAATGCCTTTCACCATCCTGGAGGCGATGGCTGTCGGATTGCCAATCATCGCGACAGATGTTGGCGACATCCGGGTCATGGTTTCAAAGGAAAACGCTGCGCTGATCGTCGAACGCAGCGAGGAGGCTGTGGCTGGCGCGCTCTTGGAGCTGCTTCGGAATCCGCGCCGCGCCGAGCAACTGGGCGCGACAAACAGCCTGAAAGTGCGTGAACAGTACGATCAATCGGAGATGTTCCGGTGCTTCGCGGAACTTTACGGGATACCTGGCGAAACGCGGCGTTGGGACGATCCGCGGCAATGAAGATTCTCTATCACCATCGCATCCGATCGAAGGACGGGCAGGCCGTTCATCTCGAAGAACTTGTCGGGGCGATGCGCAAGCAGGGTCATACCGTCCGCGTCGTTGGCCCTGCCGCTTTTGCGAACGCTGAGTTCGGATACGAGCCAGGCGTTCTGGCCAAGGCAAAGATGCTCCTTCCCGCATGGCTCTACGAGATTGCGGAACTTTGCTATAATGTACCTGCGTTCGCCCGCCTTTGGGCTGCCTATCTAAATTTCCGCCCTGATTTCGTCTATGAGCGCTACAACCTTTATTGCGTTGCGGGAATCTGGCTGAAGAAGCTCACGTCAATTCCGATTCTTCTGGAAGTTAATGCGCCACTGGCAAGCGAGCGAAGGCGCTACGGCGGGCTTGCGTTTCCGGAAGTCGCGCGCGCGCTTGAGGAGTGGACTTGGCGGAATGCGAGTACTGTTCTTCCGGTGACGAAAGTGCTTGCGGATGGGATTCAGAACGCCGGAATACCGCCGGTGCAAATCGAGGTGATCCCGAATGGGATCGATCCCGAGCGGTTCGAATCCGCCTCGTCAGCGGAGGCTGCAAAAGCGGAGATCGGAGTGGCGGGCAAAGTCGTCGTCGGGTTTGCCGGCTTTGCGCGCGACTGGCATCGGCTCGACACAATCATCGCGCTGCTTGCGCGACCGAGCCTTCCAGTGAATGTCCATGCTCTGATTGTCGGCGAGGGGCCCGCGATCGAAAAGCTGAAAGTGTTATCGCACGACTTGGGTGTCGCCGATCGCGTGACCTTCGCAGGCCTCATTCCGCGTGATGCCGTTCCGAAGTTTGTCGCGGCCTTCGATATTGCTTTGTTACCAAGCTGTGTCGCGTATTGTTCGCCGCTCAAGCTTTTTGAGTACATGGCGCTGGGCAAGGCGATTGTCGCGCCGGATCAGCCAAATATCCGGGAAATTCTTTCACCCGGAAGCTCGGCTTTGCTCTTCGCGCCCGGAGCGGAAGAATCGATGGGAAAGGCAGTCCTTCAACTAGTGTCCAACGAGGCCCTGCGCGATCGCCTCGGCCGCGCGGCGAGATCGCTCATCTCAGCGCGCGACCTCACCTGGCAGAGAAATTCGGAGCGCGTGACTGCGCTCGGGGCAGCGCTTGTTGCGGCGCTCGGCAGGCGGCCTTTGGTAGCGCAATGAGAGTCCGCGATGTGTCATCGTTTCGGCCGGCATTACCCGACAAATATGACGCGACCTTACGGAACGGAAGCGACAGCTTCTTTGGTCTTCCGGAGTGGTTTGATCTGGTCGCCCGCTTCGGCTCTGATCACAGCCGCCAGATCGGATTTGCGCTCGACCAAGACGCGCAGCTTGCCCTTCCTCTCTTCCGGAGCTTATCGAACGGGACGCTGAGCAGCTGTACCAATCTGTACACATGCGAATACGATGTGCTCGGGAATCACCCTGAAGAAAGGGAGGCGATTCGCGCTCTAGGAAAGCAAATCACATCGAATCTGCGTCCTCCTTACATCCGGCTCGAAGGACTCGATCCCGCAGCGACCTCGTTCTCTGCATTATGTAGCGGCTTTCGGGATGGCGGCTATCTAGTGAAACCGTACTTCGCCTGGGGAAATTGGTACGACCGCACGCACGCCGACGGTTTCGAATCGTATCTGCAGAGGCGTCCATCCATCCTGAAGAACACATGGCGCCGCAAACTTGCGCTTCTGCAAAACTCAAAACTCTCTGTCGTTCAGATTCTTTCGCCCGCAGAAGATGTGGCACCTTATGTGACGGCATACCAAGCCGTGCAGAAAGCTAGCTGGAAATCAGCGGAGCCGTATCCGGATTTCATCCCGAACCTCATCCGTTTGGCAGCGCAGAAGGATGCGCTTCGGATGGGAATTCTGAGCGTCTGCGGGATGCCGGCTGCCGCGCAGTTCTGGATTGTTTGGAACATGAAGGCCATCATTTTCAAGCTGGTTCACGCGAAACAGTTTGAAAAGTTCTCGCCCGGGACGCTGCTCACGATGCACATGGCGCAGCACATTCTGGAAACGGACAGACCGGAGGAAATCGATTTCGGCCGCGGCGATGACGCTTACAAACGCTTATGGGCGGCATCGCGGCGCGAGCGCTGGGGGATTGAAGCAGCGAGCCTGCGCACGCCGCGCGGCCTCGCGTATGCCGCGCGGCTAATCGCCGGACGAGGTCGAAGTGTTCTGAAGCAGGGGCGTTCAACGGAAGCGCTTCAAGTCCGCTCGACGGGTTCGGAATCCCGACCGCGCCTTGCGATCTCTTCGAAAAGCTTCAACTGACCAGAGCTGGTGTCATCCCAGCTGAATTGCTCCGCGTACGCGCGTGTTGCCGCGCGGTCGGGAAGCTGCTGGAACAAGCTCTCTACGGCGTCGGCAATGCCGTCCGGCGTGCGCAAGTGCGCGAGCACTCCCGCCTCGGGTTTTGAAACCACTTCCGGATTTCCCCAGATGGCCGTCGCGACAACCGGTGTGCCGCAAGCCATGGCTTCCAACAAGACATTCGGCCAGCCTTCACGGCTCGATGCGAGGACCAGGGCGTCCGCGGCAACATAGAAACGACGCAGGTCTTTGTGCGCGATCTCTCCCGCAAAGCGCACCCGCTCGCTCACGCCCAATTTCCTGCCAAGCGCTTCGAGGTGAGCTCGTTCAGCACCTCTGCCAACGATTATCAGCCCACAATCTTTAAGCCGCGGCAGTGCGGCGATGATGAGGCCATGGCCCTTTCGCTCGATCAAATGGCCGACCGAAAGAAGTGTTTTCCCGGTTAGCTGAAGCGAGGCTCTGGCAACCTCGCGGTCGCCAGGCACGAACGTCGTCAGATCCACACCATTTCGGAGCACGGTTATTTTTTCGGACCTCATGCCGAGTTCGACCATCGCGCTTTTCAGCGCCTCGCTCACTGCGACGATTCCAGCCGCACGTTTTGCAGCGTACAGAATCTGGTGTCGCGGAATTGAATAACGGGGAATCAGACTGATGTCGGTGCCACGTGCTGTGATCACAACCGGCCGGCGAATGGCAGCGCCAAGCAGTGTGGCCGCGACCCCATCGGGATAAAAATAATGGGCGTCGATGAGATTAAAATCGTTAGCCGCATTAAGCTGGCGGATTAACGGTAGCGTTGCCAGGAATAGCGCCGTTGGTGTGATGGACATACCTACACGGGGGATCACGACATGGCGGGGATGTTCGATGGGAACCCCCCGCCGGACTTCATGGGCGGGCGTGCGAGCCAAAGCCGCGTAGCGCCCGAAGAGCCCGGCACGCCAAGGAAACCAGGGCACAGGCGCAACCACGTGGACGTCCGCGCGGGCTGTCTGCACGAGATGCTGCAGCCGATTTTCGACGAACACCCCATGATTGGGTTGGACGGCGTTTGGATAAAGCGTGGTGAACGTCAGGATGCGAAGCCGATCGCGGGTACGCTGATTCATGATTCCGAGTCTTTACCGCCAAGGCATCGTTCTTCTGAGTATGTCGGCGGCTTTGCCCGGCAGACTCCTCGGCGCCACAATCGTTAACGCCGAGGCGCTCGCGACTTTGTCTCAAAGGAGCGTCCCGCGGGCAACCATAAAAGTCAAAGTTGCTTGTCATTGCCGCGCATGTATGAGAAATACCGCTTAGGGCAAGTCGGGGCTGTCGGCGTCGGTTAACACCTAGACCGATCGTGGGCCAAGTCGGCCGCAGCCTGATATGGGCGCAGGCGGGGTGAACTTTGACGGATTTCTGTTTTCGAACATTCGCCTTGCTGGCGACATTGCTGCTGGCTTCGGCCTGTGTGGAGCAAGTGAAGACACTTCCGATGCCAGCGCCCGAAATCGTCGCGGGCAGCTATGCAAATGCGGGCGATTATCGAATTGGGCCGGGCGACACGCTGAGCGTCATCGTGTGGCACAACTCAGAGCTCACCACCACGCTGACAGTCAGGCCCGACGGGCGGATTTCCATGCCACTCGTCGGAGAGGCGGTCGCGGCCGGACGGACACCGATAGATGTAGGCAAGGAACTTCAGGACAGACTGAAGCCGTATGTGAAGGATCCTCTCGTCACCGTGACTCCAACGCAGTTTGTCGGGCCCTTCACGCGGCAGGTGCGCATTGTCGGTGAGGCAGTTCAACCCCGAGCAATCCCATACACAGCCAACATGACCGTATTGGATGTGATGATCGCGGCCGGTGGTTTGACAAAGTATGCCGACGGTGATCGCGCTGAAATAATTCGCACCGTGCTTGGTGTCCAGCAGGTTTATCGTGTCCATCTCGATAGCCTGATCCGAGACGGGGACATCACGGCGAATGTTTCGGTGCATCCGGGAGACATTCTCATCATCCCGCAGCGGTTTTTCTAGATAAGCGGAGGTTTTCCGCCTGCGCCACCGCGGGGCCGGCGAACTAACAGGGTATGTCGATGGCGTCGCTGAATGTGCCTCCGCAGAATCTGAAGAAGCTGGTCCTGGAAGAGGCCATCGTCATCTGGAAGCAGAGATGGCTTGCGCTTCTTGCCGCTTGGATTCTGTGCCTCGCTGGATGGACGGGCGTTATGCTCGTTCCGCAGCGCTTTGAATCGAATGCCCGCGCATTCATAGACGTTAATGGGCTGCTTACGCCCCTATTGAGGGGCCTCATTGTGAACACCACGCCGGCCGGAAGTGAAGACTATTTGCGCCAGACGCTGCTCAGTCGGCCGAATCTCGAACAGGTGATTGTTCTTGCCAATCTTGGAGGCAATTCACTCGGCAATGTTCAACGCGGGCAGCTGGTCGATCAGTTATCGCATGACATAAAGGTTACGACGGAGGGCGAGAATCTGGTCTCGATCGCCTATGCGAGCGAGAATCCCCTTGTCGCACGGAACGTGGTCGATGCGCTTCTGACCGTATTTGCCGAAAAAGCAGCCACTTCCAGTCGCGCCGAAATGGATAAGGCCCGAGCCTTCCTGAGCGCGCAGATTGGGCTTTATCAAAACCAGTTACGGACCGCAGAGAAGCGCCGTGCCGCCTTTCGAAAAAAATACGCCGATTTCTTCGTGGATTCGGCTGTGGCGCGCCCCGAAATTCTCCAGCAGCAGGTGAAGCAAATTCGGCAGCAATATGAGGACGCGCTGACAACCCGTGCGGCGTTGGCAGCTGAACTGAAGACCGTGCCGGCGCTGCTCAACGTTGCGTCAGCTCCGACCGTCACGGACAGCGGCCAGTTGGTGGCTGCTTCTCCGGAAGTACGATTGGCGCAAGCGCAGCGAAACCTGGCGGATTTGAAGCTAATCTATACGGATAAACATCCGGATGTACTGGCGGCGCAGCGCAGTGTTTCTGAACTCCAGGCAGAACTGAAAGCCAAGCCAAAGACTACGGAAGGAAAGACACAGATTTCCAATCCGACATACGAACAATTGCGACTTAAGCTTGTGGACGTAGAGACCACAATTCCGACGCTAAAATCACGGCTGGATAAGGCGACCGAGGATTACAATCGCGTCAAATCGTTAAGCGGCGAGCTACCCGATGTTGAAGCAAAGTCGCGCGATCTCGACCGCGACTATGCTATCATCAAGCAAAATTACGACGAGTTGGTAAAGCGGCGCGAAGCGGCCAATCTTTCGCAAGCTGCCGATGACCGGGCCGATCGCACGCAGTTCCGGATCGTCGATCCGCCGCTTGTCCCCATTTCTCCTTCTTTTCCCAACCGCATCCTTTTGTTTTCGATCGCAACTCTCGTTGGGCTTGCTGCCGGCATAGCGCTTCCGCTTGGCTTGGCCCGCATCCACCCCGTGTACGGCTCAACGGCCCGCCTCGAGGAATTCGGACTCCCGGTCATTGGCGCAGTAACATATGCCCCACGCGCACGATCCACAGATCTTATGCAACGGATTTCCGGCGGCCTCTTCGCAACTGGGACAGTATGCCTGTTGTTGGCCTACATGGGCATTCTCCTGGTGACCAATGCCAGATACATGGGCCTGCGGTAGATGGCAGACCGCAGTCCTGAACTCATCGAGCGGGCGGCAGCCCGGCTGCGCCGCCCGGCACCTCAAGATCAAGGTGAGAATTCACGGGCGCTCCGCAACGCGATGCAAGACGCGGGTGCGGTGCCGCTCGATGCAAATCACGCCAATGGTGTTGCCTCTGACCCGCCTCATGCCGCGAGAGCAGGCCGCCCACTGCATGAGGACGTAGTCAGCATCAGCCAGACGACGTTGGCTTCCCATGGAATTGCTCTTCCCTCGTCTGGAACATCGAGGACAGTAGAGGAGTTCCGCGCCCTCAAGAGAGAAGTGATTGCAAATATCGCGCGCACGCGTGACGCCTCAACGGGCTTATCCAATCGCATAGTTCTGGTCACAAGCGCCAATCCGGGGGAGGGGAAGACGTTCACGGCGACCAATCTTGCTCTTGCGCTGGCCTCCGAAAAAGATACGCACGTGCTCCTGATGGATGCGGATGCGTATCGGCAATCGATGCTGGGCTACCTGGGAATTTTTGCGGAAAAGGGCTGGCTGGACTTCGTCTCGGAAAAGAGCGCACGTCTTGGCGAACTGATTCTGCATACGAACCTGCCAAATTTTTCCGTCCTCCCGGCGGGAAAGGAGCGCGACCAGATTCCGGAGCTGATATCGAGTAGCCGCATGGCCGATCTGTTCGAACAACTGATGTCGGAAGATCCGGCGCGACTCGTCGTTGTCGACGCCGTGCCATGCCTTACCAGCACAGAACCGTCAATCCTTGCTGGATTGGCCGGGCAGACGCTTTTTGTGGTTGCCGCCCATGAGACCGCTCAGGATCAGATCGAGGCGTCTCTACGCCTGCTGAAGGCGAGCCCGAGAGTAAATCTGATGCTCAACAAGATGCATCCCGTTCTGACCGATCATTTCAAGGGGTATGGCTACACCTATGGGGCTCAACGCTAGCAGAGCGCGTTGGCCGCGATTAGCCGAGGGGGCGATCAGTTGCCTAGCTGCCGCGATATTCGACGTCTGGCGATGGCTGTATCCGCCGGTCTTTCGGTCGCTTGCGGCATCCAGGCGTCCGCGCAGACGGTCGACCACTTCATTACTCCGTGGGTTGTGGCGCCCCTGGGCAGTCCAACGGCGATCGGCCCGGCAGATATCATTATTCCGCCGGGAGCACCCAGCCCGTACTCGAACCTTTATAACCGGGTTGTCGCCCAATCGAGCATCACCGCGCCACCATTCCTGTTTTCGACAAATATAGGAATTGACGAGATCGCTACCGATAATGTTGCGGCGGTACACGATGACCAGCAGGCCGATCTCGGCTCTCTCTTCTCACTGGGCGAGACAATCAGCGCCGATTCCGTGCGCCTGAAAGGCGTCCTCTCGGTGACAGGATTCTACCGGCACAATCTCATTGATAGCGATCTCGATCAGGCATCCGAATATGGATACGGCCGTGGCCGTGCCATCATTCTTCCCGACCACGTTTTCTTCGATGTTAATGGACTGATCGATGATCTGGAGCCGACAGGTTTTGGAGTCCAAAACAGTATCGCCCAGTCGCCGCAAAACACGCACATGTACAATCTCAGCGCGTCGCCCTTCGTTGTCGCCGGCATCGGTGACATGGCGCGAATGACGTTGCGCTACCAGATCGGCCAAATCTGGTTCAACGATAACACTACCGGCAATCCGTTATTTGGAGTCCCGCCAATAACATCGTCGACCAGTCAGGGAGTAACGGGAGACTTCCGGACACCCGGAACGATTTTTCGGCACCTAATGTCCGATCTTTCCTTGAATGCGAGCGAGAATGATTCGGGCAACCCTATCTCAGGCAATCTTCAACGCGCAAGCGGTGAATTGATCAACGAGTATGAGATCACGAGGTCTGCTTCCGTGGTGGGCGGCGCCGGCTATGAATACTTAAGCGATTCCGAAGTGCCGGGGATAGGTGGAGAGGGTGAAGTCTGGGATTTCGGGGTGCGCGTGAGGCCGACCGTCGATTCATCGATCCTCCTTGTGTATGGCCGCCATGATCGCAAATCGGATATAGCCGGCGAGATCGCCTGGCGTATCACGCCGCTTACGAGCGTATACGCCAAATACAGCGATTCGCTGACGACAGTGCAGGAGAGCCTGATCAGCAACGATGCCAATTCCATACTCGGACCGGACGGCGCCGTTTCGGGCATTGCGTTTGACCACAGCACATTGATCGGTGTCTTGGACGAGGCGGCGCTAAGCGCGGGTCCCGGAAGCGAGCAGGATATCGCCGGATTGGGCGTTCCGTTGGGAACTGTCAACGGGCTCGCACCGCTGCAGAACGGTCTTTTCCGCGCGAAATCCGTCAGTGGAACTGCAACAAGCCGGATCGGCGACAATGACCTCCTACTAACCGCATTCTATCAGCGAAATCTGTCTCTCACGCCTTTGACTTCGCCCTCTTCGATTGTGAAGGGAACGACGATATCGTGGTCCCGAAGTCTAGCCGAGCGCTTGTCGGCGAATGCCTCAGCCGGGTATCGGCATGTCTCCGGAGTTGGGAACGGGGATCTTTACAATGCGTCACTCGGTGCAGATTACGCGCTTTCAGAGTCGCTCGCAGTCAACATGCGCTACGATCTTATTCGGCGCGAAGTGGCGCCAAACAACACCAGTTATATCCAGAACGTGCTGACCATAGGCGTGCACAAGTCATTCGATTGAGCCGACAGAATGTACGAAAGCTACTACTCATTTGCGGGAATGCCTTTCCAGCTCACGCCGGATAGCCGCTTCTATTTTGGCAGCCAAGAGCACCGCAAGGCGATGTCATTCCTGGAATATGGAATTTCGCAGCGCGAAGGCTTCGTTGTTATCACCGGCGAGGTCGGGGCCGGCAAAACCACGTTAGTGGAACATCTGCTGGCAACGATCGACCCTCAGGAATACGTGGCTGCACGTGTTGTTACCACCCAACTCGGCGGCTACGACATGCTTTGCCTGATCGGCGCAGGATTCAATCTCTATCGCGAGGGAATGGAGAAGTCTGCACTGATTGCGCGACTTATGGCGTTCTTTTCCAGTCTGAAAGCCCAGCGCAAGCACCCGCTGGTGATTGTCGACGAGGCGCAAAGTCTTACGACGGAGGCGATCGAAGAACTGAGAATGCTGTCTAATTTGATCATGAATGCGAGCGCGCCCTTTCAGGGGATTTTTCTCGGACAACCGGAGTTCCGCGCCGCCCTGTCGCATCCGAACATGCTGCAATTCCGGCAGCGTGTTATCGCATCTTGCCACCTCGGTGCACTAAGTCTGGAGGATACGCGGAAGTATATCGAATATCGACTGCGACGGGTCGGCTGGACGGACGATCCGCGATTTTCAGACGGCGCTTTCGAAGAAATCTATCGCCGGTCCGCCGGCATTCCCCGCCGCATCAACAGCCTCTGCTCCCGGCTTCTGCTCCTCGGTTATCTTGAGGAAAGCCACGCGATCGATGCGAACAGTGTCGCCAGCGTGGCCGAGGAAATGAGTACCGAAGTTGGAACGATGGGAGTTCTACCGCCGCATAATGATTTGGCGACGCGCGTCGAACCCGCGCCGGTTCGGTATCTTGAACACCAAAGCGCAGCTGGCCTGAGCGGTCGAGAAGTCCAGTCGCGCCTTGAAAAACTCGAGCGGCTTGCAAGCAAGCACGATCGTGCGCTCGCCCGTGTATTGGATCTTGCCCTGAAATACCTCCCCGGGGATGAGCCGAAATGAATATGGCCCTCTCTTCCGTCGAGCAGGGCGGTGTGTCAAGGATCGTCAACGCCCTCACCGTGGACGTCGAGGATTATTTTCAGGTCGAAGCGTTCAAGGACGCTATCGATCCGGCAACCTGGGATCGATGGCCCGCACGCGTGGTGGAAAACACCGGGCGCGTGCTCGCGCTGCTAAATGCTGCGAACATCCAAGGGACCTTTTTTGTGCTGGGCTGGGTTGCGGAACGATTTCCGGAAATCGTTCATCGTATTACTGCCGAGGGGCACGAGGTTGCGAGCCATGGCTATGCGCACAGGCGAGCAGGCGGGCAAACTAAGGCCGAATTCCGCGACGACATCCGCCGCGCCAAAGCAGTTCTCGAAGGCCTCTGCAACGGGCGAATCCGCGGATATCGGGCGCCAACGTTCTCCATCTCGCCTGCTGACCGATGGGCTTACGAAATTCTTGTCGCTGAAGGTTATGAGTACAGTTCGAGCATCTATCCGATCTCCCATGATCTGTACGGGACACCGCACGCACCCAGGCGTCCTTTCCGACCCCTTGATGACGAAGCATTTCTGGAGGTCCCACTTGCGACGGTGAGGCTGCTCAACAAGAATCGGCCATGCGCAGGCGGAGGATACTTCCGCCTGTTGCCCTATGCGATCTCGCAATGGAGCATTCGCCGTCTCAATAACAGCGATCAAATGCCTTGCGTCTTCTACTGCCATCCGTGGGAGTTCGACCCTGAGCAGCCGCGCGTACCGGGCATCTCGCTGAAATCGCGAGTCCGGCACTACACGAATCTGGGCGCCATGGAGCACCGCGTGAACCGGTTAGTTCGCGACTTCGCCTGGGGAAGAATGGATGAAGTGTTTCTCGGCATTGGCCACGCGGCCGGAAGCCAAATCTGATGATCGTGTCGATATTGAAATCGGACGAGGAACCAGCGTGGGACGCATTCGTCAGGGGGCTTCCGAGCGGGACTTTCTTTCATCTTTCGGGCTGGAGACACGTTGTCGAACGAGCTTTCGGCCACAGGACTTTCTATCTGCTTGTGCGTCGAGGTGCGGAGATATGTGGAATCCTTCCGCTCACCCACGTGAAAAGCCTTCTGTTCGGGAACTCCCTCATTTCGAATGCATACTGCGTTCGAGGCGGTATCGTCGCGAACGATTCCGAGGCCCGCGACGCCTTGCAAGGCGAGGCCTTCCGGCTCGCATGCGATCTCGGCGCGGGCTGGATTGAATATCGGGACGCGGCGAGCGTAACCGCCTCCATTCCCAGAAATGGCTTGTACGCGAATTTTCGCCGTCCGATCGAACACGACGACGCGGCCAACATGAAATCCATTCCACGCAAGCAACGTGCGGTCCTGCGAAAAGCGATCGCTACAGGACTCCGTGCGGAAATAGATCCCGCCGCCGATCGTCTCCATGACATCTATGCGCGCAGCGTTCGCCGGCTCGGCTCGCCTGTGTTTCCGCTGCCCTATTTCCGGCTGCTGAAGCAGGTATTTGGGGAAGCGTGCGACGTCGTCACTATTCTGCATGAGGACCGTCCGGTCGCCTCCGTGATGAACTTCTATTTTCGTGACGACGTGCTTCCCTACTATGGGGGCGGCATCGAGGAGGCGCGCAACATCGGGGCCAACGATTTCCTCTACTGGGAGGTCATGCGGCGCGCTGCCGCTCGAGGTCTTCGCATATTCGACTTTGGGCGCAGCAAAATTGGAACCGGTGCGTATCACTACAAATGCAATTGGGGTTTCGAGCCTGAACCTCTTCAATACCAGGTTGTGCCGGTCAGGCGCCGTCAAATTCCGGAAATCAATCCGCTCAATCCCAAGTTTCGCCTTGCGGGAAAGTTGTGGCGCCATCTGCCGCTGGAGTTGACAAAAGTGATAGGACCGCTGGTTGTTCGGTCGATCGGTTGATCGGATGCGCGAGCTGCTTTTTCTCGCCCACAGAATTCCGTATCCACCCGACAAGGGGGACAAGATCCGCTCGTTTCATATTCTGCAATACCTATCGCAGCTTTTTGAAATTCGTCTCGGCTGCTTTTCCGACCAAGGGCTGGAGCTGCAGCACATTGAACACTTACGAACTTTCTGCAAGGAAGTGTTCTGTTTATCCATCGGTACCGCGCAGAGAGCATTGCGCACCGCATGTGCATTCGCAACGCACGCTTCCATTTCCGAGTCGAGCTATCGTGATTCCCGGATGGCAGCATGGGTCGATGACAAGATCGCAAGCGGAAGCATCAGAGATGCCTTCGTCTTCTGCTCCGCGATGTTCCCTTATGTAGAAAAGCATATGAACGACGTAAAGGCGGTCGTCGACATCGTAGATGTCGATTCACAGAAATGGGGCGATTACGCGCGGTCAGCGAACTGGCCTTTGTCCGCAATCTATAGGCGTGAACAGCGCAAGGTTTTTGCGCTTGAAGAGCGTGCGGCTAACACTTCGGATTGCTGCCTGTTCGTTTCCGATGCCGAAGCGGCCCTCTTTAGAGGTCTATCACCGGAAAACACTGGACCTATTCGACACCTCGACAACGGGGTGGACCTCGATCATTTCGACCCGTCAGTGGAGTTTTCCGATCCCTTCCCTGCGGACGCATTGCCGATCGTGTTCACGGGGATGATGGATTATCGCCCGAATGTGGACGCAGTGGCGTGGTTTGCGCGTGACGTGATGCCCAGCGTCAGGGAAAGGCACAAAACGGCGGAGTTCTGGATCGTTGGCAAGAATCCGGTTGCACGCGTCCGCCAGTTGCGCAATTTGCCGGGAGTCCGAGTTGCCGGCGCCGTGGCGGATGTGCGGCCGTTTCTGGCGAGAGCGCGCTGTGTCGTGGCGCCGTTGCGGCTCGCGCGCGGCGTTCAAAACAAGGTACTCGAGGCAATGGCGATGGCGAAACCCGTTGTGCTGTCGCCTGCGGCGCTCGAAGGATTAACGGCCATTCCGCGACAAGATGTTCTCGTCGCCACTACCGCAGCTGATCTCGCCGGGTGCGTATCCGAAGTTCTCATTGGAGCGTGGCCTAACCTCGGAGCCGCTGCGCGCGCGCGGGTCGAGGCCGATTATCTTTGGAGTACGAACCTGAGAGCTCTGAATGACCTGTTCGCAAATCAGAATGAAACGACCGCGTGCGCGAAAGAGGTTCTATCGGTGGCGCAATGACGGACATTCTGCAACCCAGCACCGCCGCAGTGACCGAGCGCACATTCCGTTCCGCTGCCGGGATCGCAATTTCCGCAGTACTCCTGTCGGTGCTGCTGCTCGGCGTCATTTTTCCATCGGCGGCGGGCGGCGCCGTTCGCGTATGGATCGCGTCCCCAACGTTCAATCATTGCTTCCTGATCGTTCCGCTCACCCTGTTTATGATCTGGCAGCGGCGTCAGAGTCTCGATCCGGCCGACATCTCGCCCACGGTTTGGGCCGCAGTCGGCGTGCTTGCGTTGTCGCTAGTCTGGTTTGTCATCTCGTACGCAGCTATCCTCGAGGCAGAGCAGTTCGTCATCATAACGATCGCCGAAGCGAGCCTCTTTGCAGCCTTTGGGCGCAGATTCTACGGAAAATTGGCCGGGCCGTTTCTTTATCTGTATTTTCTCGTGCCAAGCGGAGCGTTCCTCATCCCCACGCTGCAGGCATTTACAGCGCGCTTTGCAGTCGCCGGACTGCATCTGCTCGGCATCCCGGTATTTTCGACCGGCGCCGTCATAGAGATACCAGCCGGCACTTTCGCGATTGCAGAGGCCTGTGCCGGGTTGCGCTTTCTGATTGCCTCAGTTGCTTTCGGGGTCTTTTTCGCGATCGTCACGTATCGAAGCATTCTGCGCCGCGCTCTCTTTATCGTTCTATCGATAATCGTTCCGATCATCGCAAACGGTATTCGAGCCCTTGCCCTGATCGCTGCCGCCGAATGGGTGGGGAGCCCAACGGCGGCCCTCGCGGACCATATTATCTACGGCTGGATATTCTTCTCGGCGGTTCTAATTATTCTTGTCTTGATCGGTCATATCTTCTCGGATCGCAGCAAATTCGCCGGCGCGCACATTCGGGTTGCGGAGGGCTCGCCCGATTTTCATGTGCCGATTGCGAGGCTGGCGGTTGTGGCGACGATATGTATCTTGGCAGCGTCACCCGGTCCACTCGCTGCTGTGGTGCTTTCAGCACCGGAACCGCTCCCGCTTCCGCAATCGGCACCGAGGGTGTCACTGCCCTGGCGGTTGAGCGAGGCACGTTCGGAATGGACGCCGGTGCTCGCCCGCCCGTCGCGCATATTCTCTGACGCGTTTGTTCTCGGAGGGGAAAGGGTTGAACGTTACGTGGCGCTTTATGCGGAGAACGGCCGAGCGAGCAATCTCGTCCGCTCGGATAATCGCGATGCTGACGAGGACACATGGACGTTCGATTCACAATCATCCGGTGAATTGAACAGCAGTGGACAACGAATTCCCGTTCGCGTCAGCACATGGCTGCGGGGTTCGGAACGGCGAATTGTCTGGTCATTCTATGTTGTTGGGGGAGAGCCGCTGGCGGGCCGTCTTCAAGCGAAAATGGAACAGCTGGCCGGCGCCCTGAGCGGGAGAAACTGCTTAGCAGCCTATATAGCTTTGTCGATGGATATCAGGAACGGCACACCCCAACCAACTGCGCCAGCCGACCTGCTGGCTGCAACGGAGCCTCTGAGTCCCTATCTGTGCGGTGACGCAGCTACGAGCAAAGGATCCGGGCGATCTGAAAGATTAACCCGTAACACGCCGCCGACAGACCGAAAATAATAAGTGCACAGACCCACACCGGAAAGCGCCGCCCGTCATCATCGGAAATGAATGCTTCCAGATAGGGGATTCCACTGTCACGCAGCATGGGTAAAGACCACTCGTTGGACGTCGATGGTGATCCTCGAAAGCTTGCAAAATGGTTAATGGGAGGAGAGTCTCGTCCGTGGCCACACGTCGGTGCTAATGGAAAATGTAATGTAGCTTCATTGAGTTAGCCACATGTGGTCCTGGAGTTGAGTGCTAACGAGATTGCCAGCGTCTCCTTTTTTCATGGCCGTTGATACAAGCATTAAGGTTCACATCGTGAAAGCTTTAGACTATATTGAAAGACGTTTAGGGGTGTCGGGGTCATGCGGCGTGTATTGGGGCAGTTGTCTGCCTCGCCTGGAATTGTTCTCGGAATTCTCGAAGCTTCGCTGGTGGCGTTAGGCTGCGGCGTTGCATTTTATCGTCTGGTTTCGGCGCCTACCGTGGTTCCCGGCAGTAGTGCGGGAATTGTGGCGACCGTGATCGCTTTGGCCATCGTCCTGCTGATGTATTCAGGCGGCCTTTATGATCGCGATGCCGTTCTCAACACACGGCGGGTACTCTGGCGAATTGCGATCGTTACCCTGCCGGTCTGGGGAATTGCGGTTCTCGTGACCGGCGCTTTGGCGAAATACACGGTAGCCCCGATCTATCCATATAGATGGCAGTGGACCCTGGCGCTCACGGCAGTCTGGCTCCTTTTGGCCGTGTCCTCACGGCTGTTGTTTCGCGAAGTTTACCGCACGGGGTATTTCACGCGCCGGATCCTGTATCTCGGACCTGCTCATCAAGGTGCCGAACTGTCTGCTCTGGCGAGTTTGGGTGAGAACGGATTCCGGATTGTCGCTCAAGTCGATTTATCTTCCGATGAGAGCTGCCCTAACTCATCCGAGCTGGTGACATGCGCCCGGCACGCACACGCGTCCGAAATCGTTGTTGCTATGGAAAAGAATCAGCCATTGCTTTGGCAGGCGCTGTTTCAGTGCCGCTTCTCCGGATTGCGGGTAACGGAATACCTTGATTTTTTCGAGCGCGAGAGCAGACGGCTCTCCGTGGATAATTTAAGGGAGGATTGGATTGCGCTATCCCAGGGGTTCCGCTTTGGAAGGACGGGAGACTTGGTCAGGCGACTAATCGATGTTGCTTTGGCCTCCATAATTCTGATTGTCACTGCGCCCCTTCTGGTGCTGACGGCCATTGCAATCAAGCTGGAGGATGGCGGTCCGGTTCTCTATTGCCAAGAACGTATTGGCTTCCTCGGCCAGTCCTTTGTCGTATTGAAGTTTCGCAGCATGAGGAGCGATGCGGAGCGCGACGGCATCCCGGCATGGGCGATGGAGCGCGATTCGCGTGTCACGGCGGTTGGTCGGTTCATTCGAAAGGTGCGTATCGACGAACTGCCTCAGTTTCTGAACGTCTTAAGGGGATCCATGGCGATCATCGGTCCCCGACCGGAGCGGCCATACTTCGTGCAGCAGTTCTCGCAGATGATTCCGTTTTACGATTATAGACACACGGTTAAGCCGGGCATCACAGGCTGGGCGCAAGTGAGTTTTCGTTACGGCGCGTCTTTGGATGACACGAAGCGAAAGCTTTCATATGACCTTTACTATATAAAGCATCGCAGCTTCTTACTCGATATTATTATTCTGCTGAGAACGGTTGGCGTCGTCGTCCGTGGCGACGGCGCGCGTTAGAAGCCAATGCTCTTTGCCGTATGTTACGGGATCGGCGCAGCGGCGTTCCTCGCCCTGCTTGCACTGATGCTGATAAACCGGCGGCCGCACGGCCTGGGATTGGGCGTGTTTTTCGCCTGCGCTGTCACGGCGGTCTGGGCGATCTTCGCGGCCGTTCAGCCATGGTGGATGCCCGGTGTCGCGCACGCGTTTGAAAGCTTCGCGAATATTGCATGGCTTCTTGTGCTCGGCTGGATCGTATCGCCGCTGCGCAATCCGAAGAGGCACGGCAGTGCGCTTGCGTGGTTTCCGTTCGTCTTGCTCGTCGTGGCATTTGTGAGTGTAGGCAACGATCTTCGGTCGGTAACCTCTGCGCTCACTCCGTCGGACTTTGGTCCGTCACAGGTTCTTTTGCGGATCGTCGTCGCGGTCTGTGGGATTCTGGCGATTGAAAATCTTTATCGCAACGCCCCTGCCGGAAGACGGTGGCACACCTTCCCGTTCTGCATCGCGCTCGGCGCTCTGTTTGCCTATAATCTATTTCTGTTCTGCGAAGCGGTTGTCCTCAAGGCGCCCGATCCGTCGCTACTTGCCGCGCGCGGAGTTGTTTTGGCGCTGATGGTGCTCCCGCTTGCGCTCACGATGGCCCGGAATCCAGGCTGGAAGGTGAACGTCCATGTGTCTCGCGATGCCGTTTTTCACGGCGCTACTCTCTTCGGAACCGGAATTTTTGTGCTCGCCGCTGCTGGTGTCGCAGGAGTTATCGGGCAATTTCCCGGGGAATGGGCGAGCGTTTCGAAAATTGTTTTCTTTTGCGGAAGCGTCATTCTTCTTCTTCTCGTGCTTTCCACTGAGCGCATCCGCTCGCGTTTGAAACGAATAATCTCCGAGAATTTCTTCTCCGCGCGCTATGATTATCGCGTCGAATGGATGCGTTCGATTGCAACCCTGACGGCGGGCAGCGGCGGCGAGCCACTGGCCGCCCGTACCATCCGAACTCTGGCAGACGTGGTCGATAGTCCTGGAGGCGTACTTTGGATGGAAAATGCCCATGGCGACTATATTGTGCAGCAAGCGATGAATATGAAAGCCGATCTGGCCGCAGTGGAGCCGCGCGGCAGCGCCTTCTTGCAGGCGTTTGCGGAAGGCGAGGTTGTGCAGGACCTAAGTGCTAAGGCATTCGATGGTGGAAAGTCGCCTCCGTGGGCTCAATCTAGTCCGGCTTGGCTGGCGGTTCCTCTGGTGAAAATTGACCAATTGATCGGCTTCGTGGTGCTGGCGCCGCCGCGTGCGCCGGCAGCGCTTAATTGGGAGAGCTTTAACTTGCTGCTGACCATTGGACAGCAGATAGCCGGGTTCCTGGCAGAGGAGCGCGCGACCCGGGCGTTGCTGGAATCGAGGACGCTAATCGACTACTCCAAACGCTTCTCATTCGTGGTACATGACATAAAGAATGTCGCCGGCCAACTCGGGCTCATGGTCGCAAACATTCAGAAATTCGGCGATCGCGCGGAATTCCGCGCTGATCTGATCCGGAGTCTGGAAAATTCGGTGAAGAAGCTTGACGATCTCGTTTCGCGCGTGCGCCCGGATGCGCCATCGGCCGAAGAACCGGCCGTTGTCGATATTGCGCACGTTATCGATGACATCATAAAGGATCTTGGTACTGCGCGCATCGGAGTGCGCGCGCACATCATCGCAGCGCATGCCTACGTCCGGATTGCCCCGTCGGCGTTGCATGGGATTGTTACCCATCTACTGAAGAATGCGATTGAAGCGTCCACGGAAGGCGATGGCGTTGCAGTCACGCTTAGGCGGGACTTGGGCCGGGTGCTCATCGAAATCACTGATACGGGATGCGGCATGAGCGCGGATTTCGTCCGCAATTCTCTGTTCACACCGTTTCGATCGACAAAGCAACGCGGGCACGGCATTGGAGCGTTCCAGGCGCGCGATATGGCCCGCGCCGCCGGCGGCGATATCGAAGTCACGAGCGAGCTGGGCAGGGGCACTACAATGCGAGTGGCATTGCCGGAATATGAGAGTTCGTCAGCTGACATTTTCGTTCCCAAGGCGGTTCCTGCATGAGCGAGCCCGATTTAGGAATCCTGATTGTGGAGGACGATGAGGGGCTTCGGTCGCAATATCGGTGGCTCTTGTCGGACTACAAAGTATTGCCGGCACGCGACCGAGCGGAGGCGAAACTTCTGCTGCAACGCGAGCGGCCCGCTCTTTCGATTGTAGATCTTGGCCTGCCTCCCGATCCGGATGGGGCAAACGAGGGTTTGGCCGCCGTCGCCGATATCCTGGAGGCGTCTCCCGAAACCAAGATCATTGTCGTTACCGGGAACGAGAGCCGAGAATATGCGAGCCGGGCTGTCGCTGCAGGCGCATATGATTTTTTTCAGAAGCCCGCAGATCCCGATCTCCTGAAGCTGATCGTCGGCCGTGCCGCGCGTCTTTACGAACTGGAGCAGGAGAACCGCCGGCTCGCGGCCTCAGTCCATCACACCACGGTCACGCGGATCCTCGGCAACAGCGAGCCGATGCAGAAGGTACTGCGCAATCTCGAGCGCCTGGCAAAGACGGACATCACGGTGCTCATTACCGGCGAAAGCGGGACAGGTAAAGAATTGGTCGCCGACGCCGTTCATCGGTTGAGCGCCCGTGCGGCCAAGCCATTCATCGCGATCAATTGCGCCGCAATTCCCGAAAGCCTGTTGGAAGCCGAGCTATTCGGACACGAGAAGGGCGCCTTCACAGGGGCGTTCAAGCAGACGATCGGCAAAATTGAAAGCGCGAACGGCGGGACCTTGTTTCTCGACGAGGTTGGCGACATTCCGTTGTCAACTCAGGTTAAACTCCTCCGTTTCTTGGAAGACAGGATGATTGAGCGCGTGGGCGGTCGACAGTCCATCAAGATCGACGCCCGCATTTTAAGCGCTACCAATCAGGACTTGGGCAAGTTGATCGCTGAGGGCCGGTTTCGCGAAGATCTTTATTATCGTATCAACGAGGTCGCGATTCACCTGCCGCCTTTGCGGGAACGCGCGGGGGATTCGATCCTGCTCGCGAACTACTTTCTGCGAAAATATGCGCGGGAATTCGGCCGCTCGTTCCGCGGCTTCGCAAACAACGCGGTCGCCGCGATCCGCCAGTACTCCTGGCGCGGCAATGTGCGAGAGCTTGAAGGGCGCGTGAAGCGCGCTGCCATTATGGCCGAAGGAACGGTGGTCACCGCCGCCGATCTGGACTTGGTAGCTCCCGCGACCGAGCCTTCGCTAAATCTTCGCGATGCTCGCAGACGCGCGGAGCGGGAAGCGGTTGAGCTTGCGCTGTCGCAGACGTCGGGGAACGTTGCAAAAGCGGCGGCCCTGCTAGGTGTTAGCCGGCCGACTCTGTACGACCTCCTGGATGAGCACGGGCTTGCAGCGCGGCGCGGTACCCAAATGGCGGAAACTTCGAAGGGCTAGTGAAATGATGCGTCAATCGTGTGTAGCCGCATGCCGGACTGCGATCGGCGCCGCGGTATTCCTCGCCCCGGTTTTCGCTCACGCCGGTGCGGCCGATTCATACCTGCAGGATGCGCGCTCGCGAGAGAAGGCGAACGATTTTCGCGGTGCCATTATTCAGCTGCGAAATGCCGCACAGGCGGAGGCCGCCAACGGTGCCATCCACCTGGAGCTTGCGCGGGTCTACCTGAAGGTTGGCAATCCGAATGCCGCCCAGGCCGAACTCTTTGCGGCGCACCTACGGGGCATGAAGGACGATGTAACCGCGCCATTGATGGCCCAGGCGTTGATGGCTCTTGGCCAATATGGCGAACTTCTGAAGAATGTGCCCGCCGGGAGCCGGCCGGCAAGAATCGAAAGTGTCGTTCGTACCTATCGCGGAATGGCCGCGGCCGCTCTCAAGGAGACGCAAAACGCGCGCGCGATGTTCACTGACGCGGAGCGCCTCGATCAGAACTCGTCGCTTCCACTGATCGGAGAGGCGCGGCTGCTCATGACCGAGCACCAATACGAAGCGGCGCAGCGCAAAGCAGACGCCGCTCTCAACATTGAGCCGCACAATCCGGACGCCATGGACGCGAAAGCAATGGTTATCGCATTGCGCGGCAATTTCGATGCGGCAATCCATCAGTTGAACGCCGCGCTGGCAATCGACCCAAAGAATACCCGGCTTCTTTTGGATCGTGCTAATCTCAAATTGCAGCGCAACAACTTTGATGAGGCGGCCAAGGACGTCGCGCGTGTTCTGGAGCTGCAGCCGAGTAATGGCATGGCCCTTTTCCTCGAAGCGAGCATCGATGCCGAGAAGGGAAAATTCAAGGAAGCGGATGCGATCATTGAAAAGATGCGTGGCGCATTGCACTACTTTCATCCTGCCTATCTGTTGGCTGCCCAAGTCAAGCTCAAGTTGAATCAGGTTTCGCAAGCAGAGGAGTTTCTGCAGAAATACATCTCGCAAGGTGGCGATCAGCCAAGGGCATATGAACTGCTGGGTTTCATCGCGCTGAAGCGTGGCGATTCGGGCAAGGCCATCGAGATGCTTGAGACAGCGTTGAAGATGGCGCCCGGCGATGCCGAAGCGGCGGGCCTGCTCGGTCAAGCCTATGTCGCCCATGGCGACCTCGATAAGGCAAAAATGGTATTCAATCAGGCGGCTCTGGGGGCGCCCGGGAACACCGCGATCGCGCTCCAGCGCGCCGTAACCGATTTTTCTTCAGGCGACAGAGAGGCCGGCTTCGGCGAGTTGCGCAACGTGTTCCGCAACGGCAAAGGCAATCTCGCCGCCGGACCTCCGCTGGTCTTAGAGGCGATCCAAATGGGCCGTCTCGATGATGCTGCCGCCGCAGCGCAGGAACTTGTCACGCGCGATCCCGGTGCCGCGATCTATCAGGAGTTGCTGGCGCTGGTTCGGATGAGGCAAGGCAACAATGCGGTCGCGGAAGTGCTGCTGCGAAACCTGCTTTCCAGGAATCCGAATCTCGAGTCTGCGCGCCGCCACCTGGCGCAGATCTATCTCCGGACTAACCGCGTCGGCGAGGCGAAGAAGCTGTATCAGGATCGCCTGCGCGCAAATCCGTCGGATATCGAGAGCATATTGGCGCTTACAGACATCTCCTTCCGGCAGAAGGACGATGCCGGGGCCATGAAGTTGCTCGGTGACGCGCAAGCACGCCTGCCGAAGGACCCGCGGCCGAGCCTCAAAATTCTCAGTATTCTGGAGTCGCGGAAGAAGTGGCGGGAGGCAGTCAGTCGCGCCAAGGCGCTTCAGGCGAAATTCCCAAATGAGCCGTTGGCGCAGGATGCGCTTGCGCATCTCTATCTCGCCTCCGGAAATCGCGCCGCAAGTGTCGCAGCGTATCAGATCGCCACGGCAAAATTTCCAGACAATGCGATTCTCTTCACCCATTACGCCGGCGCGCTCGCGGCCGGCAAGGATTACGCTAAGGCTGCAAATGCAGCGTTGCGGGCGGTGCAGCTCGAGCCGCGCAGCCCCGACCTCAAGCGCGCATTTGTCACGCTTACGTATCTCGCCAAAGGCGTCGAAGCAGCGCTCTCAGCGGGCAAGCAGGCATTCGGAAAAGAGGACTTGGCGGCGCTTGTCGTGGCCGAGGTGCTCGAGGCCAACAACAATCGACCGGCAGCCATTGCTCTTCTCGAAAGAACCCAGAGTCAATCGCCCTCGGGCAACGGGGCCGTGGAGCTTGCCAGCCTGTATGCGCGGGCGCAGCAGACGGGAAAAGCTTTGACGACACTTCAAGCTTGGGCAACCGCACACCCCGCCGACATTGACGGGCGCTACGCGCTTGCGCGCCTTTACAGCGTAATGGGGAAATACGATCAGGCGACGGCGCAATACGAATGGGTGGCGTCGAAGCGACCCGAGGATCCCGTCATCCTGAACAACCTCGCCTGGCTGTACGACAATAAGAGAGATCCGCGGGCGCGCGGCGTCGCGGAAAGGGCTCTGCGCCTCGCGCCTGCTTCGGCATCGATTGCCGACACGCTCGGCTGGATTCTGGTGAAGCAGGGCGATAGCGCCGGTAGCGTGAAATACCTCCAACAGGCGAGCGTGAACATGCCCGACAATGGTACCATTCAGTACCACTACGCCGTTGCGTTGTCGAAGAAGGGCGACGCCGATCAGGCACGCGCGGTTGTTCAAAGAGTGCTGGTATCGAAGGCGAGCGCCGACACGCTGGCTGGCGCGCGTGCGTTGCTGCAAACCCTGAAAGCCGCACATTGATCGAGGCTACAGCCGCTTGATGCCTGCTGGAACCGAAGTAGCATCGGCGGCCATGGGCACGAGCGGCAACATCGAATTTCGTCTCGAGCCGATAAGTTCTCTGAGAGAGATCGAACAACTCTGGCGCGAACTGGAAAAGCGCAGCAACGATTCTTTCTTCACGTCATGGACGTGGGTAGCGACGTGGCTCGCGTGCCTGCCGCAGCGGATCCGGCCGTTGCTTTTAGCCGCTACTGATCGTGGTGCGATCATCGGCGTGGCAATGGCGGTTTCGCGCGACAAAGCGCGCTTAATGCGAAATATCCGCGAACTTCATTTCAACTCGACCGGCGAGCTGGAGCTCGATTGTATTACGATCGAGCACAACGGCTTCCTGGCTGCGCCCGAGGCGAAGAGCGCACTGTGGCCGGTATTTTTGCGCTGGTTTGCTGGCCAGAAGGAATTTGATGGACTGGTTGTCCCCGGAGTACGGCAGGGGACGATCCCCAAATGCGCGATCGATGAAGATCTGCTGCCGCACGAAATCGTCTCGCCGGCCTACGCCCGCACCTTGCTGCACCAGGGCGGGCGCGACGAAATTCTGATGAGGCTCAGCAGCAACGCGCGCCAACATCTGCGGCGAAACCTGCGGGTCCTTGAGAGAATCGGCCCGTTGGTCTGCGAACGGGCAGACACTGTCGAGACTGCGCTCTCGTGGTTTGAAGCGCTGAAGCAACTCCATATCCGGTCTTGGACGAGGCGCGGCAAGCCGCATGCCTTTCGTTATTCTTTCTTCGAGACATTTCATCGCGCGTTGATCGCGCGAGGTGTTCCGGAAGGCTCTGTGGACGTGCTGCGCGTTTCCGTCAGCGGCGCACCGCTCGGCTATGTCTATAATTTTCGGAATGGGGATGGTGCGATTGCCTATCAAAGCGGCTTCGACGACGCAAAACGGGATCATCGGCCGGGCTATGTCTCTCACCTGCTGGCGATGGAGGCTGCCGCTCGCAACAGTGCCGGAAAATATGACTTCCTCGCCGGCGACAATCAGTTCAAACGAAGCTTTGCTAGCGAGCGGTATGTAATGTCATCCTGGCGCTTCACGCGCCGAAGCCTCGCGGCGAAGTTGGAAAACGCAGCACGATCCCTGGTTCGAAACTTTCGTGCGAGACGCTAGGTCGGAGACACTTTCGCGCCTTGAGTTTCACTTCCGCAATTCAAGTACGGTGCCGAATGCGCCGTTGCGGCCGCCGTCGCTGGTGGTGTTGAAAAGATTCCCCAAGGAATCAGAAACGAAAGCGCCGCGCGGTGCTGCGCCGTCGGCGCAATTTACCTTGCTGCAGAACGAGTACAGCGTCGTCTCCCGCCAGCCGCGCCTGTGGGTAAGTTTGAACGCTGTGCCAGCGACTTGGAGTCCCGATGCTCCACCAAAGCTGGTTGTGCCGAACAGGTGGCCATCTGCATCGAGCAGCAGGCCAGCTAAGGGATTGCCGCCATCTGCACAACCTGCAAGTGAGCAGAAATTGTATAAGACCTTGTACTTTCCCCGCGATGTGAATTCAAACACAACGCCAGCATTGGACGTGCCCCCTGCATAACCGACGCCGAAAAAATTGCCGGCACCATCTGAGACCAATCGGCCGACCGGATTAGTCCCATCAAGACAGTTCGCCTGTGCGCAAAACTGGTAGAGAACGGTCTGGTTCCATGTCCCGGCTTCCAATCTGAAGATTGTGCCGCCGCCGTATCTGCCGCCCTGAGATGTCGTTGCGACAAGATTCCCCGTGGCATCGACGAACAGGTCTTGGGGAAGCGTGGCGGATCTCAAATCCTTGAGAACTTTGTATCGCCAACGCGACCCGTTCAAACTAAGCTGGTAGATAAGACCGTTTCCGAATTTGCCGCCGAGCGTGGTCGTGCCGTAAAGCGGCGAAGACCCATCCCAGGGCAGGCCCGCGGCCTGTCCAGCGTAGGCAACACCAGTCTCTGGCCACATGCCGTCTGTGCATTCCGCGCTCTCGCAGAAATCGTGAAGAACGTGGAATGAGCGTCTTTTTGTACCTGGCTCCAGTTTAAAGAACGTGCCCTCATTGAATTTTCCGCCGGAAACAGTTGTTCCGTACAAATTGCCCGCAGTATCCCGGATCAGTACTCCGTTCGCCTGCTTGCCATCTGCGCAATTTGCTCTCGCGCAGAAACTATACAGGACCTTCCGCGTCCATTTTCCTTTGTCGGCATCAGGGGTGAGCTGGAACAGCACGCCTTGTTGGAATTTGCCGCCCAGGCGGGTCGTCCCATAAAGATTTTCCGTTTGATCCATTAACAGCCCGATAAGAGGCGTCTGCCCGTCGGTACAGTTCAAGCGATCGCAAAATGAGTAGAGCAGTTTCTCGTCATAGCCTGCGGCGAAGCTGGGACTCATCACGCGGACGGCAGCCATGGCAACGATCGCCACAAGGACGCGGAAAAGGATGAGGCGCGATAAGGCAAAATGGGAACGCATGGACCTTCTCCGATACCAGGGCTCCACCCGCCACCACGATCGGAGCACACCCCTTCAAGACGCAACAATGCCAGCCGCGAGGAGCTCGCAATATTTCGCTGGCAATATACGGCAAGGATGTCACCGAGAGAAGGTTGCGTCCGTACAATTCTTTTATCCGCACTGTTGAACCATCGACATAGTTGCGCTCAAGATCGTTACTCTCGAGCAGAATGCTGAACGCCGGACTCGGCAGGCTCGGCCGATTTGGTGAGAACCCCTGAAAATCGTCGGCCGCCTGTGTA
>DATJGT010000004.1:0-33287 GCA_035494695.1 Rhizomicrobium sp. | reverse complement strand
ATGAAATGCGAGAGCAGCAGCGGAATGTCCTCCCGGCGTTCCCGCAGCGGCGGCATGAACAAACGCACGACGTTCAGCCGGAAAAAAAGATCTTCGCGGAATTTTCCGTCGCGCACCATCTGCTCCAGGTTGCGATTCGTCGCCGCCACCAGGCGCACATCGAGCTCGAGCGGCTTCGAGCCCCCCACGCGTTCGATCGCCTTCGTCTCGAGGAAGCGCAGCAGCTTCACCTGCGTCGACTGGGAGATTTCGCCGATTTCATCGAGGAAGAGCGTGCCCCCGTCCGCTTCCTGAAATTTGCCGAGGTGTTTGTCGGTTGCGCCGGTGAATGAGCCCTTTTCGTGGCCAAAGAGAATGGATTCGACGAGAGTCTCCGGAATCGCGCCGCAGTTCACGGTGACGAACGGCCGGCCGGCCCGTTCCGAAGAGCCTTGGATCGCCCGCGCGATCAGTTCCTTCCCGACACCGGATTCGCCCTCGATTAAAATCGGGATATTGGATTGCGCCGCCCGTTGCCCCAGCCGGATGACCTGCCGCATCTCGGCGCTGCTGGCAATCAGGTCCTCGAACATGAGGCGGTTCTCGGCGCGCTTTTTCAGCCGGCTCACTTCCCCGTGCAGTGTACCCAGTTTGAGCGCGTTCTGGATGGAAACGGTAATTCGCTCAGGGCTCGCCGGCTTCACCAGAAAATCGCTTGCACCGGCGCGCATCGCCTCCACCGCCGAATCGATGCTTCCCTTCGCTGTGAGCACGATGACGGGCAATTCAGGCTGCGTGCCACGGAGTTTCGAAAGAACGGTGAGCCCGTCCACTTCCGGCATCACGAGGTCGAGCAGAACCAGATCGATCCGGTCGCCGCGGGGGCCACTCAACAACTCGAGTGCAGGCTGCCCGCCTGCGGCGGTCACGACAGTCATGCCAGCCCGTGAGATTGCACTCTCCAGCAGACGTCGCTGAACCGGATCGTCGTCCACTATCAGGATTTGCTGTGCCATTGGCGCTCTTTCGTTCAGCCCCTATGGTTGCCACTTGAGCGTAAATGTCGCGTTTAAAGTCCCGCTTTGCGACACGGGACCTCGAAGGACTAGCAGAACAGCACAGAGTTCGGCGCACTCAGGCGGCAATTGGTGAACAAGCGGTAAAGAAGTCCGAAGCTCTGTTGATGACGCTTGCGATAAAGGCGCTCGACGGGCAGCTTGTTTTCACCGGCCTTTCGGAGCGCAACCGTGATCGACCATGAGGATGGCCTGACGCAGAGGCTAAGCCGCCTGGTGCGCGTGTCGGTCGGGTTGGGCGGCGTGGCCGCACGCGGCGCGGCGCGTTCGTTTGGCGGCACCCGCCTGATAAGCGCCGAGAATGCGACGGACCTCACGGCTGTTCTTGGGAATCTGCGCGGGCCGGTGATGAAGGTCGCGCAATTCATGGCGACATTTCCCGGCCTGCTTCCGCCTGACGTTGCTGCACCACTTTTGAGCCTGCAGGCGAACGCTCCCCCGATGGGGCCAGCTTTCGTGCGCCGACGAATGCAGGCCGAGCTCGGCCAGAATTGGGAGCGGAAGTTCAGGCGGTTTGACCGTACCCCCGCCGCCGCCGCTTCGCTCGGGCAAGTGCATCGCGCCGTGACAAATGACGGCCGTATTCTCGCCTGCAAACTGCAATATCCGAACATGGATGCCGCGGTGCAGTCCGATGTGCGCCAGTTGAGAGCCGCGCTCAGGGTGCAACGCGGCATCGATCCTACAATCGACACACGCGAGATCGGGGAGGAGATCGCCGCGCGACTCGCTGAAGAACTCGACTACCGGCGCGAAGCCGCGCACATGCGGCTCTACCGGACCATGCTCGGCAAGACTCCAGAGATCTCAATCCCTGAACCGATTGCGCCGCTCTCGACCCGGCGCTTGCTGACCATGACATGGCTCGAGGGCAGTCCAATTCTGGAATTCACGCAAGCCTCGCAGCGCGCGCGCAACACGGCGGCTGCGGCACTGTTCAAAGCTTGGTGGCGGCCGTTTGCGCATTACGGCGCGATTCATGGCGACCCGCATCTGGGAAATTATACGGTACGCGGCGGCGGCAGCATCAATCTGCTCGATTTCGGATGCGTTCGCACGTTCTCGCCGCAGTTCGTGGGTGGCGTGATCGGACTCTATCGCGCCCTGCAGAAGAAAGACGATGCGCTCGCCGCCAAGGCCTATCGCGCGTGGGGCTTCGAACGCCTCACGCATGAGATGGTCGATGCGCTGAACATGTGGGCGCGGTTCATTTTCACGCCGCTGCTCGACGACCGCGTGCGGCTGGTGGATGATGGCGTGCCAGCGGCGGAATACGGCCTCAAGCAGGCGAACGAGGTTCACGCGAAACTAAAGCAGCTTGGTGGCATCAAGCCGCCGCGGGAATTCGTGTTCATGGATCGCGCGGCCATCGGGCTAGGCGGAGCACTCATCCGGCTTGGAGCCCTCCTCAATTTCCATCGGCTCTTTGAGGAGGAGATCGTCGGCTTCGATGTCGCGACTCTTGCCAGGCAGCAGCGCGCGGCGTTTAAGCACGCCAGTGTGCCGCTACCGGAGGGGGCATGAACGAAAAGGGCTTCGATTATTGGGACTTCTTTGCCGGCGAAGCGGAACGCGCAGGCGCGCCGCTCTATGCGCGTCTTTCCCGCGGCATCGGCGGCGATCCGGACTTGCGCGAGTTTGCGAGCAACGTCCGCAAGGGGCAGCCGCCAGCAAACGTCTTTTTATCTGCTGTTCACTTCCTGCTTCTGCGCGGCGCACAGCATCCGCTAAGGGGTTTCTTTGCGAATCTAAATGGCGGCACGGTCGTAAAGGACGAGGATCCCTTTCCGGTCTTCAAGGACTTCGTTTCCGTTTACCGCGGCCAGCTTGCGCCGATCGTCGCGGGACGGATCACCAACACGAACGAAGTCGGCCGATCGGCGCTGCTGCATGCGGGCTTTCGTGCCGCTGCAAGAGAAACCGGGGAGCCGCTAAACCTGATCGAAATCGGACCCAGCGCGGGCCTGAATCTGATCTGGGACAAGTATGGCGTGCGCTACAGGCGAGGCGAGGAAACCTTCTTTACGGAGCCCCGCGACGCGGTGCTCGCGATCGATTGTGAATTGAAGAGCGATATTGTTCCGCCACTAGGAGCGCCACCGAGAATAGCCAGCCGCATTGGGCTTGAACTCAACCCGGTCGATCTTACAGGCCCGGACGAACGCGATTGGCTGAAAGCGTTGGTCTGGCCGGATCAGATCGATCGCTTTTCGCGGTTGGAAAAGGCGCTCGAGATATATGCACGCGAGAAGCCTGATATTCGCGCAGGCGACGCGCTGGACCTCCTGCCCGAAGCCATCGCGCGCATTCCGGAGGATGAACCGGTCTGCGTCTATCACACGATGGTGGTCTATCAGTTTTCCGAAGAGGCGCGTGAGGCCCTCGACAATTTTCTGCTTGGCGCGAGCGTTCGCCGCCCGATCTGGCGTCTTGGATTCGAAGGATCGCTGAAAGGCGAGAATGCGCTGACGTTAGGCCATTACCGCGCCGGCCAGCGGCAGGTGCGCACGCTTGCCTTGTGCCATCCCCACGGGACCTGGATGGAGTGGCGGAGCTAAGCAAAGCCTCCTGGAAGCCGCGGCTGGCAGGACGCTAACATCCCGGTCTTCTTGTGAGCACATTATGATCAGCCACCGCGAGTTCTGGCTCCCAGCGCGGGAGCGATGGACTGGTTCTTCTCACCCGAACCTTTCTGCCGCGCATTTAGCGATTTTTCCAGAAACGCGACCGTTATCTTGTCTGCCTTCAGCCAATCGGCGTAGCGAAGAAATCCGTGGATTTCGTTCGGAAATACGAGTTCCTCGAACGGAACGTTCTGCTTTTCCAGGCGCCGCGCGAGATCGATCGTCTGCTGGAACTGTACGTTACGGTCGTCGTCGCCGTGGATCAGCAGAACCGGAGACTTCCAGTGCGATACCGCCGCATCGGGTGAGGACTCGAACGCAACTTTCATCGCCTCCTTGCGGTCACCTTCCTCGTAGCGCTTTCCGGCCGGGCCCACGTAATCATCGAGAAAACGCGACCAGTCATGCACGCCGTGAAGGTCAACGCCGGTCTTGAAGATGTCTGAGTTGCGGGCTAGCGCGAGCGCTGTGAGATAGCCGCCGTAAGAACCGCCCCACATCCCTATGCGGCGTGGATCGACTCCTTTTGCGCCCTGCAGGAATTTCGCGCCGGCGAGCACATCCCGATATTCGGCCGCGCCGGTCGGTCCCGCATGATCCGGATGGTGGAACGCGTGGCCGTAGCCGATGCCAAGCCGGTAGTTCAGCGCGAGCACGACGAAACCATGGTTCGCGAGATACTGATTCACGGCATAACTGTTGCTGTAATAATCCATGTAGTGCCACCCAAGCAGCATCTGCCGTGGCGGCCCGCCATGCACGAAGATGATGCCCGGCCTGGGCGCGCCGCCATCGTTGCGCTGAAACAATTGTCCGTGTGCGATCACGCCGTCGGATGATTTGAACGACACGGATTTCGGCGTGACGAACGCCTCGCCCGGATAATCGCGCGGGACATCGTTGAGGATGAGGCCGTGCCGGCCCTTTCCATCCACGCCGACGATGGCGGCCACGGGAGGTTGCTGCACGCTCGCGGCGGTGAACGCGATGTGTGTTGCATCGGCCGCGACCGGATTCCATTCCAGCGTCTCGCCCGACGTGATTTCCACGGGTTGCGCCGCATTCACCGGCACCCGAAAAATGTGCCGCCGATCCCCGTCGCCCGGCGTTATCCCCGTATTGCCCGTGTAGATGATGGACTTGTGGTCTTTGCTTTCCGTGACCTGCTCGACCATGAACTGTCCCGGTGTGAGCAGCAGCGGCCGGCCGCCATTCGCCGGGATGGAATAGAGGTGCGGCCAGTTATCGAGATCGGTGAGAAACACAAGGCGGTTGCCATCCGCCCAGTGCAGGTTCGCTTCGCCCGCCGTTTCGGGATACGAACCGAGCAGGGTGTTCGGACTCTTCCACACCGCGTGGCCTTGCCCGTTTGAGGCATCCGCAACCCAGATTGCCCAGGGATGCGGCACCTGCTTCAGGATCGGTTCCGGCGGGCCGCCCTGGCCGGACTGCCGCACGAACGCAATCTGTTTTCCGCTAAACGACCACCGCGGCATCGTGTCTTTGTCGGTCGCCGGCGTGAGATAGAGGATCGGCTGCGACTTGCTGTCGAAGACCCCGATGAAAGAATGATCGCCGCGGTCTGACACGAACGCAAGACGCTTGCCGTCGGGCGACCATTGCAGATCGTGATCCTTGCCGTGGTCGAAGAACATCCGCTCGGCTTTCGCCTTGCCGTTCAGCGACACAGTCCAGACTTTGTCGTCCTGCACATAGGCGAGTTGCCCGTTGCGGGAGATTGCCGGCTCGTCGCCCTCCGCAATTTTTTGCGGCGCGCCACCCGTGAACGACACTGCCCAGATCGTCACCTTCGGCTGATCAGGAGACGACGCCGGATCCGGCGCCAGATTGCCTTCCGCAGGCCAGTTCGCGTCGTGATCGCCGCCGCGGACGTAAACGAGGTGCTTTCCATCCGGCGAGAAGGTGAGCTGGGTGATCTCCTGGCCGTCGTCATTTTTGTATTGCGTAACTTGCCGCGCCTTGTACGCGGGCCCGTCCGCCACCCACACATTGCGCACGCCTTTGAGGTCACGAATCCAGGCAACCCGATTCGCCTCTTTCGCCGCCGCCATCTCGCTGACGAACGGATAATTCAGCACCTGATCGATTATGAGGCGGTTGGCGGCGAGTGCGGGTGGCGAAGCGGCAACCGTCAACACACCCAGTACAACCGGCAACGAAAATCTCGCTCTCATTCTTTGTCCTTCATTGGTTATATGGCGATAGCGCCCCGGCGCTTGCGAAGCAACAGCCAGACAGGCAGTGCGAGCGCGAGCAAGCCGGTGCCGAACAGCGCGCCGCGCGGATTCGTCGCGATGAACGCAATGAGCAAGCAGCTGTCGAGCGCCAGCGCAATGAGCGGCAGCACCGGATAGCCGTGCGCGCGGTACCGGCGCTCGAGCGCGTGGTCGCGAAATCGCAATGTAAAGAACGAGAGCGTCATCATCACATTCACGATTACGACGAAAATGCCGATCATCAGGAACACGGTTTCGAAGGTGCCCGTGCCGGCGATTAGCGCGGAGAAGGCGGCGGTGACGAGCAAAGCGAAATCCGGCGATCCGCCCTTGTTGACGCGCTCCCCCCAACTCACAAACAGGCGGTCGCGTGCCAGCCCGAACAGGACCCGCGACGCCATCATAATTCCGCCATTGAGGCAGCTGAGCGCAGTCAGAATGGCAACGCACGCAATCAGCGAGCCGGCGGCGGAACCGAACAGGCTTTTCATGGCGACCGCCGCGGGCAACGGCGTGGCGCGCAATTCCGCAAGCGAGAGCGTGCGTGCCAGCGCAAGGTTGAACAGCACGTACAACAAAGTCACCAGCGCGACGCCGATAAACAGCGCGCGGGGAATTTGTTTCGCGGGCTCCGTCTTCTCTTCGGCGAAATAGGCCGGTGCGTTCCACCCCGAATACGCACCGACGATCAGCGTGTATCCGAGCACAATCCCGGTAAGAGATACCGCCGAAATTGCGGGCTCCGCCGAGGTTTGCGGAACCGCGAAGAAGATCGCGCCGATGATTGCAAATAGCAGCAGCATCTTGAGCAGGCTGGTGATGTTCTGGGTCCAGGCGCCCTGGCGCACGCCGCGCAGGTTGATCGCGTACAGAAGAAATTGCAGCGCGAGCGCCATAAGCGTGATGTGCTGTGCAACTGGAGCGAAGAGCGTGCCCGCGAACTCCGCGCAGCCGATGGACAGCACGGCCACGCCGGAGGTGTTATTGAGCCAGTCCGTCCAGCCGACGGCGAGCCCGCCGAAATCGCCGAAAGCCCGCCGCGCATACACATACGGCCCACCGGCTTTCGGATAGAGCACCGCGAGTTCGGCCAGAACGTTCGCGTCCAGTATGGCATTCGCACCGCCGGCGACCCACAACGCGGCGATCAGAAACACGTCCGGCACATGACCGGCAATCAGGCTGGGCGAGCGCAGGATGCCGACGCCCACCATGGCACCGACGCAGACCGCAATTCCGAAACCGATCCCGAGCGTGCGGTGCAGGCCGCGCGCAGCCCCCGGCGCGCCAATCGCGATCATTTCTGGCTTGCCCCATGCCTTGGCAGATGAATGGGAGCACAGTCAGGCGGTGAGCACAACCGAACGGCTATATGACGCGAATTCCAAATTCCCGCCGCAAGTCGGAAACTGTGCGCTCATAGAATTCCTGCGGCGGATTCCATGGCCAGCGCTTGTGCATGCGTGTTGCTTCGAAGAGGGCACGGGCTAGCCGCGGAATTGTGCGAATCGTCGCCCAGGCCACAGTCCCATAACCGACTTCGCCAAAAACGGCTTTGGCCTGCTGATCGGTCGCGAGGTATTTCGCATAGCGCCGCCAGCCAACGTCGCAGGAAAGCAGCGTCCACGTATCGGCCATGGCTTCGTCGGAAAGTGTCGTGTCGAGTCCGAAGATCACGTGGCAGATGTCGTGGCGGCGGAAGAGCGCCGCGCTTTCCGGCGGAAGCTCGGCGGGCGGCGAAACGCGGCCGCGATTCTGCGCGTAATATTCTGCAAGCCCGTCTTGAAGCGTCTGTGGCGAGTCCTGTGCCTGATAGCAGCAGCGGGGCGGGGCACGGAATTGCACGGACGGGACCGCTGAGGTCACCACGGCCAGATATATCCCATAGCGATATGACTATGCGCTTGCCTCAAGCGGAATTCAATTCCCTTTAGATTTCCCGCCGCACGGCGCTTTCGTGCCAGCGGTGCAGCAGCAGCCATTCGAGCGCGGTGAGCGCGAAGAAAATGGCGATGCCGAGCACGGAGAGGATGGCAAGCGCCGCAAACATGGTGGCGATGCGTAGCCGGTTGCCGGCTTCGACGATGGTCCAGCCGAGCCCCGTGTCTGTGCCCGTGCCGGCGGCGAATTCCGCCACGATCACGCCGATTAGTGACAGGCCGCCGGAAATTTTCATTGCTCCGAGCAAATAGGGAAGCGCGGTCGGCAGCTGCAGGCGCGTAAGAATTTGCCAGCGCGAGGCGCCATAGAGGCGAAACAGATCGATGAGATTGTGGTCCGCGGATTTGAGTCCCAAGGCAGTGTTCGAGAGAATCGGGAAGAAGGCCACAATCCACGCAAGGAGCAACAGCGCGCGCTCGACATGCTCGTATCCGGTCCAGATGACGATCAGCGGCGCTATTGCCACCACCGGCGTCACCTGCAGCACGACGGCATAGGGGTAGAGCGCGAATTCCACCGTGCGGCTCAGGCTGAACAGCACCGCGAGCAACACCCCGCTCATCACCGCCAGTGCAAACGCGATCAGCACGATGCGCAGCGTGGTCCAGGTGGCGGAGATCAATCGCGGGAATTCATGCATGAAGTCGGTCACAATCGCCGAGGGCGCCGGCAGCACGAATTTTGGCACGCCGTAATGGCGCACGAATAATTCCCAGAGCGCGATCACAACAGCGCTGAGGATGAGAGGAATTAGCAGACGCACCACGTCCATCCATCTCTCTCTGCCACTCCGGGTCTTCGCGTGAGCTGAATCTTGCACGCGGAGCCGCGAAGAATTGTGAAGTTCTTCGCAATCATCCGTTTATGGCTCCGGACCATTTCTGCGGTTCGCCATTCTCAATTGCGCCGCGCAAGGCACCGGAGACACGACGCGCGTTTTCGGCAAACTCGGGCGTGAGGCGATGATCGGCGCTGTGACCGGCGGGCGAGGGAAGCGAAATCTCCGCCGCAATGCGTCCCGGCCGCGGAGTCATGACCAGAACACGCGAAGAGAGATAGGTGCTCTCGTACACCGAATGCGTGACGAAGATCACGGTCAGTCCATCTTCTGCCCAGAGTTTCAGCAGATCATCGTTCAGCGATTGCCGTGTGAGCTCATCAAGCGCGGCGAAAGGCTCATCCATCAGCAGCAGTTTCGGCCCGGCAACGAGCGCCCGCGCAATCGATACACGCATCTTCATCCCGCCCGAAAGCTCCCGTGGGAATGCGCTCCCGAATCCGGCAAGGCCAACGCGCGCAAGCGCCCACGCAGCGTGCTCGTCTGCGTCCGCGCGTCTGACATGCGCAAGATCGAGAGGAAGGCGAGCGTTCGCAAGCGCATCGGCCCACGGCATCAGTGTGGGCTCCTGGAACACGAAGCCGATTTCCGGCTTGCCGCCGGGCCATTCGACCGTGCCGCGCGTGGGCTGAAGCAAACCTGCTATGAGTCGCAGCGCCGTCGATTTCCCGCAACCGCTTGGACCGACGAGTGAAACGACTTCGCCCTCGCGGAGGTCGAGGTCGACGCGGCGGATCGCTTCGAGGCCGTTGTCGAACGTCTTGGAAATTTCGCAGAGCTTGAGCAAGGAAGCAGCCGATTCGCGCACCGGCATATTAGTCGCAAATCGTGCCCGCTCCCGAAAGCGCGACGCCGCAAAGAGCCCCGAATGGGGCTCTCCGCAGCACCGCCTGTGCAGCTCTCACTGCTGGGGCTTCTCGCATCCGGTGGTCGAAGATGCGGCACTCGGATGCGTAGTTTTGGTACCTTCCTTGCTGCAGTCCTTCGCCTTTTCGCTTTTCGTCATGGAAGTATCCTGCATTCCTCCCGCCTGGGCGGGCTGATCTGCAGGACTTGCCTGGTCTGTTGCCGTCGGCTGGCTTGCGGTCGCCGGCGGCGCCGCCGTTGGGGACGAAGCCGAGGGGGCGGTGTTCGATTGCGCCAGTGCCATGCCCATCGTTACGCAAAGCGCCAAAGTTCCAATCGCAAATCCTGGCATAATGCCTTTCATGGTCTTCTCCGTTCCTGGTTATCTCCTGCAAAATTGCGCGCCGCCTGAAGGGGTTGCGGCGCGCGGCTCTCGCAATCCCCTGAACGGGGCGAGCAACCGCGCGTGGTAAACGCACGCAAGGCGAGGGGGTTGCATGAGGGGCTGATGGCGGCGCTATCGGGCGCGTTTCACAAACCGCAAATCGTAGGCGCGGTGGTAATCGAGCGATTTCGCATACAGTCCTTCCGACGACATCGTGTCGAAGAAAATCTTCCAGCGCGCATTCGTCATGGTGCCGATGTCACGTTGACCTTTCGCGTCGCCGCTTACCACGATTCCGTATCGCTTCATTTTGTCGATCGCCTGCGCGATGAGCGCGTCCGTCATTTCCGGATTGTCGCGCTTGATGAGCGCGTTCGCCGGCGCTGGATTCCTGAATAGGTATGCAATCCAGCCCTCGCGCGTCCCATCGACAAACGCCTGCACCGCGGCGGGATTGTTGTCGATCCACTTTTGCGGCACGAGCACCATATTCGCGTAGCCGGGATAGCCGTTGTCCGCGAGCAGGAACATCTGCGGCCTAAACCCGCCTTCGCGCTCGATCGTGTAGGGCTCGCTGGTGAGGTAGCCTTCCTGAATCGCTTTTGGATCGATCAGGAACGGCGCAAGATTGAAGGTGTATTTGCGGATTTGCGAATCCGAGAATCCGTATTTCGCCTTGAGCCACGGCCAGAACGTCACGGTGGCCGCATCCGAAATCAGGATGGGCCTGCCTTTCATGTCGGCGAGCGATTTCGCGTCGCCGCGCGGATGGGCGATCAGCACCTGCGGGTCCTTCTGGAACACCGCCATCACCGCTTTGATCTCCGCGCCTTCGCGTACCAGATTCAGCGGGATGAATCCGTTCGAACCGATGCCGAAATCTGCTGCGCTCCCGGCAAGCAGTTGTGGCACGTTCACGCTGGGCCCGCCCTCGATGATGCGCACGTCGAGTCCGCGCGCGCGGTAAAATCCCAGCGCTAGCGCTTCGTAGAAGCCCCCGTGCTCGGCCTGGGCCTTCCAGTCGGTAACAAAGCTGATATGGGTGAGTGGCTTTGCCGGCGCGGCCGCGTGCGCGCTTCCGCCGAGCGCGAGAATAAGTACAGCGGCAAACAGGTTTCGACGTCTCATGGCCCCTCCGGCGCGAACGATCTGCCGCGGGCGTACCAGCGTTCACCGCGCAAGAACAGCGCGAGACAATCTTGCGGTGGCGGTTCGCAGCGGCGCCCGCCCGATCGCGGCGGACGACGACCCTTCGGCCGGTCAAACGATGGGCTCATCCACGAACACCCGGCCTTCCGGATCCTCGATTTCCAGAATCCAGAGATCAGGATCGAAGCGAATCTGCTTCTCCAGATATCTGTCGACGGTCGCCTCATCCGCGCTTTCGCCCAGCGGCCTGGTCCAGACGAGTTCGCCCTCGCCACGCCGTGCCTGATTGAACACGGCGAACGTCCCGTCGAGCCGGGAGAGCTTCAGAAACAGGGCGCCTGCCTCCTCCGAGCCGCGGCGCACCAGGAATGCGTGCGCGCCAGCAACCTGCGCCCGGCGGATAATCGCCTTGATCTGGATGACGGCGGTGAGCTTGGGAAGCATGCTGACGTTCTAGCACTCGCATCTCGCGCAGCGGGAAAGAACTGCGGCAAAAGGCAAAGCGGCGATCAGGCCGCGCCGCGAAGCGGCATCGGTTCCTGGCGGGGCGGCACCATGTCATTGGCTCGTTCGCTTACCGCGGCGTGGGGCAGGCGCAGGCGGACCGTCGTGCCCTCGCCCAGTTTGGATTCGATGAGCGCCGAGCCGCCATGCAGCGCGGCGAGCGCCTTGACCAGCGCGAGCCCCAGGCCGGTGCCTTCCTGCGCCTTCACATGCGTGCCATCGACCTGTTCGAACGGCCGGCCGAGCCGCTTGAGATCCTCCGGCGCGATACCGATGCCCGTGTCGCGCACGGCAATCTCGACACCCGCGTCGTTCCGCGTCGCGCTCAGACGCACCTCTCCGCCGCGCGGGGTAAATTTCACGCCGTTGGTGAGAAGATTGACCAGCATCTGTTTCACGGCGCGCTTGTCGCCGAACAGCGCCTTGCAGTCGGGCGAAATGGCGGTTCTGAGCACCACGCCTTTGCGGTCGGCCTGCAGCTTGACGAATCGCAAGGCAGGCCCGGCGACTTCGTCGAACTCGAATGTCTCCTCCGACAATTCGAACTTGCCGGCCTCGATCTTCGACATGTCGAGAATACCATTGATCAGCTCGAGCAGGTGCCCGCCGGATTCATGGATGAGCCGCGCATATTCGAGATAGCGCGGGCTTCCCAGCATCCCGAACATCTGGTGAGTCATGACTTCGGAGAAGCCGAGGATGGCATTCAGCGGCGTGCGCAGCTCGTGGCTCATGTTCGCGAGGAAATGGGATTTGGCGCGGTTGGCGCCTTCCGCCAGATCGCGCGCTTCGATCAGCGCGATCTCATGGGCCTTGCGCTCGCTGATGTCGCGGGTGACAGCCACGATTTCCGCTTCGCCGCCTTCCGCCGGCTCGGCCGGGCGGCAGCGAATCTCCGTCCACACGAATCCGCCATCGGCACGCTTCAATCTTACTTCGGCCTCTGCCGCGCGGCCGAAGTAGCTCGCTTCCACGAAGGTCGATTGCATTGCTTTCAGGTCGTCCGCGTGGGCGAGCGCCGAGGGCGCGATGCCGAGCAGCGATTTGGGATCGCGGCCAAGCAGATTGAGCGCGGCGGGACTTGCAAACCGGATGCGGCCGTCAGAACCGTGCAGCGTGATCAAATCCATCGCGTTTTCGGCGAGGAACCGGTACATCGCCGCGCCTTCCGCGGCGGCTTCGTCGGCGCGACGCTGACGATCCTGTGCGGCGCTGGCAACAAAAGCCGCCTGCATCACAGCCGCTAGTGCGGAGCCTAAATAGAACTGCCACGCCGGCACGATCAGGCGCGAGGCGGGCAGCATATGAAATGATTCGAACGTGCCCACGGCGAGAAGCGCAAGAAGCGAGGCGGCCGCCGCGCGCATCACCGGCCGCCGGCCGCCCGCCAGCGCGGCTTCGGCGGGCACAAGCGCGAACCAGATCGTCAACGGCGATGAAACGCCGCCGGTGATGAGCACGAGGTAGCCAACCATCGCCGCGAAGGATGCGTGCGACGCGGTTTCAAGCGCGGGCAGCGGCGCGCGCAACAGGCCGAGCAAGGCAAGAATGCCGGGCGCCGTCAGCAGCGCGATGGCAATGAATTCCGTTGCGTCGGGCCTCACGACGATCGCGGTAAACGCAACCGCAAGAAGCGCGCCGACCAAACCTTTTGCGGCCTGCACGCGGACGAAGCGTCGCCGCTCGCCCGCCTGTTCGCGCAAGGTTGTCCGAAGGTCCGCCATTGGCCTCATGCCGGAAGATCGCAGCCAATGCGCAGCGTGCGCCTACAGCCTTAACGAAGATTGAATCTCCGCAGATTTCGTTCGCACATTTGCAAGGATTTGGCGCGTGGCGTTCACCGGTTGTTAACCATAAGAAATCCTCGCGTCCGCGCATTTGCTGGATTTTTGTAAACAGCAGCACACGCGTGGCGGAATGGTGCGCGAATTCGCTGTGGATAAGCTAGGAAACAAAATCGCGTGTTATCGGGCCCGCAGGATGCAAATGACCGGTTCGCAAATTGCAGGCCCGCGCGAGCCGCACTCCGCAGCCCGATCAGTGGCCCGGAACCGGATTGATCGCCGGATTGTCCAGAGGCGAACCTGGAACAGCGCCCGCGCCTTCGCGCCGGCAACTCGCGTAACCGCTGCCCCATCCGGCGCGATAGACGCGATTGGTCTTGTACTGTGCTTCGTCCCGATAGAGCTCTGCGCGGTAATTGACGCCGGATGCGCTCGCGGCGGCGCAGCCGTCGGAATAACCCTGGCGAAAACTCGGCGACTTTTGTTCCGCGCGCTCCTGCGCGCTTGGAAACAGACCGCATCCGGCGATCGGGACCGCCAGAAAACAGAGCATGAAGAAAATGCGCGGCATAGAGATGACCCTAACACGGATTGCGCGATCAGAAATACCGCCACAGAATATAGACATGACAGATGGCGATGCTTGCAAGCATCATCGGGAAGGCGAGGGCGGTAAACTTCAGGAAGCTGAATTCGACGCCGGCCTTCTCCGCCAGACCTGCGGCGACGAGATTTGGGCTTGCCCCGACAAGCGTGCCGTTGCCCCCGAGACAGGCGCCGAGGGCGAGCGACCACCAGATGGGCAAAAGTGCCTGGTCGCCACCGAAAGCCGGCGCGAGGCTCTTGATCAGAGGAATCATGGTGGCGACGAACGGAATATTGTCCACGATGGCCGAGAGGATGGCGGATGCCCACAGAACGGCTGTGGCGGCAAGCCGCGAATTGCCGCCTGTGAATTGCAGCAGCTCATCGGCTAGGTAGCGCAGCACGCCGGAGTGTTCCACCGCGCCGACAACGATGAACAAGCCCAGGAAGAAGAAAATCGTAATCCATTCGATCTCGTTCAGGGCGGAGGTGACATTGCGCGAATGTTCGGCATGGGCAAGCGGCAGGTTTTCGATCAGCAGCATGAGCGCGCCGGCGAACATCGCAATCGTTGCCGCCTGCAGATGAAGCTGGTCCTCGAGGACGAACGCGGCAATCGCGACGGCGATGATGACAAGGGACCAGATGAGCAGGCGCCGATCCTCGATAGCCTCGTCCGCCTTCAATGCCATGACGTGGGCGCGATCCTCCGGAGTAGCCCGCATCTGGGCGCCCCAGATGATGTGATTGACGGCAAGCTGCGTCGCCATGATAACCGCCACGATGGGCGCGAGATTCAAGAAGAAGTCGTCGAAACTCAGATGGGCAGCCGAACCGATCATGATGTTCGGCGGGTCCCCGATCAGCGTTGCCGTGCCGCCGATATTGCTCGCGAAGACCTCTGCGAACAGGAACGGATAAACCGGCACCTTCAACTCACCGCAGACGACGAACGTCACCGGCACCACCAGCAGAACAGTCGTCACGTTGTTCAGGAAAGCGGAAAACACCGCCGTGGTGAGGGCAAGCGCGATCAGAATGCCTGGCGGAGACCCACGCATGAGCTGCGCTGCCCGGATCGCCACATAACCGAACAATCCACTTTTGCGCGCCACCGCCACCATGATCATCATTCCGGCAAGCAGGCCCACGGTGTTGAAGTCGATGGCACGAACGGCTTCGGTCTGGTCGAGCACTCCCAGCGTTACCAGCGCCGCGGCCGCGAGCAGCGCGATTACGGCGCGATTCACCCATTCCGTGACGATCAGAATATAGACAAGCACGAGCGTCGCGGCCGATGCGATGAATACAAAGGAATGCGTGTCGTACCCCGCGTCTGACATGGCCCCCTCTCCGCCCGCCCGCGTCAGGGTTCCTGCGTCAGCGCGCGTATGGCATCCCAGTAGGACATGATGCCGACGAGCTTTCGCGATCCGCGCTCCACCACGGCCAGTGTTGTGTGATGTCGGCAGAACAGCCTCAGCGCCTCAATTTCCGGCGTGTCGGGATGGACAACCACCGCCTCGCGATCAGCCACCTCGCCGATTAGCCTCGATCTGATTTCGCGATAGCGCGTGCGCAGATCCCGCGGGTCGTCGCTGATGAACCGCAAATTCGGCAGCAGGCCGCCGGCAAGCGCAACACGGGGCACCAGCAGGCTCAGGAGATCGTAGATCCCGAACATGCCGAGGAATTTGCCCGCTCCGTCCACGACCGGAAGGTTGATGTAGTGGTGCGCGATCAGCTTTTCGGAAGCTGCGCCCACGGTCTCGCTCTCGCGCGCGGTGAGCGGGTCTTTCGTCATCAGGGCGGAGCACGTCATTGCGGCCTTTCCGGCGGCGGTTTGCGAGGAACCGACCGACTGTCGCCCGCCTCCTTCGCGCCGTCAACGCGGGCGGTGAGCCGCGGCCTGACCTGCGGATTGCTGCCATTAACGACCAGTTAACCGGACAGGAGCAGTTTTTCCGCACACAGATTACCGTCACTGCCATGTCGCAATTACGGCGCATGGTTCAACAACGGTGTGCTCGGGAGTTGCGTCATTTGTTGGGTCACCTCGTTGCCTTGCGCTACGATGCGGATGAACGCCGGAGTACCGCGCGCGGACGTCATGCGGGCTGGCTTGGCCGGATGATCCGCGCGCTGCTGCGCCGTCACTGAAATTATTGGAGGACCAGAAACTCGAGGTCGCGCGACGGCCTGAAATGCGCGCGCGTGAACTCAAAGGCGTGGGGGCCGCTCTTCTTCAGATCGCCATTCCAACAAAGAGACAGCACGTTCTCAGGCTTTAGTTTGTCGATTGTCAGGTGAAACCTGCCGATCCCGCCTTTCCAGTTGTTCGCCGTTTTCAGCACGAAGGCCGTTGAGGACGCGTTGAGCATGCCTTCGTTTTGCTTCGCCGTCTTGCGCGCTGCGAGCATGGTGGCGGCTTTCGCGAGCGTCGCGTCGTCCATGCAATATTTCTGTTGCCAGTGGTCATTACCGCTGCCGGGTTTCTCCTTCAGATCGTAATCCGTGAAGAACGCCTGGCCTGTTACCGGCTTATAGTCGTGGGTGATCACGACCTTTTTGCCGGCGGGGAAGTGCTGCATCCAGTAAAAGCGGGTGCGCACGGTCCATTTCGGATGTTCCTGGTCCGGCGCATCGGCTTCGGCGAGCCCGGCTTTCTCCAGCATCCGTTTCTTCTCCGGCGCGAGCTTGTCCAGCTTCTGCAGATTGCCGCCGAGAAGAGGATTGACGGGTACATCCAGCGACTTCAGCGTCTGCGTCACATCCTTGCCGTTGTAGAACGCGCGCTGCTCGACCCGAACGGGCAGGGTCGTGCCGCCAGCGGAGACTTTGAAGCCGACGAAGTTGAGAGGATCGTTCGTCGTGCGCCCGATCGGCTCCTCGTAGAAATTCCACGTGTCGATATCGGGAAGCGGAAAGGCGACGATCGTGTCCACATCCCTGCCGCTGTCGTTTACGAATTCGTAGCGGATGCTCACCGCGTCCGGGCTGATGCGCAGGTCCTCCGCCGCCATTCGGATGTCTGCCGACTTCGTCAGAACGAGCCCACCGGCGCTGAGCGCCGCCGAACTGTCGTCGGCCAAAATCTGAGACGTTGAAAACACGCAGAAGCTCACTGTGAGCGCCCAACACAGAATCCGGTTCATGGCATGCCCCTCCGCATACCTCCGGGCAATTAGCATGGATGGATGCCGATGACGACCGGCGGCAGTCCGACATTTGCCGAGCGGTAATGTCGTGCCCCGCTCATGCCATGCAAAACGTCGTCGTCGCCCGCAGGGATCTAATAGGTGCTCCTCAGTGTCTTGATAAAGCTGCGGATGCGAGCGGCATTCTTGCCGAGATCGGATGTGCCGACGCGCGATTTCGACCGGATGTCGAGCCGCGCACCCATGCCGGCCGGCTTCACGCGAATGACGATGTCGTCAGTAAACCCGAACCAGAAGGTGGTATCCGTGGCCTCGATTCGCCCCTGGTCCGGAACGATGGCGACAATATTCCAGCCCATGGATCTGGCGGCCTTCGCCGCGCGATCGAACAATTTTTCCGGCGTGGTGAGTTCCGCCTGCGCGCGGATATCGGGGTAGTACTTCTTTTGTAGCGCCGTCGTTGTCGATTCTTTTCCATCCGGCCCTTTCGCCTTTAGCGCGCCCTCATATTCCGGCGGATTGATCGCGCCCGGCCGCTGGTTCTTCAGGGCGATGAACTCCGGCGGATGCTCGGTGTCTGTCGTGACATCGTGAATTGCCGGCGACGTCTTCGCGACGTAGATGCCGTAGAGCGGGGTGGCGAGCACCACAATCGAACCGATCAACCCGATCGCGCCGTAGCGCGCCGCGACGCCTCTGTTGGCGATTGCGGCCCAGATCGCCCACACAAGCCCCAGAGCGAACGCGGCGATTCCGATGTACAGGCACCAGGGAAGGACCTTCAGCAGCCCCACGCGAAAGTCCCACACGCCGAAGCGTGTGCCGAACGCAGCCATGACGCCAATGACCAACGAAATGACGAAGGCCGCGAAGCTGAGCTTTGCCAGCCAGGAAAGAATGCGCATGCTCCAGTGGCCCCTTATTCCGCCGCGGTCGGGAGCGTGTGCTTTCCGAAACGCTCGCGCAATGCCATTTTCTGAATCTTGCCGGTCGCGGTGTGCGGAATCTCGTCGGCGAAAACAACATCGTCCGGCATCCACCACTTGGCTATCTTGCCGCCGAGATATCGCAGGATATCCTCCCGTGCGGCGTGCATGCCGGGCTTGAGCACAACGATCAGCAGCGGCCGCTCGTCCCATTTCGGATGCGGCACGCCGATGACGGCGGCTTCAGCCACAGTGGGATGGCCGACGGCAATATTCTCGATCTCGATGGACGAAATCCATTCGCCGCCGGATTTGATCACGTCCTTGGCACGGTCGGTGATGGTCATGTACCCGTCGGAATCGAGCGTGGCGACATCGCCGGTATCGAACCAGCCGTCCGCGTCGAAGACATCCGCCCCTTCGCCCTTGAAGTAGGCCTTGGCAATCGATGGCCCCCGGACCTTCAGCCGGCCGAACGTCTTGCCGTCGCGGGGCAGCTCGCGATTGTTATCGTCAACGATCTTCATCTCGACGCCGAAGGGCGGATGGCCCTGCTTGCATTTGTAGTCGAGCTGCTCCTCGTAGGGCAGTTCCGCGAGCTTCGCTTTCAGCGTGCCGAGCGTGCCGAGCGGGCTCATCTCCGTCATGCCCCAGGCATGGGTTACCTGCACATCGTATTTCTTTTCGAACGTTTCGATCATGGAGCGCGGGCAGGCCGACCCGCCGATCAGCACGCGCTTCAGATCCGGCAGAGTCTTTCCCGTCTTCTCGAGATATTGCAGCAGCCCCAGCCACACCGTGGGAACCGCGGCCGTCATCGTCACGCGCTCATTGGTGAGCAGTTCGCAAATCGAATCCCCGTCCAGCTTCGCGCCCGGCATCACCAGTTTCGCTCCACACATCGGCGCGGCGAAAGCGAGCGCCCAGGCGTTGGCGTGGAACATGGGCACGACGGGCAGAATCGTGTCCACATTGCGCACGCCTTGCGCATCCGCATGCCCCGCGATCAACGCGTGCAGCACGTTCGAGCGATGGCTGTAGAGCACGCCCTTCGGATTGCCGGTGGTGCCGGACGTGTAGCAAAGCCCGCAGGCGGTGTTCTCGTCGAACTCCTTCCAGGCGAAGTCGTCGCGCGCATCCGCGATGAATTCGTCGTACGCAACGAGATTTGGGACGGCCATGTCCGGCAGATTTCTACGGTCGGTGAGGGCAACGAAGAGGCGAATTGAAGGAATCTTCGGCGCGATCTGCTCCACCAGTTTTGCAAAGGTGATGTCGAAGAACAACGCCCGGTCTTCGGCGTGATTGGCGATATAGACGAGCTGGTCGGGAAATAGTCGCGGATTGAGCGTATGGTAGATCGCACCGATGCCGGCGATGCCATACCAAGCCTCGATATGGCGCGCGCTGTTCCATGCGAGCGTGGCAATCCGGTCGCCGAGGGCGAATCCTGCCCGCTCCAGTGCATGGGCCACCTTGCGCGCGCGGCGGCCGATCTCGCGATAATTCGTGCGGACAATCGGGCCCTCGACGCTGCGGGTCACGATCTCCCGCTCAGCGTGATAAAGCGCCGCGTGATCGATGATCTTGTGGACCAGCAGCGGCCAGTCCTGCATCAGCCCAAGCATTTTCGCCCGCCCTTGTGTTTCCCGCATCATAGAAATCCTTGCCGGTACCGCCAAGCTGCTATGGGGAAAGGGTCACGAATCCAGTTGCTGCGCGGATAGGGCTCGGCAGGGCGAGGCGAGACAGTGCAGGAGGGGGAGCTAGCTTTTCCAGATACGGGCTTCGCCCGAATGCTCCTTCGAATAGACGCACCCGCAATACATGCAGGTCCAGGGGTTCTCGGATTCCGGGATTTTCAATCCGTCGCGTTCGATATCGGTGGCCGGGCGTTGTCGGGGATTGGCCGATCGGCAGGCGTCGGAGGGGCATTTGGGAGAAGGAATTCCTCGCATGGTGCAGTATGCCCGGTTGCCGGGCCGGACGCCATACCGACGAGCCTGCAATCGGCTTTCGGCCCGCTGGGCCGCTCAGTTCAGCGCGCGGAATTATCGAGCAGCCATGGAACATTCGCCGTGAGGCGGTGTTGCGGGAGACGGAGCGCTGCTTTTTGTGCCTTCGAAAAGCGGCGCAGCCTTACGATCCCGCCGCTCCGGGTGGCGTCCTCCGTGCCAGACGGCGGGACCGTAATTTCACTCGATGCCGCCGCCCAGATCCCGCACGGGACGCCGGCGAACCGCTTCCGGGTCGCGAGGAAATGTTTGGTGGCCGCTATCCGCTGCGGCCAGAAAACTCCAGTATCACCGCGCCGATGCCGAGCAGCAGGACAGAGAGGAACGTCAGGTATAGCGCAAGGTTGAACACCACCCCTCTGCGTCCCGTCAGCGCCGCCGTGCGCACGACATTCTCGAACTCGGCGCGCTCGCTCACAGATTCATCCGGGTCGATTCCGATAAATACCGTGCGCAAGTTTGTCATCAACGCGAGTGCGGCCACGATCAAGAGCAGCATGGAGCTGAGCGCCACCCAGGCGGGCCAGCCCTTGTCGAGAGCATAGGTCGCGACCACCACGAAAATCCCCTGCGCCTGCAACAGCGCGCCGGACTTGCCGGTCATATGCGCAATCTGCTCGTTCAGCATGGCGCGCACCGAGTGCACATCGCGGGCGCGAACGAAGATTTCGGCCTCGGCACGAAGTCGCCCCTCCGTGACCGGGACACCGAGCAGCATTTCGACCAATCTGCGCATGCAAGCCCCGCTCAGCGCAATGGCGACTCCTATCCAAGCGCCTTGACGATTTCTTCCGTCATCTTCTTGGCGTCGCCGAACAGCATCATGGTATTGTCGCGGAAGAACAGCTCGTTCTTGATGCCCGCGTAACCCGAGCCCATGCCGCGCTTCACGAACAGCACGGTCTTGGCCTTCTCCACATCGAGGATGGGCATGCCGAAGATCGGCGAAGCGGGATTGTTTTTCGCTGCCGGATTGGTGACGTCGTTGGCGCCGATCACATACGCCACATCCGTCTGCGCGAAGGCCGAGTTGATGTCTTCCAGCTCGAACACTTCGTCGTAGGGCACATTGGCTTCCGCGAGCAGCACGTTCATGTGCCCCGGCATGCGACCCGCCACCGGGTGGATGGCGTAGGAGACCTTCACGCCTTCGGCTTTCAGCTTGTCGGCCATCTCGCGCACGGCGTGCTGCGCCTGCGCCACCGCCATGCCGTAGCCCGGCACAATGATCACGGAGCCAGCGTTCTTCATGATGAAGGCGGCGTCTTCCGCGCTGCCCTGCTTCACGGGCCGTGTTTCCGCTTTGCCCGCCGCGGCCACTTCGCCGCCGAAGCCGCCCGCGATCACGGAAATGAAGCTGCGATTCATGCCGGCGCACATGATGTAGCTGAGGATGGCGCCCGAGGAGCCGACCAGTGCGCCGGTGATGATGAGCGCGGTGTTCTCGAGCGTGAAGCCAATGCCGGCTGCCGCCCACCCCGAATAGGAGTTCAGCATCGAGATCACCACCGGCATGTCGGCGCCGCCGATGGGGATGATGAGCGTAATGCCGAAGACGAACGCCAGAATGGTGATGGCCCAGAATGCCCACACCGGCTGGTGCATCGCAAACCAGACGATGAGCACGACGATCGCGAGCGCGATGAGCAGGTTGAGCGCATGGCGTGCCGGCAGCAGGATCGGCGCGCCGCTCATGTTGCCGTTGAGCTTGGCAAAGGCGATGATCGATCCGGCGAAGGTGATGGCGCCGATGGCGACGCCGATGCTCATTTCGATGAGCGATTGCGTGCGGATCGCGCCTTCCGTGCCGATGCCGTAGGCGGCGGGCGAATAGAGTGCTGCTGCAGCAACGAGCACCGCAGCAAGGCCCACCAGCGAGTGAAAGGCCGCGACCAGCTGCGGCATCGCTGTCATGGCAATGCGCCGCGCGATCACCGCGCCGATGCTGCCGCCGATGGCGATCGCAGCGACGATCATGCCCCAGGTGAGTGCGTCGGTGACATGCGTCACCCATAGAGTGGTGGCGATGGCGAGCGCCATGCCGATCATGCCGTTGCGGTTGCCGGCGCGCGAGGTTTCCGGTGACGAGAGTCCTCGCAAAGCGAGGATGAACAGCACACCCGAAACGAGATAGGCGAGCGCGGCGAGATCAGCTTGCACGGATGTATCCCCTCTCGCTCATTGCTGCGCGCTCATCCATGCGTCCGGCACGCTTTTCACGCGAAAACGGATCGCCTGATTGTCCGCGCTTTCGACGTCGATCAGGACATCTTTGAACCGGATGGATTTGTCGGAGAGGTTGTAGGTGAGATCCTGGGATGACGCCGGACGCGTCAGATCGTCTGGGCTGTATTCGCGATAGGTGAGCCTGACGGCACTACCGGATACGCCGGAATAGAGAAGCTCGAAATTCGTGTAGCTGCGCCGGGCATCGATGTCCGTCTTCTCACCGCGGGTCGCGCAGAAATCCGCCGGCTCCAATCCGCTCACTTCGCTCGTGATGCCAAGGCCACCGCCCGCCCGCGCGATCCGCCCCGACTCGTCGATCAGAAACGTCATCGGCACAGCGGAAGAAGACGGGTTCAGGGTGGTCAGTTCGTACGGGTGCACTTTGGCGTCGACGACGTCATATGTCGTTTCATCCACCTTTACTCGGCCGGTTACGGCATACTCTCCGGGGATCACGACCATGCTGCCGAGGCCGACGCGCAACTTCACGGGCTGGCCAACCGACCAGGTGTTTAGCCTGGTCTTCTTGTAGTAGTCCTTCAGCGAAACCATCGCTTCGCCGACTGAGACGGATTTCAGTTCTCCGATTGCGAAATTCTTCTGCAGCACGTGCACAGTGGTTGCGGGCGGCAGCTCGACCGTTTTCATGCTTGTGCAGGCGGCCAGCCCGCTCGTCAGCAACACAAGCAACGGTTGAAGGTAAATTCCCCTGCCCCTTAGCATGGCCGCTACTTCTTCTCTTTCTTTCTATACATCGCGAGCATGCGCTGGGTGACGAGAAAGCCACCGAAGATGTTCACGCTGGCGAGAATGAGCGCGAAGAAGCCGAGGATTTTAGAAGTCCAGGAATGGCCACCAAGCGCGACGACGGACACTGCAATCAGCGCGCCGACGACAATCACCGAGGAGATCGCATTGGTGACGCTCATCAGCGGCGTGTGCAGCGCGGGCGTCACGCTCCACACCACGTAGTAGCCTACGAAAATCGCCAGCACGAAAATCGACAGCCGGAAGATGAATGGATCAATCAGTTCCATGTTTATCCCTTCAAACTCGGATGTACGATTTGGCCGTCGCGGGTGACCACCGCGCCCTTGACGATCTCATCATCCCAGTTGAGCGCCAGTGCGCCCGTTTTCTTGTCCACCAGCAGTGAGACGAAATTGAACAGGTTGCGCGCGTAGAGGTTGGAGGAATCCACCGCCAGCCGCGAGGGCAGGTTGGTGTAGCCCATGATGGTGACACCGCGCGCCTCCACCACCTGATCGGCGCGCGTCAGCGGACAATTGCCGCCCTGCTCGGCGGCAAGGTCGACGATCACCGAACCGGACTTCATAGTCGCCACCATCTCTTCCGTGACCAGCACCGGCGCCTTTCGTCCGGGGATCAGCGCGGTGGTGATCACGATGTCCTGCTTCCTGATGTGCTCGGCGATCAGCGCCGCCTGCTTGGCCTGATACTCCGCTGACATCGGCTTGGCGTAGCCGGCGGCGGTTTCCGCCTGCCTGAACTCGTCGTCGATCACAGCGACGAACGATGCGCCGAGCGATTCCACCTGCTCCTTCGTGGCGGGACGCACATCGGTGGCAGAGACAATCGCCCCCAGCCGCCGCGCCGTCGCAATCGCCTGCAAGCCGGCAACACCCACACCCATGATGAAAGCACGCGCGGGCGCAATCGTGCCGGCTGCCGTCATCATCATCGGAAAAGCGCGGCCAAACGTGGCTGATGCCTCCACCACTGCTTTGTAGCCCGCAAGATTGGCCTGCGAGGACAGCACATCCATGGATTGCGCGCGCGAAATGCGGGGAATGAATTCCATCGCGAACGCAACCGCGCCATGCGAGGCCAGCTGCCCAATGATATCCTTCTCCGTATAGGGAGCGAGCAGTGCCACGAACACGGCTCCGTTCTTCATGGCAGCGATTTCGCCCCGCTCCGGACCGCGCACCTTCAGAACAATATCGGCATCGCGCAGCGCGGCCGTCGCGTCCGGCGCGATCGCCGCACCGGCCGCTTCGTAATCAGAGTTCGAAATTCGCGCGCCGGCGCCTGCTTCGGATTCGATCACAACATCGAGCCCGAGCGCCTTGAACTTTTTCACCGTCTCCGGCGTGGCGGCGACGCGCGCTTCGCCGGTGCGGCGCTCCTTGAGAACGGCGAGTTTCATGAAACGGGAGCCGATCGCGATCTAGTTATGCGTGCGCCAGATGAGCAGGACCGCGAGCAGGATGATCGCGCCGATGATCTGCCACTTGATGAGCCTCAGGAACCCGTGCCACGTCCGCACGTGGTCCTTCATGTCGAATGAACTGTCGCCGGGCCCATGCCCGGTGTGCTCGGCCATTTATGCCCCCAAAAGAATCCTGTTCGAAGCGGGCGGACTATAGCAAAGCCGGTTCGTCCGGCAACCCGCAGAATGGAGACTTTGCGCAGGTTTCCCCCTGCTGGATCGGGATCGCCGATCGGCAACATGTGATCCTCCGGCCGAGACGTAGCGCTGATCCCTGCCCGTCTTCGCATGCTATCTTGTCGCGCAGGTCGTGCACCCGAGTCGTCTGGTGATATTTACTGGCCGATCTCGGACCTGTTTCGCCGCATGCGCGGCGCAGTTTCTTCCATCATCATCATGGCGACGAGGCTGACTGCCGTTGCCACGAAGAGATAATAGGCTGGCGCCATCGGATCACCGGTCACATGGATGAGCCAGGTGATGACGAGCTGCGTCGTCCCGCCGAAGATGCTGATCGAAGTTGCGTAGACGGTCGCCAGCGTCGCCGAGCGCATGTGCTTCGGCAACGCCTCGCTCAGGGCGACAAAGGCGGTCACGCCCATTTGCCCCAAGGCGCCAAGAATGAAAGTCGCTGATAGAAGAGTCGCCGCGTCGCGGTTGTGCACGATGAGCGCGAAGGCCGGAATGATCGCGAGCGCGAACAGTGCGCGGGGGATCACCATCAGCGGCTTGCGCCCGAAGCGATCGGAGAGGAGTCCTGCGAGCGTGCTGAAGAGGATGTTGGCGACGCCGAACGATACGGTGGCCGCGAAGGAGACATTCGCCTTCATGTGCAGCACGGTGGACGCGAACGTCGTCATATAGGCGATAACATAGAATCCGATCGTGGCGCCCCCGAGCATGAGGAAGCCCAGGACGATCGTTCGCCACGGGAGCGCAGTGATGCTCAGCGCCGCAGACGCGTCGTCCGCGGAGTGAGTTTCCGGCAATGAACGGCGGATCACAAAGCCGATCGGGAGAATGATTCCTCCGAGCAGGAAGGCGATGCGCCAGCCATAGGCATCGAGATCGGGCGCACTGAGCACGTTCGCTAGCCCTACGCCGACCAGGCCGCCGAGCAAGGTGGAAACGCCCTGGGTAGTATATTGAAGTGCCGTGAAGAATCCGCGGCGCTCTTCCGGCGCGATTTCGAGCAGGAAGGCGGTCGTCGGTCCCACCCCGCCGCCGACCGCGAGCCCCTGCAGCAATCGCGCGATCACGACGATGGCAGGCGCTGCATATCCAATGGCTGCGAAGGAGGGCGTCGCCGCCAGCAACACGATGGCGATTCCCATCAAGGTGAAGCTGAGCAGCATCGCCGGCTTGCGGCCGTGCCGGTCGCCATGACCGCCGATCAGAATCGCACCGACCGGACGCGCGGCGAATCCGATGCCGAATGCGGCCAGGGACGCCATGAGGCTCACGAACGGTGAATGCGAGGGAAAGAACGTTTCGCCGATCTGCCGTGCGAAATAGGCGTAGGTGGTGAAGTCATAGAATTCGAGCGCATTGCCGACGAGAACGGGAGCGATGCGCCGCAGCGGAACGGCGGGCGCAGGCGCGGCCATGTCGATCGCAATCTCCGCCACGCCCGTTCCTTCGCCAGCCCGGTCTGCCACTTTGGTCGAACCCAGTCGCCAGTGCAAACGCAATCGTTGAATGCTTAAGCTCTCGCCCAATTCTCAAGCGAAAGCCCGGGAATGCCTTTGAAAGCCGCAGTGTTGTCCGTAACGAGTATGGCGCTCACGGATATGGCGTGGGCAGCGATCATGCGATCGAAGCCTTTTCCCTTGGCCCAGCCGCAAAGCGCAATGATGCGCCCATAGGCTTCGGCGGCCATTGCATCGAACGGGATCACCGGTATGGTTCTTAGCAGCAACTCCAATGCCACACGCCGAGACGGTGCGAGCGATGCGTGTCGGTGAATCCCCCTCTGGAGTTCGGCAAAGCAAAGCGCCGACAGAAGCACGGACGTTTCATGCTGCAGGAGCTTCTGCAGCACACCAGGATGGCCCTCTGTTGCATGAATCGCGATATTCGTATCGAGAAGATAGGCCAATGGGCGTTCAATCCCACCTGGTCTTTCGCGTCCGAGTGCGCTCCATCGGCACACGCTTTTCAAGTTCAGACGGTTTGGGCAGGCGGCGGAGTTCTTCCACCATTTCCTTCACACTGCCGCGCCTCGCGGGATAAATCGTGATCACCTCGCCCGTGCGAGTCACCTCAACTTCGGTGTTTTCCGGATAGGCGATTTCGGCCGGAAGCCGCACCGCCTGGCTGTTCCCGGACTTGAACGTGCAGGTACGCATGCGCGGAAAATAGGACCGCGAGAGAGCGCGTGTCAGTCCATGTATATACGGCTAGCTCGCCGGCTGGTGCACCGGCACGTGGCCATATTGAACACCAACCATACAGTATTATAATTATAATTACGATATTTGTCTGTTATCCATTGATTTCCACAATCTTCATTGCGATTTTGCTGGAATGGCAGTCGTCCAAGCACCCCAAGTCCTCACCGCCAACCGGCTCACCACCGGGGACGTCCTCTATTGGCGAGGCAGCGATTGGGTCGAACGGTTCCTCGAGGCGGAGCTTCTGCCTGCTCCCGAAATCGCCGCAGCCGCCCTTGAGGCAGCGCAGAAATCCGTTCGGGGACGACTCGTTGTGAACCCCTACCTGTTTCCCGTTCGGGTGGACCCGGATGGCATCTGCCCGGTCGAAGTGCGCGAGGTTATCCGCGCGACTGGCCCGAGCGTTCACCGCGATCTTGGCAAGCAGGCGAGTTCCGCAGGCGCGCGCCATGTATAGATACGACGAATTCGATGCGACGTTCGTGCGCGAGCGGGTCGCGCAGTTTCGCCATCAGGTGCAGCGGCGGCTCTCCGGCGAACTCACCGAGGACGAATTCAAACCGCTCAGACTAATGAATGGCCTTTATCTCCAGCTGCACGCCTACATGCTGCGCATCGCCATTCCGTATGGCACGCTTGCGGCGCGACAGTTGCGCATGCTGGCGCAGATCGCGCGCAAGTACGACAAAGGCTACGGGCATTTCACCACGCGGCAAAACATCCAGTTCAACTGGATCAAACTGGTCGATGTGCCGAACGCGCTCGCCGACCTCGCCACAGTCGACATGCATTGCCTGCAGACGAGCGGCAACTGCATCCGCAATGTGACCGCCGATCACATCGCCGGCGCCGCAGCGGACGAGATCGAGGACCCGCGCATTCTCGCCGAAATCATCCGGCAATGGTCCACGTTGCATCCGGAATTCTCGTTCCTGCCGCGGAAGTTCAAGATCGCGGTCAGCGGCAGCGCGGAAGATCGCGCGGCGCTGAAATTTCACGACATGGCCGTCGAGATCATTTGCAATGACGCCGGCGAAACTGGCTGCCGTGTGTACGTGGGCGGCGGCATGGGGCGCACGCCCTATATCGGCCAGGTGATCGGCGAGTTCGTGCCGCGCGAAGACATTCTCGCGTTCCTCGAGGCCGTCATGCGCGTCTACAATGAAGAAGGCCGCCGCGACAACATCTACAAGGCGCGGATCAAGATTCTGGTGAACGCGCTCGGCATCGACGAAATGCGCCGGCGCGTCATGCGCGAATTCGAAGAGATCAAACGTGCGGGCACACTGCAGCTTCCGAAGGAGGAGCTTGCGCGCATCTCTGCTTATTTCGCACCGCCGGCGTTCGAGTCTCTTTCGGACGTGTCACGCGAATTCGAGGCGGCGCGTCATTCCGACCCCGACTTCGACCTGTGGGCTTCGCACAATCTCGTGCGGCACAAGGTTGCGGGTTACGCCATCGCCACGCTTTCGCTGAAGCCGATTGGCGGCGTACCGGGCGATGCAACCGCGGAACAGATGGATGCGCTCGCCGACCTGATGGATGAATTCGGTCTCGGCGAAATCCGGGTCAGCCACGAGCAGAATCTCGTCTTCCCGCATGTGAAGAAGCGCGATCTGCCGGCGCTCTTCGCGCGGCTCAAAGCCGTCGGGCTTGCGACCCCGAATGCCGGCCTCGTCACGGATATCATCGCCTGCCCAGGCCTTGATTACTGCGATCTCGCCAATGCGCGCTCGATTCCCATCGCGCAGCAAATCGCCGCTCGATTCGCCGACATGAAACGCCAGCAGGAGATCGGTGAGCTGAAGATCAAGATTTCCGGCTGTATCAATGCCTGCGGGCATCATCATGCCGGCCATATCGGGATCCTGGGCGTCGATAAGAAAGGCGTGGAATTCTACCAGCTGCAGCTCGGCGGCTCCGGCGCGGAGGACGCCAGCATCGGTGCGATCCTCGGGCCAGCCTTCAGCGCTGGAGAGATTACCGATGCGGTCGAGCGTGTCGTGGACGTCTATCTCGAGAAGCGTGAGAGCGGCGAGCGGTTCCTCGACACGGTTCGCCGCATCGGGCTCGAGCCGTTCAAGCGGCGCGCCTACGTGGAGGCCGTCCATGCCGCTCATTAAGAACGGCGCCTTCGCCGAAGATCATTTCACCAGCATCGCCGATGATGCACCGCTCCCGCTCAACGGCACCATCGTTTCGCTGTCGCGCTTCCGTGCGGAGCGTGAGCGACTGCTGGCGCGCAATGCGCCGCTCGGGGTGCGGTTGAAATCGTCGGAATCACCGGAGGCGCTCGGTGACGACATTCACCGGCTTTCGGTTATCGTGCTGGAATTTCCCGTGTTCCGGGACGGACGGCCGTTCTCCTGGGCGCGGATGCTGCGCACGCGCCTGAACTACACCGGCGAAATCCGCGCCGCCGGACATTTTCTCTACGACCAGATTGCGTTCCTGACTCGCGTGGGCTTCGATTCCTTTGAGGTACCGGAACACGTCACGTCCGCGCAGTTCGCCCGCGCGTTGCACGAAATGTCCCACGTCTATCAGCCGTCCGCCGACGGCCGCAGAGTCATCCGCGATCTGCGCGCCCGTGCTTGACCCCCTCGGCTCCCAGCCCTAAGAGGCGGCGCGGGGCGGAGGCGTGGCGCGTGGATGAATGACATCAGCACGAAAGAGAAAAGCACGATAAGGAAAATCACCGCGGAGTCGCTGCCGCGCTACGCGAGCGTCGAAGATCTCATCGAACGCGCGCGGCCGACTTTACCTGTGTATTGCCTCTTTCCGGAAAAATTCGCCGCCGCCGCAAAGCGCTTCGAGGCCTTTCCCGGCGACGTGCTCTATGCGGTAAAGGCAAATCCCGCGCCGCTGGTGCTCGATCAGGTTTACGCCGCCGGCATCCGCCATTTCGATACCGCGTCGCTCGGCGAGATCGAGCTGGTGCGCGGGCGGTTTCCCGACGCGCAGTGCCATTTCATGGCGCCGGTGCGGATCGCGGACACCGCGCACACCGCATTCCACAAACACGGCGTGACGGATTACGTGATCGACTGCGATTTCGAGCTTGACAAGTTGCTCGCGGAGACGGATCGCGGCAAGCGCCTGCGCATTTTCGTCCGCATTGCCACGCCGCTGGGCGGCGCACTGCTCGAGCTGTCGAGTAAATTCGGCACCACACCGGAGGATGCCGCCCGGCTGCTCAAGCGCGTCGCCGATGCCGGCGCGGCACCGGCGATCACCTTCCATGTCGGCTCCCAGTGCCTGTCGCCGTTTTCCTATGCGCAGGCAATCGAAATGGCGCGGCGCACCGCGGCGCTTGCCGGCATGAAGATCGCGGCGCTGGACATCGGCGGCGGATTTCCCGGCCCGTACCACAACAACGACGTGCCGCCGTTTCACTGGTATTTCGATACCATCCGCGAGGCACTCGCCACGCTGCCGGGAAAGCCCAACGTGCTGTGCGAACCGGGGCGCGCGCTGATCGCCGAAGGCGTGTCGCTCGTCACGCAAGTCATCCTGCGCAAGGACGACAAGCTTTATCTGAACGACGGCATCTATGGCAGCTTCGATGAGCTGACGCTGCCGGGCTGGACGGCGGATTATCCGCTGCGGGTATTTTCGCTGGATTCAGGCGGGCACGCGGTGCAGGAGCCGGATGGGCATACGCCGTTCCGCGTCTACGGCCCCACCTGTGACACACTCGATGTGTTGCCGCGCCCGCTGATGCTGCCGGAGAATATCAAGGCCGGCGATTTCATCGTCGTGGACGCGATCGGCGCCTATTCCGTTGCCCTCCGCACAAACTTCAACGGCTTCTATCCCGATCAGTGGGCAATCGTCGGCAACTGAGAGCGCAAGCCGACTTGATTATTGTTCGCCGTGCACCTCGTGGCGCTCGCGGGTTTTCGCGAAGCGGATTGCTTCGAACTTCTCGGCGACATAGCCGAGTTCCCATGCCGATTTGGCCAGAAACACCGGCGCGCCATCGCGATCGGTCGCCATTTGGTTGCGGTAGGTCGAGATCAACTTCTCGATTTCTGAATCGTCGCCGGAAATCCAGCGCGCGGTGTCGTAAGGTGACGTGTCCAGCTCCACATCGAGGCCATATTCGTCGCGCATCCGGCTCTTCAGCACGTCGAGCTGCAACTGCCCCACCACGCCCACGATCCAGTTCGCGCCCAGCATCGGCTTGAACACCTGCGTCACGCCTTCTTCCGCCAGGCTGGTGAGCGCGCGCGTCAGATGCTTCTGCCTCATGGGATCGGCGAGGCGCACGCGGCGGAGAATTTCCGGCGCGAAGTTCGGAATTCCGGTGAACACGACAGTGCCGGATTCCGACAGCGTGTCGCCCACGCGCAGCACGCCATGGCTGGGGATTCCGATGATGTCGCCTGGCCAGGCTTCATCCACGGTCTCGCGCTCCTGCGCGAAGAAGAGAATGGGATTGTGAACGCTGAGCGTCTTGCCGGTGCCGGACTGCTTAAGCCTCATGCCGCGGCGGAAGCGGCCGGACGCAAGGCGCAGGAACGCGACCCGGTCGCGGTGGTTCGGATCCATGTTCGCCTGCACCTTGAACACAAAGCCGGTGACTTCGTTTTCCGCAGGCTCGATTGCGCGCGCGTCCGCCTCTTGCGCGCGCGGGCTCGGCGCATGTTCGGCCAGCGCATTCATCAGCTCCGTCACGCCGAAATTCTTGAGCGCCGAGCCGAAATAGACCGGCGTGAGATGACCCTCGTGGTAACGATGGGGTGTGAAATGCGGAAGGCCCGCCTGCGCCAGTTCCGCCTCCTCTTCGAGCTTCGCGAATACTTCGGGCTCGAGGCGCGCGCGCAGCGCATTTCCGTCGATGCGCTCGCCGTTGTTCGTGCTGCCCGAGTACACGACGAATTCATCTGTATAGAGATCGAGTGCGCCTTTGAAGTTCAACCCCATGCCGGCCGGCCACATCATCGGCGCGCATTCGAGCTGCAGCTGGTCGGAAATTTCGTCGATCAGCGACAGAGGATCGCGCGCCTCGCGATCCATCTTGTTGATGAAGGTGATGATGGGAATGTCGCGCAGCCGGCACACCTCGAATAGTTTGCGCGTTTGGGCCTCGATGCCCTTGGCCGCATCGATCACCATCACCGCGGAATCCGCAGCCGTCAGGGTGCGGTAGGTATCTTCGGAAAAATCTTCGTGGCCGGGTGTATCCAGCAGGTTGAACACCGCGCCGCCGCCGTATTCGAAGGTCATCACCGCGCTGGTGACAGAGATGCCGCGCTCCTGCTCGATGCGCATCCAGTCGGAGCGCGCGCGCCTCGCCTCGCCGCGCGCCTTCACCTGTCCTGCCGCGCGAATGGCGCCGCCGAGCAGCAACAGATGCTCCGTTAAGGTCGTCTTGCCGGCGTCCGGGTGGGAGATGATCGCGAAGGTGCGCCGTCGCGCGGCTTCGGCCGCCGGCGTTCCAGGTTTTGCGGTTTGCGCGTCGCTCATGAGGCGCGAGGGGGTAGCAGGCCAAAGTTTCTATCGCAAGCGCCCGTCAGCGCGAGGAGCGAGCCAAGACCTGCGCTGTCGTGAGCGGCGTCAATCTACGGCGTGCCCGTCGCGGGCGGAAGCGGAGCGGTGAATTGGGCAAGATCGCTGAAACCCAGCGACTTCTCGATGCGTCCGATGCGGCCGACGGCATCCTCGAAGCCATCCTTGCCGAACATCTGCTTCTCGATATCCTCGAATTTGTCGCCCATTTCGTCGAGGTCGTGTTCGGACAGCGCGCTCTTCCAGGCCGGAAACACGATCGTATCCTCGCGCGCGGCATGGTTGGCGTACATGATCTGAAACGTTTCGAGCGCGCGGGCCAGCGGTTCGGCATTTCCCGTTGAGATGGAACCGTTGCCAGTGACGGAAAGAATGTAGTCTGTGATGGCGCGTCCGCGCGCGTGCTGATCCTTCAGCACATTGACATAGCCTGCCGCCAATCCGCCCGCCTTCCTGACCGCGGGGAAGATGTGGGCTTCTTCAAGCGTCCTCTCATGATAGTCCTCGCCGAATGTGCGGAACAGTTGCGCGGTCTCGTGCAGCGCGTTGCCGTCCACACGCTTGTCGTCTGTCCGCAAGCGAACTGCGAACTCCTGATAAATAAGAAAAGCGCGGCGCAGCACGCCGTGCTCCCGCATGAGGTCCTCGATGGCACCAACTTCTTTCGCGTGATTGTCTGAACACGCCACCGCCAGAATGGAAACCGGTGCCGCGACGGCACCGAAAAGGATGCCCCGCCGCCCGATACGCGAACCGGCCATTCTCGGTGTTCCTGCTAGATGTGCTTCTAGAATGCGAAGGACTGGCCTTCGTTGCCGTCATGCGGTCGGCTCGTCGACGAAGGTGTGGTATCTACACGGGGTAATCACGA
>DATJGT010000003.1:0-53787 GCA_035494695.1 Rhizomicrobium sp. | reverse complement strand
CGCCGAGATCGTTCACCACGACGGCGGCGCCCTCGCGTGCAGCGAGCAGCGCACATTCCTTGCCGATGCCGTTCGCGCCGCCCGTGACGAGAACGACCTTGCCTTCCAGCACACCCATGGCTTAGCTCCGATGTCGGTCTGTGGCGGAGCATAGCGGCGTGGTGGCGGGTGCTGTCAAAGCAACATGGGAGATCCGGCCCGAGCGGCCGGAGGACGCGCCGCACATCGAAGAGTTGGTGGCGCAATCCTTCGGACCGGGACGCTACGCGAAATCCGCTTACCGTTTGCGCGAGGGCGTCGATCCGACATCCAGCCTGAGCTTCGTTGCGATCGAAGCCGGAATTCTCCGCGGCTCGGTGCGCTACTGGCCGGTATTCGTGGGGAAAGAACCGGCGCTGCTTCTGGGCCCGCTTGCGGTGCAGTCCGATCAGCGCGGCCGCGGCATCGGCATCGCACTTATGCAGCGCGGGATCGAGGAAGCGAAAGCGCTCGGCCATCGCGCGATCGTTCTCGTGGGCGATGCCCCGTATTACGCGCGCGTGGGCTTTGCGCCGATTGCACCGGGCCGGACCAAGTTCCCCGGGCCGGTGGACAAAGCGCGTATTCTCGGACTCGCGCTCGCGGAAGGCGCTTTGGAGTCACTGCAAGGCGATGTTCGCCGCGCCCGCATCGATCATCCCGTCTGCGCCAGCAGTGCGGCCGTCGGACCAGACTTGGACACGGCGCGCAGGTGATTCGGAAGCTGGCGCTGGCAATCCTGTTCGGCCTGCTTACAGCGACTCCGCCTGCATGCGCGAGTTCAATTGATTCAGTTCTATTGTCTGCCCTGACCGGTACGAAAACGCCGGCTGTTGGAGCAGTGATCATCAAAAATGGCAAGGTCACCGAAATTGCCGTACATGGTGTACGTCGAAATGACGGCAAAGATCCTGTACGACTGGATGATGTTTGGGTGATCGGATCAGTCGCCAAACCGATGACAGCTGCGATGATCGCGCGGCTCGTTGAGCGTGGGCGGCTTTCATGGGACTCGCCCTTGTCGAAAATGCTTCCCGGTCTCGTGCACGACATGCGGCCGGAATATCGCTCCGTGACTCTCGACGAGCTCCTAAGCCATCGTTCAGGTCTGCCCCACGACGTGAGCGATATGAAATTCAACGACGCCTTCTTCGACGATAATCGCCCACTTCCGCAGCAACGCCTCGCTTATGTGAGGCGCGCCTTGCAAGAGCGACCTGCGATACCGCCGGGCACAGGTTCGAGCTACAGCAACACAGGGTTCATTCTTGCGGCTGTAATCGCGGAGCGCGCCACGGGCGTTTCGTACGAACAGCTGATGCGGCGCGAGGTATTCGCCCCGCTCGGGATGCGGAGCGCGGGATTTGGACCGACTCACGAGGGCCAACTCATGGGTCATCATGCCGGACGTCCGGCCACGCCGCGCGACAGCGCTCCGCTCATGATGGCGCCGGCGGGCATCGTTCACATGAGGCTTGGCGACTGGGCGAAGTTTTGCGTTGATCAGCTGGCGGGCGCAAAAGGCCACGGCAAACTGTTATCGGCTGCTACCTACCTATTAATGCAATCACCGCATCCTGGGACAGATGTTGGCCTTGACTGGGGAGTCGATCCGAGCGTCGCCGGATTCAAAGGCCCCGTACTGCAGCACGGCGGTTCAGATGGGAACTGGCGCGCGATTGCCATTCTGTTTCCGGAATCTGGGAACGGTCTGCTGATTGGCGCTAATACCGGGCAGGATATGGGCGGCGATGTCGCTGCGAAGGGAGTCTTCAAAGCACTGCTCCCGACGGTTAGCGCGCCTGTTAATGGAAACGCCAACGGCTCCGCGAACTAAAGATGTGGGCCGCGTTCAACCGCAGAGGTTTCGTCACCGCCCTTCGAGTCGCCACGCGAGGAGAAGCGTGCCGACGAGGAGCACGAGCGCGAGCCAAGGAGGCAGCAGTGGGATCTGCTCCACGCTTGTCACGCGATAGGCGCCGTTGCGGCGCAGGCCGATCCAGCGATCGCCAGATGCGGTGCTATGCGCACCGACGCGACGAATATCCGGCAAGCCGCCATCGGCCAGCCAATGCACTGAGCCGCCGGTTGCTTCGGCCGGGCCTTTCAGAATCGCGTCTGTCGCGCGCATGTCGGCCACTTCTTTCGGGTTGAGCGGACCGGCAGCGGTAACCGCGTTCAATGTGCCGTCCGTCAAGCGATAGAGTCCCAGCTCATCCGCCTTCGCCGCCGCGCGCCAAAGTCCCGGCTCGACTTTGTTGAGCGTGACGGTGCTCTTCTTTCCGGATGGATAAGTCACCTGAACCGGTTTTGCTGCGGCGGCCATCGTGTGGCGCTCAATTGCGATCTGGCCGTTGGCGACGGACGCAGACAGCCTTTCTTCCTCAAGTTCCGGCTCTTTCATCAGCCAGTGCGCGAGCCGTCGCAGCAGTTCGGCCTGCGGGCCGCCGCCATCGAAGCCGCGCGCCCACAGCCATTCCTGATCGGAGAGAAATTCCGCCACGCGGCCCTTGCCGACGCGGTCGAGCACGAGCAGCGGGCGATTGTCCGGCCCTGCCATCACCACATCTCCTGCAACCTTCGCCGCGCCGATCAGGCGAAACCAGCTACCCCAAGTGGGCGGCTTGTTGCCCGCGTTCGCGCCGGGCAAATCGCGCGTCACCGGATGGGCAAGGCCGGCAGGCGTGACCAGCGGCTTGAATTCCTGCGTCAGCACATCGCCCGTCGGTTGCGCGGGCAGGACGGCAGCGAGTGGCGTGCGGTAGATGCTCAGCTGATCGGCGAACTCCGGGCCCGAAGCGATCAGCAACGCGCCACCGTTCTCCACATAGCGCGCGATGTTCTCGAAATAGGCGAGCGGAATGAGCGATAGGCCACCCGCCGTGCTGCAACGGTCGAAGATCACGAGGTCGAAGCCGTTGAGCTTTTCCACGAACAATTCACGCGTGGGAAATGCGATGAGCGACAGTTCGCTGATGGGGGTTGCGTCCTGCTTGTCGGGCGGGCGCAGAATGGTGAAGTGCACGAGGTCGACGGACGGATCGGCCTTCAGCAGATTACGCCACACGCGCTCACCCGCATGTGGCTCGCCGGAGACAAGGAGCACCCGCAGGCGGTCGCGCACGCCGGTCACCGGCACAACCGCGCGGTTGTTCTGCAAGGTGAGTTCCGAGGGGCCCGGCTTCGCTTCGACTTCAATCACGTTTTCGCCGGCATGCGCGATCGGGACTTTGACAAGGGTGGGCTTGCCGCTCTGCACAGGGTGCGTTCCGACATTCCGTCCATCGATGCGGATATCGACGTTGACCGGGCCGCCCGCGCCTGCGCTGAAATCATCCACGCGCAAGGTAATCTCCGCCGGCTGCCCCACAATTGCAAACCGCGAGGCGCTCTCGATGGTGAGCTTCCTGTCCTGCTCGTCGTGCTTGCCGGCGATCAGCACCTGCAGCGGCGCGTTGAGCGCGGGCTTGTGTCCGGTTGGCACGTCGTGCACTTCGCCATCGGTGATCGCAATCGCGCCCGCGACGCGATCCGGTGGCGCGGACGCCAGCGCGCTTTGAATCGCGGCGAACAGTTGTGTGCCGCTGTCGTCTCCTGGATGAGAGGTGACTTCCGCACGGCGGACCTCCAGCGATTTGTCGGCCGCGAGTTGCTTCCGGATTTGCTCCGCCGCGGCATCGGCTTCCGCGCGACGGCCGCGCGTATCCATGCTTTGCGAGTGATCGACAACGAGTGCCACCACGTCCGGCAGGCCTTCGCGCGCTTCGTGCACGATGAGAGGATTGGCGAGCGCGAGCAGCACAATGGCGAGCGCAACTCCCCTTGCCCAAGCCCCCCGCGCGCGCAGCGCGAACGCAAGCGCCGTCAGCGCGACGGATGCTGCAACGAGAACCCACATCAGCGCGGGCGAAAGGTGCGGCGCGAAATCGAGCGCGTAGTGCATGTGCTATTGACGCCCCATCCGTTCGAGCAGCGCAGGCACGTGCACCTGATCGGTTTTGTAGTTGCCGGTGAGCGCGTACATCACGACGTTGATGCCGAAGCGAACCGCCATTTCGCGCTGCTGATCGCCGCCGGAAACATCCGCGATCGGTTGGCCCGTAGAATCCACCGCCCACGCGGCTGCCCAATCATTGCCGCCGATAATCACGGGCGACACGCCGTCACCGCCGCGCGCCGGCGCTGGCCCGGCATCCGGATCGGGCGGCGGCAAGGCTTCGACCCACACCTTTCCGCCGTCCCAGCGACCGGGAAAATCCTGGAGCAGGTAAAACGATTTTGTCAGCACGTGGTCGGAGGGCACTGGTTGCAAAGGCGGAAGATCGAGCTTGCCAATCAGACGCCGCAACGTTTGTTGTCCGGGCGAATCCGGGCCACGCGAGGATCCTAGTGAAAGGTCGCGCGTGTCGAACAGAATCGTTCCGCCGTTGCGCATGTAATCGCTGATCTTGCTCAGCGCTTTGGGCGGGAGATTCTGCTCGCGCGGGTCCATGGGCCAATAGAGCAGGGGAAAGAAAGTGAGATCGTCCTTCTCGATGTTGACGCCCATCGGTTCTTTGGGATCGTAGGACGTGCGCGCCTTGAGATAGAGGCCGAGACCGGTCAGGCCCGCCTTGCTCATTTCATCGACATCGGTAACGCCGGTGATAACGTAAGCCAGCCGCGTGTCGAGCGCCGCCTGTTCGCCGAAAGACTCATCGGCGTGCGCGCGATGAAGCGGCACAACGGCAAAGAGCAGCAACGCGCTCGTTCCGAATGCCAGCCGGCGCCGCGCGTTGGCAAGGTGCCCGCGTAGCCATAGCGAGATCACGATATCGGCAAGCAGCAACAACAATGCGATCGCGAGCAGCGGCGCCTGCAACGGAAAGGCGGCCGTGCCGGAATAGGCGCGCACCGCGGTTCCGATGTCGCCCATCGGCGTGAGCGTGGTGGTTGCATTCACGGCGTTGATCGCAACTTCGCTTCCTTCTACGCCATAGAATCCAGGTGGATGTGCCGCCGAAGGTCTGAGCTTCGCGAGCTGGTTGCCGCGAATAGGCAGCGCTTCCGACGGCGGTTTGCGCAAGCGGCCGAAGCCGTCAAGCGTCGTCAGCGGTGGAAACACAGCGGCGGCATTCGCGCTCAAATCGATCGGCCGCGCCCCCCCTGCCAGATCAAGCAAGCGCTGCAGCATGTCGACATAGAGTCCCGAGAGCGGAAGCGACGACCACGCCGGACTCGCCGTGACATGGAACAATACGATCCAGCCTTTGCCGCTTTGCTTCGCGGTGACGAGTGGTGTGCCATCGGACAGCCGCGCCCAGGTGCGCTCACCGAGCTCGACGGACGGCTCAGCCAAGACCTGGCGCGAGACCGTCACGTCCTTTGGCACACCGAGACCGTGAAACGGGCTTGCATCCGGAAAGGGCGCGAGGTGTTGCGGCTCCGCCCATGCGAGCGCACCGCCGAGATAGCGCCCGCCGGTTCGCAGCCGCACCGGAATGAGATCGTCCACGCTTTCCGTCATTCGCCCGCCGGCGAAGCGCACCAGCACACCGCCATCGGACACGAACTTCGCCACCTGGTCGCGATCTGCACCCGCGATCTTGCCGATATCCGCCAGCACCAGCACCGACACGTGCCGGTTGATAGTGTCCCCGATTGTGCCCTTGTGCAGGTCGGCATAAGGCGCAAGCGCGCGCTCGAGATAATAGAGATCGGACAACAGCGGCTGCTCATTCTCCATATTGCTGGCGGAGACGAGGCCCACGGCGCGGCGCCGCGCGCTAACATCGAGCAGCCGCACGGCGCCCGCCGAATCCTCGTTCGCGACGGCGATGCGCTGCGTCTCGTTCCGGACTTCGAGCGGCAGTTTGATTTTGGCCGTGGTGCGGTCTTTGCCGCGCGGAATGGCAAACGGTGCCGTGGCCAGCACTTCGCCGCGCGCGCCCAGGGCCAGCACTTTGCCTGTTCTCCCACCCGCGAAGCCGGCGCGAATGACCGTCACCTTGAAGCCGTCCGCCTGATGATTTTCCGGGAGGACTGCGAGTGGTACCTTGCCGAGCGGGTCGGCCAAGGCGGTCAGGTGCCCGAACTTGGAGAGTGCGGCTGCCGTTTTCGCGGCGTCGTCGTAGTCGAGGCCGTCGCTTAGCCACAGAATTTGCGGCTGCGCCGAGAAATGTCCTTTCGCGAGCGCGGCAGTGGCACGCGCACGGTTGGGCAACCAAGGCTCGGGTTCGAGATCGCGCGCGGCACGCAGGGCCGCGCCGGCGTCGAGCAGACTGACGTTCGGCGCGTTTGCCGATGCGGTCGGAACGACGGCAACCGCGCGGCCCGCGCGCGCCGCGCCTGTGAGCGCATCCGAAATGGCCGCTTGGCGATCGGCCCAGGCATGGGCAGCCGTCCATCCATTATCCACGAACAGAACCAGCGGACCGCTCCCGAGCGGCTTGGCAGTTTCACCGAGAATGGGTTCGGCCAGTGCGAAGATCACGAGCGCGGCAACAATCATCCGCAACAGCAGCAGCCACCACGGCGTGCGCGCCGGTGTTTCTTCCGTCGCCATCAATCCGCGCAACAGGCGCAGGGGTGGAAACGGCACGCGGCGCGGGGCCGGTGGCATCACCCGCAACAACCACCAGATCGCCGGCAGAATGACGAGACCAGCGAGAATGAACGGCGCGCCGAAACTTAATCCGCTGAAGAGATTCATGGGCTATGCCGGGTTCCGCTGCAGAGGCTCGCCGCCGATTTCGGCATAAAGCGCAATCAGAGCGGTTTCCGGGCGCTTGTCTGTGCGATGCGCGAGATAGCTCCAGCCGAGCTTGCGCGCGAGCGTACGGACTTCCTCGCTGTGCGCTCGAAATCGCGCGCGATAGGCAGCCTGAATTGTCTCGGCGCGGCCGAACAGCTCGCTCTCGGAATCGGTGAGCGAGTGGAATCGCGTGCGCCCTTCAAAGGGGAAATCTTCTTCCGCCGGGTCTACGATGTGCACAAGCGTGCCCGTCACGCCGAGATTGGAAATCCGCCGCATTGCTGCTTCGGTCGTGCTCGCAGGCGAAAGAAAATCGCCGAGCCAGACGAATTGCGAATTGCGCGTGATCGGCGCGTCGGGTGGCAGCACTTCTTCGCTCGGAGCTCCGTCAGTGAGTTCGTGCGCAATCCGTCGCAGCACGCCGCGTCCCGATGCCGGTACGCGTCCATCGCCCAGCAATGCAATGCGCTCGCCGCCACGAACGAGCAGCGATCCCAGCGCCAGCGCGAGCAATGTCGCGCGATCGATCTTCGTCATCTCGGCGAATGGGGACTGGTACCGCATGGTTCGCGAGCCGTCGCGCCAGAACCAGACCGCTTGCGCCACTTCCCATTCGCGCTCACGGACAAACAGATGTTGGGATTTCGCCGATTGCCGCCAGTCGATGGCAGTAAAGGAATCCTGTGCTGCGTAGCGGCGGAATTGCCAGAAGGACTCCCCCATGCCGGACTTGCGCCGGCCATGCACGCCGAGGCTGACGGACGACGCCAACCGTTCCGCGGCGACCAGCAGCGGCGGAAGCGCGGCCGCGATTTGCTCGGCCTGCTCTTGCAGAGGATTCCACGTTCCGCTGCGGTGAGAATCCAAGGCGAAAATCCGTTCAGGCGAAGGATCGGCAGAGTCTGTCGATCACATTGGCAAGGGTCGCGCCTTCTGCTCGCGCGGTGAAATTGAGCGCCATGCGGTGGCGCAGCACGGGGTGCGCAAGTGCGACGACATCGTCGACCGATGGCGCAAAGCGGCCCTCGATCAGCGCCTTCGCGCGGACGGCGAGCATGAACGCCTGGCTTGCACGCGGCCCCGGGCCCCATGAGATGAGTTCGCGCAGATCCTTCGCACCGCCTTCGTCCGGCCGCGCGGCGCGCACAATGCGCAGGATGGCATCGACGACTTTCTCGCCCACAGGAAGGCGCCGCACGAGTTGCTGTGCCTCCATCAGCTGCGCCGGTGTGCAGATCGGCTGCGGCGGTTTCTCTTCGCCGAACGTGGTGGCAATCAGCATACGACGCTCCGCCTCTTCGTCCGGATACTCTACGTCAATCTGGAGGAGGAAACGGTCGAGCTGCGCTTCGGGAAGCGGATAAGTCCCCTCGTGCTCCAGCGGGTTTTGGGTCGCAAGCACGTGGAACGGGATCGGCAGATCGTGGCGTTCGCCTGCGATGGTCACATAGCGCTCCTGCATCGCTTGCAGCAGCGCGGATTGCGTGCGCGGCGAGGCGCGGTTGATCTCGTCCGCCATGAGGAGCTGCGTAAACACGGGGCCCTTGATGAAGCGGAAGCCACGGCGCCCGCTCTCCGACTCCTCGAGCACTTCGGAGCCGACGATGTCGGCCGGCATCAGGTCGGGCGTGAACTGAATGCGCTTCCAGTCGAGCCCCAGCACGATGCCGAGCGTCTCGACCAGCCGCGTCTTTGCCAGCCCTGGCACGCCGATCAGCAGACCGTGACCTCCGGCGAGAATCGTAATCAACGACTGATCGATCACCTCGCGCTGCCCCAAGATGGTTTTCCCGACAGCTTCGCGCACTTTTGCGAAGGTCTCAGACGTACGCCGCGCATTGATCACGGCATCGGAGTCGTCGTGGGTGGCTATGGCTTCGGCTTGTGACATGCGTCCATCCATTTGCGGGCATCCCGCCTAAACACATTGCCCGCCCGTCTCGCCGCGCCTACGTTCGGAGGGCGAGGCCGATCATTTAGTGGCATTGGGGCGGCTCGCGCGCAACCGCGGAAGCGTGGCGCCTTTGCCGCGGTCCCGCACAAGGCCGTGAAGTTCGAGGCTAACATGGCTGTCATGACGGAGCCCATTCTCGGACTGGCGAGCCTCCAGCGCGAGCTGGCGGCTGGGCGCGCATTGCCGCCGCTCGAGCGCTGGAACCCGAAGCATTGCAGTGAAATCGACATTCGCATCGCACGGGATGGAACCTGGTTCCATGACGGCCGGCCGATTGCGCGTCGCGAGCTTGTGCGTTTGTTTTCCACAATTCTCCGGAAGGAGTCGGACGGGTATTATCTCGTTACGCCGGTGGAGAAGATGCGGATCACGGTCGAGGACGCGCCGTTTCTGGCGGTGCTTCTCGATGTGCGTGGGAGCGGACGCGATCAGCAGCTCGTGTTCACGACGAATGTTGGTGATGAGACGATCGCCGGCCGCGAAAATCCCATTCGTGTCGATGCGAATGGGAGCACTGAACCCGCGCCTTATATTCACGTGCGGCATGGATTGGACGCGCGCATCAGCCGAAACGTGTATTACCAGCTGGCCGACTTGGCGCTGTCCGCAGAGCACGCGCAAGCAGATACGCCGGGAGTCTGGAGTTGCGGCATATTCTTTCCATTGGGATCTGCGGCGTGACTCCACCGCAATCGATCATCGAGCAAATTGCACAAGGTGAACCGGCGCTGCTGCGTGAACGGCTGCTGCCGCATCCGCCGAAGCTGCCACTGTCGCCCTCGCGTGGTGATCATGATCTCAATCCCGGAATGAGCAGGCTGGCGATATTGCAGCCCGCGGCCGTGCTTCTGCCGATCATCGCGCACAATGAGCCGAGCGTTCTTTTCACCCGCCGCACGCCTCATCTCGCCCGTCACGCGGGTCAGGTGAGTTTTCCCGGCGGCCGGGTCCACGAAAGCGATCTCTCGCTGGTGGAAACGGCGCTGCGCGAAACGCAGGAAGAAACCGGCATTACGGCAGGATTCGTGACGGTTACTGGATTTCTCGATTCGTATGAAACAGGCACCGGCTATGCAATACTGCCGGTCGTCGGGCTCCTCAGCAATGGGTTCGAGTTGCTGCCCGATCCGAACGAAGTGGCCGAGGTGTTCGAAGTTCCGCTCGAATTCCTGCTCGATTCCGCCAACCGCGAACGGCGCAGCATGGAATGGCGTGGCCGCCAGCGCGAGTTTTACGCCTTCACTTATGGCCCGCACTACATCTGGGGCGCGACGGCAGGGATTCTCGTGAATTTTGTCGATAGATTGCAGGCAGAATGATTCGCGCTATTCTCATTCGCCTTCTGTTGTTTGCCGTGCCGTTCGCGATTTACGGCGCATACCTTCTGCTTGCCCGCGCGCGATCCATTACACCGCAGCATGACACGCCGTGGACCTATCTGTTCATCGCGGGTCTTTCTCTCGTCGCTGCGAGTTTCATTTATGTAGGTCTTACAGAGGGCGAAACGACGAAGGGACGATACATTCCGCCTCATGTGGTGAACGGGAAAATCGTTCCCGGTCATGTGGAGAAGGACCGCTCGCCGTGACGTGGAAGCTCGATCCGGCGCGCGAAATGTGGATGACAGCGGCAGAAACCCGCGCCGTGATGGATGCGCTCACCAAAGAGGGCGGCGAGGCGCGGTTTGTGGGCGGCGCCGTACGCAACGCGCTGCTCTCTCGTCCGGTTACGGACGTCGACATCGCAACGCCGCTCTTACCGGATGACGTCACTCGACGGCTGCGAACCGCCGGGCTCGGCGCGGTGCCGACGGGGATCGAGCACGGCACGGTGACGGCCATTGTGAAGACGAAGGCATTCGAGATCACCACCCTGCGCCGCGATGTCGCGACCGACGGCCGGCGCGCGACAGTCGCTTTCACCGCCAATTGGCAGGAAGACGCCGCACGGCGCGATTTTACGATGAACGCCTTCTATGCGTCCGCCGACGGCGAAGTCTTCGATTATTTCGGCGGCATGGCCGATCTTGAAGCGGGCCGCGTGCGCTTTGTCGGCGATCCCGTCATGCGCATTCGCGAAGATTTCCTCCGCATCCTTCGCCTCTTTCGTTTTCATGCATGGTTCGGCAAAGGCGAGATCGACCCGGCGGCGTTGCGCGCTGCTGCAAACGAAAGATCCGGTATTGCGCGGCTTTCGGGCGAGCGGATTCAAAAAGAATTCCTGCGGCTGCTCGAGGCGGACGACCCGGTTGCTGTTCTGCGCGCAATGGCGGCAACCGGAATTCTCACCGAATTTCTTCCTGGCGAGCTGGATTTTTCGCGACTGGAAAAGCTCGTCGAAAGCGACCGTGGTTGTTTCTTCGCAGCCGACGCGATTCTTCGCCTTTCGGCGTTGCTTCCGGCCAATGTCGCCGTTGCCGACTCGCTTTCCGATCGCCTCAAACTGTCCAACGCGGATCGCGAACGACTGAAGGATCTTGTCGGCGCGAAGGAGAAGATCGTCTCCTATCTCTCCATTCGCGAGGTGCGCAAGCTGCTGTATCGACTTGGCGTGCAGCGGTTCAAAGATCGTGTGCGCATCCGCTGGGCGGAAGATCCCAGGGGCTCCAACGCCATCCAATGGCGGGCGCTGCTCGCAATGGCAGATGCATGGCACCCGCCAATCTTTCCGCTGAATGGCCGAGATGTGATCGCAGCAGGCGTGGCGGAAGGTCCGCTGGTGGGCCGCATTCTTTCCGAGGTGGAAGAGTGGTGGATCGAATCTGATTTCATCGATGACGAATTTTCTCTCGCCGAGCGTTTGAAGGCGGTGGTGCAGGCGATCGCATACTGATGACGACCTTCGAACTGCTCGATTCCATAAGCCTGCCGGGCCATCCGGAAAAACCAAATGATGACGCCTTCGCCTCTCAGCCGAATGCCGCGGTCATCATGGATGGTGCAACAGGCCTTGGCGAACCGCTGATGCCCGGCGATAGCGACGCGGCCTGGCTCGCGCGTTTCGGTGCGCGGCGGCTCATGGCGCATATTCGCGACGGCGATGCTCCGCTTGAGGCGATTCGCCGCGCGATGGAAGATTCTCAGCAATCGTTTGAGGCGCTTCGCAAACGCGCGCCACGGGAGACCTACGAGATCCCGTTCGCCTCGATGATGCTCATTGTGGCCACCGAACCCGGTTTCGAAGCATTCTGGTTCGGCGATTGTGCGGCGCTGGTGCGCCGGCCGAACGAGCCGGTCACGGTGTTTGGAGAGGCTGCGGAAAAGCGTGCGCTCGAGGCGGAGCGCGTCGCGAAGCTTGCTCAACGCCATGGGTTGTCGCCGGCAGCGGGACACAACCGGCCGGAGTATCTCGAGGCACTGCGCCGTGCGCGCAACTATGCGAATACGGAGAAGGGCGGCTGGATTTTTGGCCCGGATCCTCGCGCAGCGGATCATGTGGCCACAGAGGAAGCGGTTGCGCCGACGGACTCGCTGGTGCTTCTCGCCACCGACGGATTTCTCGCGCTCTCGAGCGATTACCGCCGATATGATTCGGAAACCTTGATCGAAGCGGCCGCCGATATCGGTCTTGCGAAGCTTGGAGCAGAACTTCGCGAGATCGAAGGCACGGATTTGAAGGGCACGCGCTACCCACGGTTCAAGACGAGCGATGACGCGACGGCGTTGTTGCTGCGTGTCGCCTGAGTTTGCGCGTGGTAGATTTCCCAGCCGCCAATCCACATCATCCTGAGCGCCACATAGAATACGATGATCAGCCCGGCGTAGCTAATCCAGGGATGCCGCTGCAGAAGATTGGCAATCATTGCGGCCGCGACGCCCATCAGTGCGATGGAAAGCAAGAGTCCGATCGTCAACACCCAGACGTGATCCATCGCCGCGCCGGCTACCGCGAGCACGTTGTCGAGTGACATCGACAAATCGGCGACTGCGACCTGAACGATGGCGCGCCGGACCGTTAGCCCCTGCTTCGGCTCTTCGGCTTGTCCGTTCGTGCCGGCTGCTATGGCGCGGAGATTTGCCTCCTCCTCTCTCGAGTGCCGGATTTCCCGGTAAAGGCGCCAGCTCACCCAGAGAAGGAGCAGGCCACCGGCAAACATCAGCCCGATCACTTCGAGCAGGGTCGCCGTGATTGTCGCAAGAATGATCCGTGCGATGACAGCGGCAACCAGCGCCCAGAAGATGACCTTTCGCCGGTTCGCGCGCGGCACCTGCGATGCCACCATGCCAATGATGAGCGCATTGTCGCCCGCCAGAACAATGTCGATCAGGATGACCTGAAGCAGCGCGGCCAGGGCTGGTGAGAGGAAATGCATTACCGCCGCGCTCGCCGGATTCGATCAGGGCCAACGGACGGCGGGCGGCAGGCTCATCAGGATGGCTTCCACGTTTCCCCCTGTTTTCAGCCCGAACTGGGTGCCCCGGTCGTACAGCAAATTGAACTCCGCATAGCGTCCGCGCCGCACCAGCTGGTGTTCGCGTTCCGCTTCCGTCCACGCACGCCCCATCCGTCTCCTGACGATTTGGGGATAAACATCGAGAAATGCCAGCCCAACATCGCGGGTGAAGGCAAAATCGGCCTCCCAATCGCCGGTATCCAAATAGTCGAAGAAAATGCCGCCTGCCCCGCGCGGCTCATTTCGGTGCGGCAGGAAGAAGTACTCGTCGCACCATTTCTTGTAACGCGGGTAGTAGTCGGGGCTGTGCGCATCGCACGCACGCTGCAGCGCGGCGTGAAAGTCCGTGGTGTCTTCTTCGTTTGGAAAGACCGGCGTCAGGTCGGCGCCGCCGCCGAACCAGCTCTTTGTCGTCACGATATGGCGCGTGTTCATGTGCACGGCCGGCACATGCGGGTTCCACATGTGCGCCACCAGCGAAATGCCGCTCGCCCAGAAATGTGGATCCTCCGATGCGCCGGGTACCTGTTTGGCAAATTCGGGGCTGAAGCGGCCATACACGGTCGAGACGTTCACGCCGACTTTCTCGAACACCCGGCCGCGCAGAATGCTCACCATGCCTCCGCCGGCATCTTCGCCGCTTTCCGCGGGACGGCGCCACGCTTTGCGCTCGAACTGTCCCGCCGGCAAATCGGACAATTGCCCGCACGTGCATTCTGCTTCGATCTTCTCGAATTTCGTGCAGATGCGGTCGCGCAGTTCCTCGAACCAGGCGCTCGCGCGTGCCTTGCGATCGGAGATGGCTTGCGTCATGGGGGGAACGACCCTGTCTGCCGCAGCGCCTCGCCCAACACCATCGCGCCGGCCTGAGCGACATTGATTGATCGCAGTCCCGCGCGCATCGGGATTTTTAGGCGCGCATCGACCGCGTCATGCACCTCCTGCGGCACGCCGGCGCTCTCGCGGCCGAGCAGAACGGTATCGCTCCTGGCGAAAGCGAAATCGGTGTACGGAAAACTGGATCTAGACGTCAGCAAAATCGTGCGCCGTTCAAGTTCCCGCTGGCGCGCGAGGAACGCGAGCCACGAATCGTGTCGCCGCACCTGTGCCCGATCGAGATAATCCATCCCCGCCCGCTTGAACGCCGCATCGCTGAACAGAAACCCGCATGGCTCGATAATGTCGACCGGCACACCCAGGCATGCCCCCAACCGAATTAGCGCGGCCGCGTTCTGGGGAATATCGGGTTCGTAGAGAGCCAATCGCATCAAATTTCCTTGACTTACGACGATTTCCTACTTACTTCATTGAAGTAAAGTGGAGCTTCAGATGAGCAAGTATGATCGTTTGGGGACCTACTTGCGAGGCCAGGGCAGAGACCAAGTGCCTCTGACGTTCGCAGAAATTGAGCGAATCGTTGGAGCGAAATTGCCGAAATCACAGGAATACCCCGCGTGGTGGAGCAACAGCACATCTAACAATGTGATGACCAAGGTCTGGTTGGATGCAGGCTATCGCACTGAACAGGTAGACACTGCCGCAAAGAAACTCGTCTTTCGACGCATCGCTGGGAATAACAGTAAAGGTCGTGCGGATGTCGGGCCGCGAGCCCGACGCAATCCGGAGAACAAGGTCGGTCTGCATCCGCTAATTGGTTCGATGAAAGGCACGTTTGCGATCGAGTCTGGCTACGATCTCACCAGCCCTATGTACACGGACGAGGAATGGGCAGAGATCGAAAAACTGATGGATGAAGATTGGGATCAGATTGAGCAGGGGATGTCCAAAAAGGGCAAATGAATCAGCCGCTCCTTTTGGACACCTGTGCTGCACTTTGGGTCGTTGCCGGCGAAATATCCGAGGCAACGACGAACGCTCTGAACGAGGCCCGAAGCCGGGGCCATCTCGTCTATGTTTCGCCTATTATTGCTTGGGAGATCGGCAATTGGCCCGCAAGGGACGGTTCAAGTCCCATTATTCGCCGCAGCGCTGGTTCGAGGTCTTGATGAGCAAACCCGATACCGCATTGGCCGAGCTTACGCCCCGAATCTTGATGGAATCGTGGTTCCTCCCGGGCTCTTTGCATCACGATCCAGCGGATCGGATCATCGCAGCGACTGCCCGCGAATACGGGTACACGGTGATCACCCGCGATCGCGCGCTGCTCCACTACGCCGACCAGGGGCACTTGGGTGCAATCGAATGCTGACGGCGCGCCAAACCCGTGCAATTTCTCGGATTTTCTGCGGCATCGTGCCGCGACGACCCCCCAGCCCCGAGTCACTATTTTGCGCCCGCAAATCGAGCCGCGCGAGATTCCGGGGGTTGCGCGGCCGTCAACTCTTCGCCCCTCGGAAGCGCCTGATTCAAGGGTGATATCCGTGGCAACCACGACAGCGGCCGAGCCGACACGCCGCGACTTCCTTTATATCGCGACGGGGGCCGCCGGTGCCATTGGCGTTGCGCTTACGGCGTGGCCGTTCCTCGATCAGATGAATCCCTCCGCTTCGGTGCTGGCGCTCTCCTCCGTCGAGTTCGACCTTTCGCCGGTACAGGAAGGGCAGCAGGTCACGATTATGTGGCGCGGAAAGCCGGTCTTCGTCCGCCGCCGCACCCAGAAAGAGATCGCGGAAGCGCGCGCGGTCCCGGTCTCGTCTCTGCCGGATCAACTCGCGCGCAACGCCAATCTTCCGGACACCGCGCAGGCGACGGATCAGGACCGCACGATCAAACCCGAGTGGTTGATCCTGATCGGCATCTGCACGCATCTGGGCTGCATTCCGCTCGATCATCAGGGTGATTTCGGCGGCTATCTCTGCCCCTGCCACGGCTCGCAATACGATACCGCGGGCCGCATCCGCCGAGGGCCAGCGCCGGAGAACCTGTACGTGCCGCCGTACTCGTTTCTGGGCCCCACCAAAATCAAGATCGGCTGACGGAGCGAATCATGGCCGGACAATCGACCTACGTTCCGAAAACGGGCTTCACGCGCTGGCTCGATGAACGTCTACCAATCCTCAGGCTCGCGAACGACACGATGACGACGTTCCCGACCCCCAGGAACCTGAATTTCTGGTACTCGTTCGGCGGCATCCTCACCTTCATGTTGGCGATCCAGATCGTCACCGGCATCGTGCTCGCGATGCACTATGTGCCGAACTCGACTCTCGCCTTCGATTCCGTCGAAAACATCATGCGCGACGTGAATTACGGTTGGCTGTTGCGCTACATGCATTCGAATGGCGCGTCGTTCTTCTTCCTCGCGGTATATATCCACATTTTCCGCGGTCTGTATTACGGCTCCTACAAGGCGCCGCGCGAAGTGCTGTGGATTCTGGGCGTTATCATCTACGTCCTGATGATCGCCACGGCATTCTTGGGTTACGTGCTGCCGTGGGGACAAATGTCGTTCTGGGCCGCGACTGTCATCACCAACCTGTTCAGCTCGATCGATCAGCTCGTTCCGCATGCCGGCACCGCGATCACCCAGTGGTTGTGGGGCGGTTTTGCCGTTGGTGATCCGACCCTGAACCGCTTCTTCTCGCTGCATTACCTATTGCCGTTCATCATCGCCGGCGTCGTGGTGCTGCACATCTGGGCGCTGCATGTGCCGGGCAACAACAATCCGCTCGGCATCGATGTGAAGGGACCGCAGGACACGGTGCCGTTCCACCCGTATTACACGGTCAAGGACGCGTTCTATCTCAGCCTGTTTGTCATCCTGTATGCCATCGTCGTCTTCTATCTGCCGAACATGCTCGTTGAGCCGGACAACTATGTGCCGGCCAATCCGCTGGTGACGCCGCCGGAAATCGTGCCCGAATGGTACCTGCTGCCGTTCTACGCGATGCTGCGCTCCATTCCGCAGAAGCTCATCGGCGTGATCGTGCTGTTCGGGGCGCTGGCAGTCCCGCTGTTCGTACCCTGGCTCGACACCTCGCGCGTGCGCTCCATGCGTTTCCGGCCGCTGGCGAAGCAGTTCTTCTGGGCCCTTGTGATCGATTGCATCCTGCTCGGCTATCTCGGTGCCCACCGGCCGGACGCGGTGTTCCCCGGCACCGGCATTCCCATGCTGCCGTTCGCGCGGCTCGGCACTGCGTATTACTACGCGTATTTTCTGGTCATACTTCCGCTGCTCGGCCTGCTTGAAACGCCCAGACCTTTGCCCGCAACCATTGCGACCTCTGTCATCGGCTCCGGTGTCGAGCAGGTCAACGCGCCCGCCGAGTGAGGATCACCATGATGTGCTTTGCTCGGTTCGGACTTTCTCTCGCCGCACTCGTGATTGCCACGACGGCGCAGGCGGCGATCGACACGAGCCCGCTGCCACCGAAGCATCCCGGCTGGTCGTTCGACGGGCCGTTCGGCACGTACGATCGCGCGGCGCTGCAGCGCGGGTTTCAGGTGTACAAGGAAGTCTGCTCCACCTGCCACAGCCTGAACCGCGTGTCCTTCCATGCCCTGTCGTCGGACAACGAAGGGTACGGCTTCTTCACCGATCCGCAGGTGAAGGCGATCGCGGCGGGCTATCAGATCGACGCCGAGCCGAACGACAAGGGTGAGCTGTTCGACGACAAGGGCAATCGGCTGAAGCGCCCCGGCATTCCGGCCGATCACTTCCCGCCGCCATTCGCCAATGACCAGGCAGCGCGCGCGGCGAATAGCGGGGCGCTGCCGCCGGATCTGTCGGTGATCGTCAAGGCACGCGCCGGCGGGTCGGACTATGTCTACTCGATCGTCACCGGCTTCCATCAAAATCCGCCGGCCGGCTTTAAGGTGCTGCCGAACAAGTACTACAATCCGTATTTCAACGGCTGGAATATCTCCATGCCGCCGCCGCTCTCGCCGAACCAGGTGACTTATTCCGACGGCACCAAAGCCACTGTCGAGCAGATGGCGCATGATGTCGTGACGTTCCTGACCTGGGCAGCAGAACCGACGATGGAGGAGCGCAAGCGGGTCGGCTTCGAGGTGATGCTGTTCCTGATCCTGCTGTCAGCGCTGTTCTACCTCTCCTACCGCCGCATCTGGAAAGACATCCACTAAGCGCCGAGGCGTGCTAGAACGCGCGCCATGGCCAGGACGGTTCTCGGGATCATCGGCGGCAGCGGTGTGTATGACATCGCTGGGCTGGAAAACGCGCGCTGGCAGCGGGTGGAGAGCCCCTGGGGCGAGCCGTCCGATGAGCTGCTGTTCGGGCGCCTGGCGGGCGTGGATATGGTGTTCCTGCCGCGGCACGGCCGCGGCCATGTGCATTCGCCCACGTCGATTAACTATCGCGCCAACATCGACGCGCTGAAGCGCGCCGGCGTAACTGACCTAATTTCCGTTTCCGCCTGCGGCTCTTTCAGGGAGGAGTTGTCGCCTGGCACATTCGTGCTCGCCGATCAGTTCATCGACCGCACGCATGCGCGCGAGAAGAGCTTCTTCGGCCCCGGCTTCGTGGCGCATGTCTCCATGGCGCATCCGGTTTGCCCAAAGCTGACGAACGCGCTGTATGACGCCGCGCGCGAAGAAGCAATCAAATGCGCAAACGGCGGTGCCTATCTCGCGATGGAGGGCCCGCAATTCTCCACGCTCGCGGAATCCGATCTCTACCGCTCCTGGGGCTGCAGCGTGATCGGCATGACGGCGATGCCGGAAGCCAAGCTCGCGCGCGAAGCGGAGTTACCTTACGCCATCGTGGCGATGGTGACGGATTACGACTGCTGGCATGAGGAGCACGAGCATGTCACCGTCGATCAGGTGATCCGAGTGCTGAACGCCAACGCCGAAAACGCCCGCCGCCTCATCAAGCGCGTCGCGCCGAAGCTCGGGCCCGAGCGCACGCCTTCTCCGCTCGGCATCGAGCATGTGCTCGACACGGCGCTGATCACCGCGCCGGACAAACGCGACCCTGAGCTGTTCAAGAAACTGGATGCGGTTGCCGGCCGAGTATTAAAGAGATGATTCACGCGGAGACGCGGAGACGCAGAGAGATTGTGCAGGTTGAGATCGGGGATGCGCCTTCAATATTGTTGGCGCGCAGCGTGCGCCGGTAGAATTCCCGCAGGTTATGGGAAGGAGGTGAACCGCCGCGCCTCCGCGTCTCCGCGTGAATCCTTCTGAAGAGGACTAAAATGGATTTCTCCACAGTCATTCGCTCCATTCCGGATTACCCGAAGCCGGGGATCATTTTTCGCGACATCACCACGCTGCTCGGCAACGCGCGTGCGTTCCGCCGTGCGGTGGATGAGCTGGTGCAGCCCTATGCCGGGGTGCGAATCGACAAGGTTGCGGGAATCGAGGCGCGCGGATTCATCCTGGGCGGCGCGGTCGCGCATCAGCTCTCCCGCGGATTCATTCCGGTGCGCAAGAAGGGCAAGCTGCCGCACACAGTGATCGGGGAAGATTATGATCTTGAATACGGCAAGGACCGCGTCGAGATTCACAGCGATGCTGTGTCATCCGGCGATCATGTGATCCTGGTAGACGATCTGATTGCCACCGGCGGTACGGCTTTTGCCGCCATCAAGCTGCTTGAACGCGCGGGCGCGAAAGTGGTCGGTTGCGCGTTCGTCATCGATCTGCCGGAGCTTGGCGGCGCCGATAAGATCCGCGCGCTGGGCAAGGACGTGACGACCTTGGTTGCGTTCGAGGGTCATTAGCGCCTTACTGAACGAATGAACATCAACGGCAAGCATTATCGGACCATCTGGCCCGCGGGAGAGCGGGCCGTGGATGTTATCGACCAGACCAAGCTGCCGCATGAGTTCAAGACGAAGCCGTTGCGCACGGCGGCTGATTGCGCGCACGCCATCAAGGCGATGATCGTGCGCGGGGCGCCGCTGATCGGCGCCACGGCGGCCTACGGCGTGGCGCTTGCCATGTTCGAAGATGCCTCCGACGAAGCGATCGATCGCGCGCACGATCTTCTGCTCGCCACGCGGCCCACCGCCGTCAATTTGCGCTGGGCGCTGAAGCGGATGTGCGATGCGCTGCGCAACCAGCCGCGGGAGAAGCGGGCGGAGATTGCCTGGCGGGAGGCGGCGGCGATCTGCGACGAGGACGTCGACGTCTGCAAGAGCATCAGCGAGCATGGGCTCCAAATCCTCCGTGACGCGGCGGCGAAGAAGAACGGGGCGCCGCTCAACATTCTCACCCATTGCAATGCCGGCTGGCTGGCGACGGTGGATTGGGGCACGGCGCTTGCGCCCATCTACAGGGCACATGACGAAGGCATGCCCGTGCACGTGTGGGTGGACGAGACGCGGCCGCGCAATCAGGGCGCTTCGCTCACCGCTTTCGAGCTTGGTGCCCACGGCGTGCCGCACACGATCATCGCGGACAACGCCGGCGGGCATTACATGCGATCCGGCCAGGTCGATCTCTGCATCGTCGGGACCGATCGCGTCACCGCGAACGGCGATGTCGCCAACAAGATCGGAACCTATCTCAAGGCGCTCGCCGCGAAAGACAACAACGTACCGTTCTATGTCGCGCTGCCGTCTTCCACCATCGACTGGTCGCTCACCTCCGGCGACGAAATCCCGATCGAGGAGCGCTCGTCCGATGAACTGCTGAAGATGACGGGACGGCTGCCGACCGGCGGCGTGGCCACGGTTGAGATCGCCGCACCCGGCAGCGCCGGCGCCAATCCCGCCTTCGACGTCACGCCCGCCCGCCTCGTCACCGGTTTCATCACGGAACGCGGCGTGTGCAGTGCGAGCGAGCGGGGGCTGCGCGGCCTCTTTCCCGAACAGACCGCGGAATAATTCCAACTGCTTGCCGTCCATTAGATACAGGCGCCGCCCTGCGGTCCTGGCGAGGCTGAGGCAATTCTAACGACGAGGCGGTTGCGTCCGCGCGCAGGCGTGAGGCGCGTCCGCAAACACGAAAGGAACGCGCATGGCGGCTCTCATGTCGCGGCGGCGGATGCTTGCCGCAACGGTAACGCTTGGCGGCGCGGCCGGCGCTGCGGTTCTTGCGAATTCAGTCGGCACGGCGAGGGCGGCAGCGTCGGATAGCCAATTGCGCAAGCAGGACGTGCAGTATCAGGATCAGCCCAAAGGCCAGCAGCGCTGCAGCGGCTGCGCCAACTTCGAGGCGCCATCGGCGTGCCGCGTCGTCTCGGGCAACGTGAATCCGAATGGCTGGTGCCTGCTGTTCAAAGCGAAGCAGTAGTCAGGCATTACGCCGCCTTCAGCGCAGACGCGAGAGCGTTCTCGTAATAGTCAGAAAGCGTGTCCAACTCACGCGCGCAATCCCCTTCGAAGCAGGAGCCGTGCATGACCGCGAGGCGTTGGGGAGCGAGGCCTGAGAGCCTGCGGATCGTTTTGCCGATTGCCGGCGCGAGCGAAGTCGAGCGAAACATTTCTTCTGTCTGAATTGCCGCCGGCACGAGCGATTCTTTCGCGAGTGCCGGGCCGTCCCCCGCATGCGTGAACAAATCCCCGGTAAAAAGGGTCGCTGTGGTTTCTTCGAAAATTAGTCCTGACTCCCAGGCGTGCGGCACGTGCGGGGTGTCGATCCAGCGCACGCGCTTTCCGCCCAGGTCGAGCACTTCTCCATCGGCGAGCGCGCGCGGCGGCCGATCGGCGAGATCATTCAGCGAGACCAGACAAGCGACCATTCCGTGCGCGACCTGCGCCTGCGGAGCGGCCGCGAGCCACTGATTCATCGACCCGCATTCGTCGGATTCCACATGGCCGAATGAGATCCAGCGCAGGCGCGAAAGCGGTAGGACCCTTGCGGCCGCGTCCGAAACGGAAGGAAACATCCCGCGTGGACCGCAATGGAAGAGCAATGGCTCGCCCGCGTCGATCAGGTACTGGTTGAAGGTGAATCCGGCCGGCGCCGCGATTTCGGGCACAAACGTTGAGAGGCGGTAGATCTTGTCCGCAATCTCATCCACGCGCGTCATCATGATCGTCTCCAACAAAAGCGGGAAGGTATGTGCATTACAATCCCTTCGGCTTCACGCGGATGATCGCCATCATGCCGGCATCCTCGTGCTCGAGAATGTGGCAATGGTACACAAAATCGCCGATGGTCGGGCCGCGGAAGTCCATCAGAACCTTGATGCTCGGGTAAGGCCCCACACCATCCCAGTAAGGGACCTGGAAGGTGTCGTAAAACTGCTGCTTGTCGCGGGGGATATGGACGCCGTTTACCGCCTGCACCAGGAAATGAATCTGGTGCATATGGAATTCGTGCACCTCGAGCGTCCGGTTTTCGATCGTCCACTCCTCCACCGAACCGCGAGTCGTGGTGATCGCCGGCGGATTGTCGGGATCGAACAGCTTCGGAATCTGGCCATCCACGGTGATGTAGAAATTGACGGAGGAGCCATCAGGTAGCGGAATTTCGGAGAAATAAAGCTTGCGTCGCGCGGTCACTGCCGCGTCGGCCAAGCCTTCGAAGCGCTGGGGATTGGGTGAGCCGCTAGCTTGCGGCACTGGCGGCGGCTTCGGCGCGTTCGATGTAATGTAAAGATGCGCAAGCGGCCGTGCCGGATTGCTGTCCGATGCCGGGCCGCCGTCGATCGTGTTGGTCTGCAGGTATGCGACCGTGGTGTTTCTTTTTGGCGCGGTGACGATGAATTCCGCCCGTCCCGCAGGCGGCAGCAGGATGTTCTTTTTTGTGACGATCGTCCCTTGGCGTTTTCCGTTCTGTGATCCCGTCGGAACGCCATCGAGCGCCACGATCTGCAGCGGCTGCGGCTTGCCGTTGTACACGAGCTGCAGATCGAGAATCGTGTTCGCGGATGCATTCGCAACGCGCCAGAATTCGGTTGCACCCGGCTGAATCTTCATGATCGGCGGCGGATAGGCGGGAAACGGAATTGGCACGTAATTGAGCGATACGTCCCAACCCGGACCGGGCCCGTCGTCGGGCGGCGCATGCGCCGCTCCTCCGGGATTGAGACGCTGCTGATCCCGAACAATGAGAAGCCGTTGCGGCAGGCCCGCGACCGCCGGCTGTATCTTTTCGATGCCTTCCACGACAATCACGCCAGAGGCGCCGCCGGTCACCGCGGCGGACGAAATGCCGTGGACATGGGGATGGTACCAGTAGAGGCCCGGCGGCTCGTCTTTTGGAATTTTCAGCGTGTATGTGAACGTCTCACCGGAATTGACAAGTGTATGGATCACCTCATCGCCGTGACATTTCGGCGAGGTGTTCGTGCCGTGGAAGTGCATATTCACCGATGACAGCGTCATCGCTGCGGCACCGCACTGCTTCGCCGATCCGGAATGTGTTTCGGTTGGGCCGCCATGCACCGGCGGAACCGTGTTGGTCAGCATGATGTTGATCGTGTCGCCGGGATTGACATGGAGGGTGGGCGATTCCAGCCCGTCCGGCGTCTGGAAACAGAAGAGCGTCCGCCCGGCTTGATCGATGGTCGTGTCGTAGTTGAGCGCAACGTCAAGGATGCCATTGCTGCTGAAGAGGTCAGGCGGCTGTTGCACCTCGCTGGCGGCGCCGGGCCGCGGACAGATTTCATCTGCCCGCGCCGCATGGAACGGCAACAGAGTGAGACATACCGCGATAAAGGCCCAGCGCGGCCGGCGCACCGAAGACATTTCCTAGGTCTTCTTCGGCAGCACGCGAATGATCGCCATCATGCCCCCGTCCTCGTGGTCGAGAATGTGGCAGTGATAGACGAAATCGCCGATTGTCGGTCCGCGGAAATCCATCCGCACCTTCACGCTGGGATATTTCCCGACTCCATCCCAGTACGGCACCTGAATCGTGTCGTAAAACTGGCGCTTCTCTTTCGGAACCGGAACGCCGTTTTCTTCCAGAAGCAGAAAATGGATCTGGTGCATGTGAAATTCGTGCACCTCGTTGGAGCGATTCTCAATTGTCCAGTCTTCGACCGCTCCGCGGGTGGTGGTGATGTCCGGAGGATTGTTTGGATCGTACAGATGCGCAAACTGGCCTTCCACGACGATATAGAAAAGCACCGCCTCACCTTTAGGAGCGCCGGGCGCGCGCCCCGGAACCTCGTAGAAATACAGTTTGCGATGAGCTGTCACCTTCGCCGTCAGTAGATTTTCAAACCGCTGCGGATTGGGTGGCCCTGTTCGCTCTGGCATTCGGCGCAAATCGGGGGCTTTTTGAGTGCTCTGGATGATCGCGAGCGGGCGCGCCGGATTGCTGTCCGATGCGGGACCGCCGTCAATCTTTTGTGTCACAAGTCGTGCATCTCGGACGCGGCCCGAGGGTGCGGTCACAATGAACTCCGCGCGTGCGGCGGGTGACAGCAGAATATCTTTCTGCGTGATGATTGTTCCCAGGTGCTTTCCGTCGTGGGAGCCCGTGGGCACCCCATCCAACCCCACAATCTGAAGCGGTTGCGGTTTGCCATCATAGAGCAGCTGCAGATCGATGATCGTGTTGGCGGACGCATTGGCGACACGCCAGAACTCCTGTTCGCCCTTTTTCACCTTGATGATGGCTGGACTGTAAGTCGGATAGTCCACCGGCACGTAGTTCAACGAGACATCCCAGTTCGGCGTCGGATTTCCCTTTGCATGATGCGCGACGCGCTGCTGATCGCGGATGATCAGAATCCGCTCTGGTAGGCCCGCCACCGCGGGCTGAATGTTCTGGATGCCCTCGACGACGATCGCCCCAGTGGCCCCGCCTTGGACAGCCACGGATGAAATGCCGTGGATGTGCGGATGATACCAATAAAGTCCTGGCGGCTCGTCTTTCGGGATTTTCAGCGTGTAGGTGAACGTCTGGCCGGAATTCACCAGTGTGTGGATGACTTCGTCGCTGTGGCACTTGGGTGAGGTATTCGTGCCGTGAAAATGCATGTTGACGGAGGTCAGCGTCATGGACGGGCTGCCGCACACTTTCGAGCCGGAGGATAGGATTTCCGAAGGTCCGCCGGGAATCTGAGGAAGCCTGTTGGTCAGCGCGATCTTGATGGTGTCGCCGGGATTCACGTGCAGCGTTGGCGATTCGATCCCGTCCGGCGTCACGAAACAGAAGAGGGTGCGGCCTTCAGCATCGAGCGCGGTGTAATACTCGACCGAAACGTTGAGCACGCCGTTGCTGCTGTACAGGTCAGGAGGCCGCTTGGCCTCGGTTCCCGATGCCGGCCTGGGACACTTGCTGGCCTCTTGCGCCGGGGCTGCGCCCGCTGAGGCCACACCAATGCAAAGGGCGAAGAGCACCCAGCCGACAATGCGTTTCATTTTCAATTTCCCCCCCGCTCAGCCTCCCGACCGCTCACCCGGTGGAAGGCAACGCTGGCGATTTGGACGAGAGGCCGCCGTCGGCAGCCGAAAAATACAATATCGGGTATTGGTCCGGGGGAGAAGCCTTGGTTCAGGGAAAATACCGGTTTGCCGCACCCGGGCGCCAAGTCACAAAAACGCCGAAGGCGTGCCCGCCAGTGGTGACGCGCACGCCTTCCAACGATTCCCCTCTTTACTAGTTGGGCTGGATGAGGCCAAGCAACCCATGTGTCTCATCGCCTGGACCGGCCGAAAACGAGACCTGATTGTTGCTTGGGCCGGGATCGAGGGTCCAAAGACCGTCGATCTTTAGCGGCTTGCCATCGGATCCGGAAAGGGTCCCGAGAAATGCTCCCGTGCTCGCGTCAAACGCGTTCACCTTGCCGTCCCCGAAGTTCCCGACGAGCAGCGCGCCCGCAAAGTCGCCGAAGCCCGAGGGTGCGATTGCCATGCCCCAAGGCGCATTCAGGGGACCGTTCGCTATCAGGTGTTGCTGCAGGTTGCCGCCGAGATCGAAGACATCGACATAGCCCAATCCCTTGCCGTGCAGTTCATCGATTCCGCCGCGCTCCCGCTTCGCGAAAGCCACATAGACTTTGCCGTTGATGACCGCCACATTGAACGGCGCGAATCGCCTCGGCAATTCCGTATCGGTGAATTTGCCGATCGGCTTCCACTGATCGTCGAAAACTTGTACCTGGTTCTTGGCAAAATCGGCCGCGTAGAGGTTTTGATTGACGCTGTCGAGTGCAAGTCCCTTGTACACGGATCCCTTCGTCGACCGGTCGACGGCGACAACGGCGTTCACGGCATCGACTGATCCGCTCCAGCCCTGGATTGTACCCGACTCCGTGTCGAAGATGAAAGCGCTCGCCCCGGTGTTTCCGTTTTTGGTGACCGGGAAATCCGTATCCCCATCATGATCGTCGAGAGGGGCGACCGTTCCGGTCGGGGCGCCGATAACATTGACCGTGATATTTGATTTGGTCCCATTAGCCCTGCTGTAGACGGTTGATTTGTCGGTGCCGTTGTCCGCCACCCAATTTGGCCCTCCCGGAATATGAGAAATTCCCCAAGGGTTGACGAGATCCGGATCCGTGTTCGGCGCAACACCTGCCTGGTCCGAGACCAACGGGATAATTTCGAACGTCGTTGCCGGCGGCTTGATGCCGTGTCCTCCCGCTGCGAACACGGGAGACGCGAAGAGTGCCGCGCAGAGTACGATATAAGCTTCCTTTTTCATCCGATCCTCCGGGGAGCTGAGTGGATTGGCTACGCGGAGATGCCCCACCTTGCCGCGCACGCCCATAGACGAATCCGGCGAGGCATCTATTCCCACTGCGATCGGTGGACGGTTCAGACTTGCCCGGCGCTATGCCGCAAGGCGAGGGCAACGTGCTCACCCGGCGGCGTGCCATCTTCGCGGACGCTCAAGGGGTGAACTTCGACCGCACCCCAAGTGTTGACTAAGCTCGGTTTTGCCCTGGTCGCCCCTGGGGCGAATACCGCCTCCGTCCGCGAGCGCCGGCTCCCGGGAATAAAGGAAGCCCGGGTCGCGTCTTCCATCTGAGAGGATCGTTTGGCTTGCGGAAACAGGCACAGGGTTCGAAGGGTCGGGACAATGCAGATGGGAGAATTGGAACTCCGGAATAATGCTTTACCAGTTGGGATGTCTCCCACAGAGTGACCGGGCTGGGTTCCATTCAAGACGGGGCAGTGCAGAAGACCGACCCGCGGCAGTTCTCGAGTGCGCTGATCGCTCAGCTGCCGGCTTTGCGGCGATATGCGGCGGCGCTGGCTGGTGGCGTTGCGGCAGGAGACGACCTGGTGCAGGACTGTCTCGAGCGGGCGTTAAGGCAGGCCGATACTCTCAGAGATCCGGGCCGGCTGGCGGCATGGTTGCGGTCCATTCTCTACAACCTTTACGTCGATGAACTCCGCCGGCGCCGCGGAAGAGGTATTGAAGAGGATATTTCAGCATTGGCGGACAATAGTGCCTTGAGCGTACCACCTCGCGACCGCGGAGAATTCGCCGATTTGACAGCGGCCATGAGCGTGTTGAGCGCAGAGCACCGCCATATTCTGCTTCTGGTTGGGATTGATGGCATGAGCTATCGGGACATTGCAGAGGAACTTGGAATTCCGATCGGGACGGTCATGTCGCGGCTTGCGCGGGCGCGTGAGCGGTTACGCAGCCTGCTCGAGGGCGAGCCTCTGGACGAGGTGCCAAACATTGAATCGCTGTCGGCGCGGCGGAGGCTTCGGCAATGACCCGGACGCACGTGTCCGAACAGGACCTTCATGCCTACATCGACGGCGAGCTCAGCGACGGCGGCCGCCGGGAAATCGAGGCAGCCCTTGCGGAGGATGAAAACCTGCGGCTCCGCATGGAGGCGTTCCGGACGGATAAGACGTCGCTTTCGCAATTGTATGCGGCGCTGCTGGATGAACCCGTCCCCTCCCGCTGGATCGATCTCGTCGAAAAACAGCCCGCGCGAGCCCGTCCGATATTTTCGCGGGGCGTGCTCATGGCGCTCGCGGCCACAATTCTCCTCGTTATCGGGGGGGTCGTTATGTACCGCGAGGCGCTCCCCGGAGAAGAGCCCATCATCGAAGAGGCGCTCGCCGCACGCAGCAATGCGATCGCGGCACAGCAGGTTGTTCCCGTGACTTCGACGGATGCCGTATCCCGCGTGAATGTTGTCGTCGCTTCAGCACTCAGAATGCATGTCAGGGCCCCCGACCTTTCGTCGATGGGTTACAGACTGGACGCCGTGCGGGTTTACCAGGATGTTCCTGGGGGGAAGGCGATCGAGTTGTTGTACCGGCACGGAGATAACGGGGTGTTCGCGCTCTATTTGCGTCGTCCGTCCGGCGAAGCGCGTTTCGATCAGTTCAAGCGCGGCGAGCTCCGGGTGTGCATCTGGCAGGACGATGTCCTTGGTACCGTGATGACCGGCGAAATGTCCGCCGCCGAAATGCAAAGGCTGGCAAGCCTCGCCTACACAGGACTTGAAAGCTAGCGGACGGCCTGCGCCGCAAGAGCCTCCGGGGCAAATGCGCTGGCGCCGTGTGGCGGTGTCACTCTGTAGGCGCGGTCCTGTCCGTTGAAGGAAAAGCCGAACACGTATCCGCCCAAGTCAAAGTCGTACACGAACTGGCTGCCCAGGATGGCCGCCGGAATTTCCGGCATCAGGTACATCGTTCCGTGCGCGAATTTCCACAGCTTGCCGTCTTCGTCCCATGACTCGCTGTACATCGCGAGCCAGGTATCTTCGTCAACAAACAATTTGCGCCGCGGTGCGATGTGGTGTTTGCCGGGCGCGAGCGTTCCCTCGACAACCCACACGCGGTGCAACTCGTACCGAAGGTCGTCGGGATTGGCGTGCTTCGGTCCAAGAATCTCTCGGGCGGGACGGAGATAGAAGCGGTTGTTGTTGTAGGGAATGTACATCTCCTGCTTTCCGACGAGCTTGAAATCGTAGCGGTCCGGGCCGCCGAAGAAGATGTAGTACTCATCCAGATTCTCGAAGCCCGAGGCGTCCGGATCGGGAATGTCGTAGGAAAGGGAGGGCCCGCGGCGCACGCGACGCTCGCCAGGAAGAACCCGCCACGCCGCGAACTTATAGCGGGCGGTATCGATGGGCTGCCAGGCGAGATAACCTTCGCCGACCTTTGCCGGCGGCGTGTCATCGATGTGCCGGGTCTTGAAATAATAACCGCCATACGACATCGGCGTCGCGCCGGGGTAGTAGTATGGAAAATCGGCGACCTCGTTGTATCCCGAGGAGAGGCGGATGTTTCCGTCGGGCGAAACCACATATGTGTTGACGTGCAGCTCGCGCCCGGGTCCCCAAAAGGCGAGAAGATGGTTCCAGATGATCTCCGCCCCGTTCTTCGGAATGGGAAAGGGAATGCCGCCAGCAGCCCCTTCGACGCCATACGCAATGCCTGCCGATGCGGCATGCGCGCGCGTCGCATTGCGAAATATATTGTCATACACCGATTGCGGAAAAGCTGCCGTGCGATGAGTCGGGTAGACGTCCATGCGGTAGTCGGAATTTCTCCGGAAAAGTATCTTTGCGCCTTCGGGTATCTTGTCGCCGTAACTCTCGAAATTCGATGCCGTGATCGAGAAGAGGGGCTTCTCCTTCGCAAAGGGGTCTTGGCGAGGCGCGCCCTGCCGGTAATCCGGGGGCGCCGTTTTATAGCCACCCGACCAGGAGGGAATGGTGCCGTTGGCGTTGCCCTGCCGCTCGGCTCCCATCGGGGTCAGGGTCGTTTTGAGCTGCGCGGCTTCCTCGGCCGATGCTGTGGCGAGTGCCGCCGGGGCATAGGCGAGGGCAAGGAGCCCCCCAAGAACTACAGCTTTGCCGGTCGCGATTTGCCGCCTCCTGCCGTTCAGGCGAAATTCATGCGCGATTGTGGTTGAATTCGGCCGGGGAATAGATTGCCGACACCTCGCATATGCCATGATTGTGCCGATCCTCTTTGGGTACAAGCACGCTCCCGCGCCCGCTGGCCGGCGCTGGATTGCGTTCGCCGCGGCTTGCCTTGCCAGCACCGGGGCGCTGGGGGCCGATCTTTATCATGCTGGCGATTTCGATGTGAGATGGGACAACACTCTTCAATATAGCGCGGCGGTCCGCCTTTTCCCCCATCAGGATTTTTCGACGTCCTACGCAAACAGCGACGACGGAGATCGGAACTTCTCGCCCGGCCTGATCTCGAATCGCCTCGACCTGCTTTCCGAACTGGAGTTGAGCGAAGGAGAATTTGGGCTTCGGCTGAGCGCAGCCGGTTGGTACGACTCCGTTTATCATCAGCGAAACCACAACGACTCGCCGCAGACCTTCAATCCGTTTTCCGTGCCGCACAATGAGTTCACGGATGCGGTGCGCGTGCTGCACGGCGGCGACGTTCAGCTGGTGGACGCCTTTGTGCATGGCAATTTCGACGCGGGCAATGTTCCCGTGTCCTTCCGCGTTGGCCGGTACACCCTGCTGTGGGGCGAAAGCGTTTTCTTCGGGACGAACGGCATTGCGGGCGGACAGGCGCCCACCGATGAAATCAGAGAATTCGAACAGCCGTCCGCCTACTCCAAGAATGTTTTCCTGCCGGTGTGGCAGGCATCCGCGGTACTTCAGCCGACCGAAGAAATAGCCGTCAGCCTGTACTACCAGTTTCAGTGGCGAAAGGATCAGCTTCCCGGCTCGGGGAGCTACTTCAGTTACTTCGATTATCTCGGCGAGGGTGGAGAACGGTACATTGCGCCATATTTTCTGAATTTGTATCAGTACTTTTATCGAATCGGGGATGCACGCGCGTCGTCATCGGGACAGTACGGCATCGCGTTGCTGCTCAATTCACCCTGGCTCAATTACGGATTCTACGCTCTCCGCTTCAATGCGAAGGAGCCGGAAGTCAATTTGATGCGCACGAGAGGCGGTCGGGGCGCGGGAATTTATCAGCTGATCTACCCCACCGGGATCGAGCTCTACGGCGCGAGTTTCAGCACGTATGTCGGCGACACCAATCTCGCGGGCGAGATTTCCGGACGGCGAAACATGCCGCTCGTCACCCCGCCGATCTTTGGGTTGCCGACCATTTCGAGGACCGCTCCCATCAATCCCCTTTACGCAGTCGGCGACACATTGCATGCCCAGCTTTCAACCGTGAACACATTCCCGGCAACGCTGCTCTGGGATCGTGCCGACCTGACGACAGAACTGGCGGCCAATGACCGGTTGGCGGTGACACAACATCCCTCGGCTCTCGATCCATCGCGGACTCATTTTGCCCTTGCGTTGCAGACTGTCTTTGAACCGCAATATTTCGAAGTTCTGCCCGGTCTGGACTTAAGCGTGCCGATCGGTTTCGGTTACGGACTCATTGGCCGTTCGAGCACCGATGACACCCAGAACGCGGGCGCCGGGAATTTCGATGTTGGCGTGTCCGCAAAATTTCGCAGCGTCTGGCAGGCAAGCCTGACTTATACGCGATTTCTTGGCTCGCCGCCGCGGCAGCCGCTCGCGGACCGCGACTTCGTTTCACTCAGCGTCCAGCGGACCTTCTGAGTGGTTTGCCGATTCGAAGCGCAAGGATGCGATTACAGCCGCAGGAAACGCAGCAGCAGAGCGCGCAGGCGCGGGCTGACGCCAAGCACAAATCCCGCCGCCAGCGAGATCGCGAGTGCTAGTGGTGCGTTCCGGCCAGTAACAGATCCAACCCGGCGCCCCAGGAGGTTGCCGATTTCGGCGGCAGAGGCCGCGCCCTTTTCGATGCGCCTGCGGGATTTCAACCCCGAAGCTGCGGAGATCAGCTTCGCGAACAGCACGACGAGCAGAATAACCACCAAGGCAATGGCTGCGGTGAGAAATGCCGCCGCGGCGGGGCTCACATAGTCCTGGAGGAGGAGATAAAAGCCGATGCAGAGAAACACGACCGCAATCGCGATCATGATCGCGGCGACAAGCGCCGTGACGGCCCCGAGGGCCAAGCGCAGGAACAGCTGGCGCAGCATGGACTGAGGCTATCTGCGTCCGCCGATCAGCAGACCAAGCACAAAGCCAATCCCCAGAGCACCGAACGTAAAGGCGAGGGGCTCGTCCTGGATCGTTTTCGCGAGGTCTTCTGCCCGGCCTTTGGCACCGTTCCAGAGGCGTTCGCCAGCTTCGCTGGCTTCTTCCGCCGCCCCCCGGCCGGCTCGCCGCAGCACGGACTGCAACACATCGCCCAGCCGCGCAAAGTCCGAGCGGAGCTGTTTCAGCTCGGCCGCAACGACATCAAGGTCCATTTCCTGTCCGGTTTCGGTATCCATGGACTCGCTCATGTGGGTCTGTCTCCGCGTGTACTGCTTAACATATGATGACGCATGGGCGAGCGTCCATTCCGGATGAAGGCGCCCCGCCCGGCGGCGGCCATAGAACGGACGGGGCTGGCGGATGTTCCGCCATTCGCGGTGGCGGAGGAAGGAAAACTCCGGGTTCCGGGCTCCCCAAAGCGACCCTGCCTTGGCATGTCTCAGAATTGGAATTATTCAAACGAGCCAATGCCAAAACCGGAGAGAGGGATGTCCAGCGAGGTGCTCCATGTTCCGCGGGAAAAACTCAGGCGCGAGACCCTGCATCTGCATTACGCCATCACGTCGCTCATGGAAGAGCTCGAGGCGATCGACTGGTACCGTCAGCGTGTCGACGACACCGACGACCCGGAGCTGAAGGCGATCCTGCTGCACAATTCACGCGAGGAAACGGAGCATGCGGCCATGGTGCTTGAATGGATCCGCCGGCGCGATCCGACCTTCGACAAGGAACTGCGCGAATACCTGTTTACGGATCGGCCCATTGCGCTGCTGGAAAAGGAAGTTATGGGCCGGGATGGGGATTAGTCGATCGGCGCCGTCTCGTGGAATTTCGTAAGATCTACCACTCGGCGGCCTGCCGGCGTCACCGACAGCACGTCCGAAAAGCGATGGTTCCAGAGGATGTCGTCGGGCGTATAGGCGTGCCGCATGTAGATAAGGTCCGCCAAGGTATCGTCCGTCCCGCGCAGCAGCACGATAATCTCCATCTGCCGTTCGTGGAGATGCTCGGGCAGCAGGCCATAGAGCGGGCTCGTGTCGTCGATTGGGTGCATCACCGTCCATGACAGCGTGAACAGCGAGGTGCGCGAGCGGACCAGGTTCAGTTCCTGGAACCGGCGCATCGCGATGCCTTCGCTGGTCACTCCCTGATAGGCAAGCGTCACTGTGATGGCCGCATCCAGGATCTGATTGCCGCGTTGGTTTGCGGCTCGGAACATGAGCGTGGGAACGCCGTCGAACGGCGCGATGACCGCAACTTTGCTGAACACCACGCGTGCGGATGGCCGGGAAAGGCGCGCGAACATCAGCGAGGCCATCATTGCGAGATATAGAAACCCGACGAACGCTTCCACCACGACCACGCTGTTTACGAACGTCGATCGCGGGACCATCACGCTGTAGTTAATGGAGCCGATCGTCTGCACACTGAACAGGAAGCGGTCCCAGAAGCTCCCCGGCCGCGCGTGCTCGATGCCTTGCGGATCGGAGAGATAAAGAAGCGCAAACCCAATATTGACGATGATGAACACTGCAGCGAGTCCGAGCAGAAAGGACCACCACGGCACGGTGAGAATCGCATGATAAAAATCAGTCCAGCGGCTCCTGTCCTGGCCCCTGATCACCACGCGCTGGCGCTTCGGGCTCCGCAGATACTGGGCCGTGCTGAGCCCAGGCGGCGAACTGGTTTGAAAGTTGGGACGGTCATTCATGCTGGCTGCTCCAGGCGGCGGGTGGCGCGCCCGATTCGGCCAAGATGCGTATCCCCGAAGGCGCTTGCGTATTTCAATCCGAACCCCAGCGCGCGATCGATGCCGACATGGGCGAGCCAGATGAGGCCGATCGCCTCAAGCATCGTCCAGTTGCTGAGGTAACCAAGCAGCGCCGCCGCGATCGGGGCGATGGTCGCGTGCGCCAGGTTGTAAGCGGCAGCGCCAATGCGCGGCCCGGCAAAATAAGCCAGCATGCTGAGATCGGGCGTGAGGAACAGAATCGCAAACAGCGTCCATGAGGCGCCAAGGTGCGCGTAAAGCAGCACGGACGCGATCAGCAGAGCCAACGCCTCGAGGCGCAACACTGTGCGAACCGAACCGTTCACCACACCGGACGAATTCACCATAATTGCTCCACTTTCAAGTCCTGCCGCCAATTTCATGCGGCGCAGTATAGTTTACCCCAGCCGGTCGAGGGGAGGGTGGAATGCGGTTTCTGCATGTCGCGCGGCGGTCGCGTCCCTTGCGGCCGCGAGGCTCGCGGCGGTGCCGGTTACCGCGCCAGATGTTTCGCTTTCAGCGCGTGCGTGTAGGCCGTCCACCTGGCATCGTGATCGCGGCCGAGCTCATGCAGGTAATCCCAGCTGAATAGCCCGGTGTCGTGACCGTCATCGAAGAGAACCCGCACGGCATAGTTGCCGACCGGCTCGAGCCCGGCAATCTTTACGCTGCGCTTCCCACCCACGACCTGCTTTTGCGCCGGGCCGTGTCCCTGCACCTCCGCGCTTGGCGATTCGACACGCAGATATTCGGCGGGCAACCCAAAGGTCTCACCGGAATCGAAGGTGACGGTCAGTGTGGTTTTCGCTTTGTCGAGCCGCACCTCCGTGGGCCAGGGCCGCCGATCGCTCATTTGCCGAGGCGCTCTTCTTCCGTGAGCTCGCGCGCTTCGTTCTCGAGCATAATCGGCACGCCGTTGCGGATGGGATAGGCAAGCCCTGCGAGCCGGCTCACCAGCTCCTGCTTGTCACGATCGTAGACCAGCGGACCCTTGGTCACGGGGCACACAAGAATCTCGAGGAGCTTGGGATCGATGTCCGCGTTCATCTGCTTTTCAACCCTTTCTCGACCGGTCTAGTTCATCGAGCCGCTGGTGGACGACGCGCCCGACATCTCCAGCAGGGCAACCAGCGTTGCCACGCGCTCGTTCCAGCCCGGCGCCTCGAGCAGCGCCTGTTTCTCCGCCGGCTCGAACGGGCACAACATCGCAAGCGCGTTCACCAGCGTCTCCGCCGGCGCGCTCATCACCGAGCGCCAATCGGCCTTCAGATCGCGGCGTGAAAGATAAGCCTTCAGCGCTTCGATCAGCCGCTCACGCGGAATGTCGGAGGCGTCGTTCGCCACGAGGTCGCCGGCATAATTCGAGCAATCGACGCGCACCTGGCGATAGGGCGTGCTGACCTCCAGCTCCTGCGCGATCCGAAAACGGCAGAGCCCGGTCAGGGTGATCTGGTACCGGTTGTCTTCGGATTCCTTGTAGGACGTGATCCGCCCGATGCATCCGATGCTCGAGAGGCGGGGCTTGAGCGTGTACTCTTCCGGCTCCGTGGGCTGAATCATGCCGATCAGGCGATTTGCCGAAAGTGCATCATCCGCCATCTGGAGATAGCGCGGCTCGAACACGCTCAACGGTAACGCGCCGCGCGGCAGGAGCAGCGCGCCTGTCAGCGGAAACACCGGAATGGTCTTCGGGAGATCGTCAAGCGTGCGAAACGGCTTCGGCATGCGTGAGGCTCAGGAGAACAGGATGGACGAGAGTTTCCGCCGCGCCTCGATGGTGCGCGGATCCGTGGGACCCATCGCTTCGAACAACGTCACGAGATGCTTGCGCGCGGCCTGCTCCTTCCAGTTGCGGTCGCGGCGCACGATGTCCAGCAGGGAATCGATCGCGGACTGACGGTCGCCCTTCGCGTCCTGCGCCATCGCAAGATCGTAGCGCGCCTGATGATCGTTTGGGTTTGCATCGAGCTTTGCGCGCAGCTCCGCCGTGTCGCCGGCCTGTGCCGCCTGCTCGCGCACTTTCAGTTCCGCGTCCACTGCGCGGATCGCTTCGTCCGCCGCGCCGTCAGGACGAACCAGCTGCAATGTCTTCTTCGCACGATCGATATCGCCGCTCTTCAGATAGCAGCGGGCAAGTCCGGCCACGGCCTTCGGATGACCGGGTTCGTCCTGCAGCGCCTGCGCGTAAGCCTGCGCCGCGGTTGCCAGATCGCCCGCTGCAATGGCGTCTTCCGCAGCCGCCAGAACGTCGTCGGCAGGATTTGCCCCTGCTTGGCCGCCGGTCAGTTGCTGCACAAAGGCGCGCAGCTGCGATTCCGGAATGGCGCCCATGAATCCGTCAACAGGTTGGCCGTTCTTGAAGGCGTAAACCGTTGGAATGGACTGGATGCGCAGCTGACGCGCGATTTCCTGATTCTCGTCGATGTTGACCTTGACGAGGCGGACGGCGCCCCTGGCCTCGTTCACCACCTTCTCCAGCAGCGGCCCCAGCTGTTTGCACGGGCCACACCACGGCGCCCAGAAATCGACGATCACCGGCGCTTCGCGCGAAGCTTCGAGAACATCCGCCGCGAATGTCTCGATCGAGCCGTCCTTGACGTAGGCGCTTGCGTTTCCTGGGCCTTGCGTGGGCGCGCTCGCCGAAGTTCCGCGCCCGAGCGGGCGGCCGCTGGGACCTATGATCGCCATCCATAATCCTTGTCTGACCCAGCGCCTAAAATGGGCGGGAACAGCCTGAAAGGAAAGCCCCGGCGGAACTTAGCAAATCCCAAGTTCCCGAGCGGTTTTTCGCCGCCTCGGCTGAACTGGAAGGTCAAGCAGCCGGAGGGGCAGGCCATGGGGTTCACGCCACGCGTTCCGGCAAGCGCGCAATTGTCGCTTCATGTCCCGTGGCGCGAATGAATTTCAGGAGATCGACGGGCGAGACGGCCGTTGTGCGGTCGTTGCGCAGCGGATGAAAATTGAGCGGGTCGCGCGCAAGCATCTCCTCGTCGAGCACAACGCGCACGCGATGTTTGGTATCGTTGATCAGTGCAAACGGCGTGACCGATCCGGGCGGAACGCCGAGCGTTGCGATCAGCAGTTCCGCCGAGCCGAAGGAAAACCGTCCCGCGCCGAGCTGCTTGGCGAGCGCGTTCAAATCGACGCGCAAATCCTCGCGCGTAACGACGAGCCACAACGCATCTTTGCGATCTCTCAAAAACAGGTTCTTGGTGTGGCCGCCCGGCACATGCGCGCACAGCGCCTGCGATTCCTCCACCGTGAACACGGGCGGGTGTTCGTAGGTGTTGTGCGGGATTTCGAGTCCGTCCAGCAAGGCAAACAGGTCCTGGTCGATCGCGGGCGGTGTCGGGGTCATCCCCGCTGCATAGCATCCGCGCGGGCCGAAATTCACCATTCGATAGGTTTTAGCGGCCTTGCCGGACCGGCTTGAAGATCAGGCGCCCGGGCGCATATTGAATTTGGACCGATGATGGGCAATAACCGCCCCTCACTTGGAGCGCGGGCGTAGCTCAGGGGTAGAGCATAACCTTGCCAAGGTTAGGGTCGCGCGTTCGATTCGCGTCGCCCGCTCCAGTCTTCCTCATAAGCGCAAACGATCATGGGTGGCGGTGAAGTTTGCCCGCAAATCCCGTTGGAATGCGGCGCCATTTTGCGGCCACGCCGGCGAAAGCCTGCGGGTCATGCCGGCGCCATTCGTTGACCACGAGCCCGACGGTCAGGACATCGAACAGCGCGAACGCCAGCAGCCATGCCGACCAATGGCCGGCCAGCCGGACCGCCATGTAGCCGATGAAGCCAAGCAGCAAGACGGTGGCGACCGGGAAAATCCAGTTCCTGCCCCTGAGCAAATTGATCGCCAGCGCGAGCTTGATGACGCCGTGCGCGAGGAGATAGACGGCGACGAACCGGCCCGGCGCGTGCGCGAGATTTGATGCCCCATGGCGGATCAGATGCGCGGCGCGATTCTCCGGGTGAGAGGAAAGTTCCGGCGCGGTGACCCAGACGGCCAGCGAATAGAAGGGCCACGGGCCCGCAATTGTCGTGATCAATCCGGCGACTGTCTCGATCGCGCCGTCCAGGCCTTTGATAACGACCGCCGCAAGATAGGCGAAATGAAAGGCGGAAGCCGGCCTGCGCATGTCACGTCAATGCGGCAGGGCGAAAGCGGTTCGCGAGATGCGGCGTCTCGGGTGTATGCGCGCGTTTCAGATTTGACCTTTGAATACCCGAAGCGGCTGCCTGGGCGTCCGAATCGTTCCTGCCGATGCCGCTCCTTATTTGGGGGGTTAAGCGGCGCAAGCGAGGCGTTGCATTTCGGCGCTTCGATTACGCCGCCCGACAGGCAGTACAGACTGATTACAGATAGCAGCGCGGCGGCGAGCTTTCGCCCACCGCCTGCCACCGCCGGCGTGCGTTAGCCCAAATCGCGGCACGCGTTCGCTCTCGCAACCGCGCATCACACGAAGGCCTACATCGCCGGATTCAATCGCAATTCAGCTCTTCTGCGCCGGCTTTGGCTCAGTGTGTGGCTGGCTCGCAGGAGTCTTCTGCGCGTCATGCGGCGGGGTGCCGGTGGCGGGCTTCGTGGGTTCGGAAGAGGCAGAATCGGGCTTCATATTGGGTGCAGTTGTCATTTTTTGGGAGCGCCTTTCAAAGGCAGTGGGCAAGAATTTGCCGCTGATCTGTAAATGGTGATGCCTAGCGACGATTACAAGCAAAATGGGAGTTGTTCGATCAAGCTTGCAAGTGGAACGATGTTCCGTTGCTTCTTCGACGCAAGCACTTTTTTCCGCGGACCGCCGGCGCATCAGGCATGCAGTTTGAACGCTATAACTGCGCCGATCCCGCTCGCCAATGCTACCAATCCATAGGTGGCCCTGCGGCGTATTGTTTGAAGCGGTTCCTGAGCACCAAACCATGCAAGAGTTGCCCAGCCGCCAATAGCAAGAAGCGCCGGAGTGATCCACATCACGCACCTATCGCTTCAGCATCAGGTAGGGAATCCAGACTAGCGCGATGAAAATGCCTGCCATTGCGAAAGCGAACCAATTGATCTCTTTCACGTCGCACCGCGCGATGACGACAACGCCCGACGCCGTTCCTCGATGTCCTTCCAAGGTGCCGATAAAGGCATGGCCTCAGCTTCCGCGCACAATTCGCGCACGTTTTCCTCTGCAATGAACATCCTCAACTCGTGCTTCACCTGCACGGTTGAAGGAATCTGGATGCGCCGGCCGTATCGAATGTAGGATGGCATTTCGATGCTCTCCTTTGGGTCGTTGCAGCGGATAATTCGGTCCTGCTGCGAGCTATGCAGCTATCTATGGAAGGACGCGGGATGACGGGCCTCCCGAATATTCCTTGATCGTTGCCACCCAGCGGCTCCCCTCCCACACTTCGACGTTGTGACCGTCGCACAAAGTGCGCGCCCTGGTCGCTGCGGCCGCATCGTTCGAACATTCATGTTCGCGCAGCGACAGGAGTTCACCAGGTGGCTTCACAATACGGAATCGATAGAGACGCATGCTGCGCTCCGCTACTTAGAGCCGGGAGCGCGGACACCGTTCTGTTGTTGGTGCCCCAGATGTCTCTCAAGCGCCAGCAGAGGCTGGCGACCCGACAAGATTAGCACTTCGCAACGCGAAGCGATAGCATGAAGCGATAGCATCATGATTGGGTAGTTTCTGAAGCGCTGAGGCCTCGAGCCACCGGGATCAGCGATTGTCAACAATTGCTGCACCTGCTAACACGGCCCCGTCGCTGACAGGGGATTTGAGCACTATCCGCGATTGAGAGACATATTCAGGCACCGGAAGGTGATCCGCGCTCCCGCTCTGTGTTGGCCAAGGAGTGCGATAAATGTCCTATCTTCAGACCATCGGCAGTGATCTCTCCACGCTTCAGGCCTACGGGATTGCCGCGGTAGCATTTGTGCTCGTTCCTTTAGCGCTCGCAGGCGGGGCTAGCCTTTTCATGCTGAGGCGGGGATGAGATTACCCAGCCGCCCTAAGCCCATCCTGATGCTGCTTTACGAGGCCATAGATCGCAGGGATTACGAGCAAGGTCAGTGCGGTTGAAGCAAGCGGCGCGAGCGAGGCGCTGCATTTCCTGCGCGAACTCGAACTTGAGCTGGTCGCCTTCGTCCGGCGGCAGCCAGTTCGTCATTTGCGGAAACGCGATCTGCCACATGCGCGCCTCGCGCTCCGGCCAAGGCATCGTCTGCGCGTTGCGCGCCGTCTCGATCAGCGAGACTGCAACCGAATCTTCTGCGGATCGGGCCGGTCGCCAGAGGCCGGCGCATTCCCAAGGAAATCCGGCTCAGGATCGGGTTGGAACAGATCAGGCTGGCTCAGCGGCATGGCGGCTCCGAATCACTTACAGATATTGCCTGCTCTGGCAGGGCCCTGCGAGGCGTCCCGCGCATGATAGCTGTGAGTGAAAGCGCTCACGCTCCAGGCCGCCGCGCGGCGGAGGAGGAAGGTCCGGCCGCCGTCGCGGGTGTCCAGAAAGCCCGTGTTGTTGAGGGCCGCGAGCACGGCTTCCACTTTCTTCAGCGTGGCCTTGCGGCCCTGTTTGAACGTCGCGGCAATGGCGCCGGCATCGAGTGGCTGGGTAGCGGACAACAGCACCGCCATTTGGTAGATCGGGCACGCCACGCCGCAATTTCCGGATCGTTCTGCGAGAGTGAACAGTCGGAGGGGAGGGACCCCACCCCCCCGTTTTTGTCATTCAAATGTGCGATTCTTCTCTGTGGACAAGAACTGGTGGGCACCCCTTAGGTCTTGTGCGCGTTTCCGCCACTGCTACGATATGTAGCGTTCCGGTCGGCCCGATGAGGTCGGCGGGTCAGCAGAGGCGGGGAGGAAAGCCATGTGGACGGATGAACGGGTGGACCAGCTGAAGTCGCTTTGGACGGAGGGGCTTTCGGCGAGCCAGATCGCCCGCGTGCTGGGCGAGGGAATTACCCGCAATGCCGTCATCGGCAAGGTCCACCGTCTCGGACTTGCCGGCCGCGCCGTCGTGAGCCGCTCCGAGCACCGCCCGCGCCTTCCTTCGGCCCCGCGCATGCCGCGGGTCCATCTGCCGGAGCTTCCGGTGGTGGAGGAGGAGCCCGTGACCCTCGAGGACGGGAGCTTCGTCAACGTCATGACCATCAGCGACCGGATGTGCCGCTGGCCGATCGGCGACCCCAGCGCGGACGAATTCCATTTCTGCGGCCGCAAGCCCAAGGCCGGCTCGCCCTACTGCGAGGCGCACGCGCGCAAGGCCTATCAGCCGCAGCAGCCCAGGCGGGACCACAAGCGCCGCATGGCGTCGTAAGCGAGTGAGTAGTGAGTAGCGCGTGACGGTTTGGCGAATAGCCGCGCTCTTCGCTACTCACTAATCGCTGCGGCGGCCGCCGCGAATTCGTCATCGAGCGAATAGCCCGCGGAGCGGACGGTGCGGATCGGATCCCGGGTGCCCTCGATATTGAGCGCCTTGCGCAAGCGACCGACATGAACATCCACCGTGCGCGCCTCGACGTACACATCTGAGCCCCACACGGCGTCGAGCAGCTGCTCGCGGGAGAACACGCGGCCGGGATGTTGGATGAGGTGATCCAGCAGTTTGAACTCGGTGGGCCCGAGATGAATATCGCGGCCCGCCCGGCGCACGCGATGGGCGACACGGTCCATCTCGAGGTCGCCGACGCGGACGATGTCTTCGGCCAAGCCCGGCCGGATGCGCCGCATCACCGCGCGTAGCCGCGCGAGCAGCTCGGTCATTGAGAACGGCTTGGTGATGTAGTCGTCGGCGCCGGTGTCGAGCCCGCGCACGCGGTCGCTCTCCTCGCCACGCGCTGTCAGCATGATGATGGGGACGTTGCGCGTCTCCTGCCGCGTCCGCAGACGCCGGCACACCTCGATGCCGGAGAGCTGCGGGAGCATCCAGTCCAGCAGCACCACGTCGGGCTTTTCCTCGCTGGCGACGAGCAGCGCTTCCTCGCCGTCCATTGCTTCGAGCACGCGATAGCCTTCGCGCTCCAGGTTGTAGCGGAGCAGCGTCACCAGCGCGCCTTCGTCTTCCGCGACAAGGACCGTCGGCTTCAGCATCAGACTTTGCGCTCGAATGGAATGCTGGTGGAACTGGTGATGTCGGCCTTCGGCCGCTCGGTGGCGAGATGTCCGCCCGTCACCATGTGGTACACGACCTCCGCGATGTTGGTCGCGTGGTCGCCGGTGCGCTCGATATTCTTGGCCACGAACAGAAGATGCGTGCAGAGTCCAATGGTCCGGGGATCTTCCATCATATAGGTGAGGAGCTCGCGGAACAGGCTGTTGTAGATTTCATCGATCTCGCCGTCGTTTTTCCACACCGCTTCGGCCCCGGCGGCGTTGCGGTCGGAGTAGGAATCGAGCACCAGCTTGAGCTGGGAGAGCGCCGCGCGGCCCATGCGCGCGAGGCTCTGGGTGAGCCTTATCGGCGGCTCGCGGTTCAGCACCAGCGCGCGCTTGCCGATGTTCTTGGCGAGATCGCCGATGCGCTCGAGCTCGCTCGCGATCTTGATGCCGGCCAGCGTATCGCGAAGATCGACCGCCATGGGCTGGCGCAGTGCCAGAAGCTTCAGCGCCTGCGCCTCCACATTCTGCTGCAACTCATCCAGGTGCGGATCGCCGGCGATGACCTTTTCGGCGAGCCCGGTGTCGCGCCGGGCAATGGCCTCGGTCGCATCGGCGAGCTGGGCCTCGGCAAGCCCGCCCATCTGTGCAATCGAACTCCGCAGCGTTTCCAGCTGCTCGCTGAAGGCCTTCACGATGTGCTCATTCATTCCGGTTTCCATCGGCACTGCCCCACCGCGCCGATTCCTGACTACGGCACTTCGGCCACGGCTCTATGACGCTTTTATATCAATTCTGTGACGGCAGGCGGCGATTGGTGCTGGGCGGCAGGTTTGGCCGGCAGGAAGACCGTGAAAGTGCTGCCTTCGCCTGGCCGGCTTTCGATGGCGAGCCGCCCCTGATGCCGGTTTACGATGTGCTTGACGATGGCAAGTCCCAGGCCGGTGCCGCCGCGCTCGCGGCTCCGCTTCACGTCAACGCGATAAAATCGCTCGGTCAATCGCGGAATAGCTTCGCGGGGAATGCCTTCTCCATTGTCCTGGATCCCCACGGAAATCGCACCTCCACTGCGGCGGCCATATAGGGCCGCGGGATCGGCAACGCCGAGCGCAATCCGCACATGCCCGCCAGGCTTCCCATATTTGATCGCGTTATGAATCAGATTCTGGAACACCTGAATCAACTCGTCGCGCTCGCCGAGCACATGCGGCAAGCCCGATTGGACTTCGATCGAGATGAAAATGCCGTCCGCCTCAGCGAGCGGACCGAGAGTCGCTGCGGCATCGCGCACCACGTTGTCCAGATCGACTTCGCCTGAGGGCGGCACATGCTCGTTCAACTCGATGCGCGTCAGCGAGAGCAGATCGTCGATGAGGCGCCGCATGCGCTGGGTCTCGACTTTCATGATGCCGAGGAACTTGTCCCGCGCTGCTTCGTCGTTGCGGGCATGGCCGCGCAGCGTGTCGATAAAGCCTGAAACTGCCGCCAAAGGCGTTCGCAATTCGTGACTTGCGTTGGCGATAAAATCCGCCCGCGACTGTTCGGCGCGTTTGAGCGCGGTCAGATCCTGTAGCAGCAGGGCAATGAATTGCGGCGCCTGTTCCGTTTGCGCGATGTGCGCGCGATAGTGTCGCTCGACCGGCACATGCACGACGAACTCCGTGGACGCGGCCTCGCCGCCTGCCCTAATCTGCTCAACCGCGTGCAGGATGGCCGGCGTGCGCAACACCGCCGAGATGTGCTTTCGTTCGGCATCGCCGCCGACGATCACGCGCATCGCCCGATTGGCAAAGGCCACGCGACCGCTGTTGTCGAGGAGCATCACGGGATCGGGTAAGTATTCCATCACCTCTCGCGCAAGGAGCGGCAAAAAATTTGGAGAATTCGACGCGCTGGGTTCGGCAATACTTCGCCCGGTCAGGCTTCGCGATCTCAAAAGGAGCGCAGCGCCGATCAAAATGACGATCAATCCTCCGACGGCCCAACCGCCAATTGGCCCTAAGAGGGCAATGGTTGCGGAGCCGGCGGCAAGTCCGATGGCTGCAAACAACAGAGCGAGAGCGACCAGTTTGGTTTTTTCTAAGTCGGGAAGCATCCAGCCCTGACGAAAATGCTTGAGCCCCGGCGTAAGCCCTCGGAATTCATGCCGTCAAGTACGTGTGAAGTCGCCGTCGTCCGTTGACTTCGACCAGCATACCGCAAATTCTGAAATCGTCAGGTCCCCTGTAATGCTGGCGGACCAACAGGAGGGATGCATGGCCGGTGGGCCGCCAAAAACCGGGCTTACCAGCCTCCGAACGAAGATTTTCTACGGCCTCGGCTCCATCGCTTTCGGCGTCAAGGACAATGGCTTCCAGACCATCCTGCTTCTTTTCTACAACCAGGTAATACACCTGCCCGGACAACTCGTCGGGCTCGCGATTGCCATTGCGTTTGTGTTCGATGCCATGATCGATCCGGTTATCGGACAATTTTCCGACAATCTGCGCACGCGATGGGGGCGCCGTCACCCGCTGATGTATGCCGCCGCCCTGCCCGTCGCGATCAGTTATCTGCTTCTCTGGAATCCGCCTCATTGGTCGCAAGGAGCGATCTTTCTGTATCTCCTTGTCGTCGCAATTGTGGTGAGGACCTTCATCAGCTTTTACGAGATCCCGAGCTCCGCTCTCGTCCCGGAGTTCACCCAGGACTACGACCAACGGACGTCCTTCATGAGCTTTCGCGTTTTCTTCGCCTGGTATGGCGGGATGACGATGTTCGCGCTCGCGTTCACCGTGTTTCTGGTGCCGGACGCAAGCCACAAGGTCGGCCAGCTTAACGAGACAGGCTACAGCCATTATGGATTTACTGCGGCGATCGTGATCTTCGCCGCCATCATCATCTCCGCGATGGGAACGCACCGTTTCATCCCGCAGTTTCGGAAACCGCCGTTGCGGCGCCTTTCGTTGGGGCAATATTTCCGGGAAATCGTGTCGACGCTTTCCAACCGCGCCTTCCTGATTTTGATGTGCGCAGCGTTCTTTTCGAATCTGGCGACCGGCCTCGTGTTCGCGCTCGACATCTATCTGAAAACGTATTTCTGGGAGCTTTCGAACGTCCAGATCTTCATTCTCGCCCTGTCGACGTTCCTGTCCGTTGCGTTCGCCTTCGCCATTGCGCTGCCGATTTCGCGCCGGTTTGGAAAGAGGAATGGCGCGATCCTGTTCTTTTCGATTGGTCTCGCAATCCTGGCCATTCCCATCGTGCTGCGCCTGATCGGATTGTTCCCGGCAAATGGCGCTCGATCTCTTGTGCCGTTGCTCTTTGCGTTCCAGATTGTCGCCGGCGCGCTCACCATTGGCGCCTCGGTTCTCGTCATCTCCATGATTGCCGACGTTGTGGAGGATAGCGAGCTAAAGACGGGGCGGCGTTCGGAGGGCCTGTTCTTCGCTGGAAGCAGCCTCATCCAGAAGGCAGTGACGGGGCTTGGCGTGTTCGCCTCCGGAATCGTGCTGTGGCTCGCGCATTTTCCGTCAAATGCCATTCCCGGCCACGTCGATCCGGAGATCGTGCGCCGCTTTGCGCTGATTTATCTACCGGCGGTTGTGGCGCTTTATTCGATATCGCTCGTCATCGTGAGTTTGTTTCCCATCACACGCGAAACCCATAACGAGAATCTCCGCCGGCTTGCGGAAGAGACCGCTCTCGCCGGCTCCGCGCCGCTCGGCGCGGAGGCAACGGCCCTGCCTGATGACGTGCCGGTGCGGCCAGCTTCAGGGATCGCCTCGGCCTGAATGCAATGAGCGAACAGTCCGCAGCCCCGAGCCGAGAACGCTACAGCCGGAAGCGGGATTCGATTGTCAGCGCGGCGACGGGCATCCTCAATCGCCGCGGCGTGAAGGGAATGACGCTTGCCGATGTCGCGCAGAGCGTCGGCCTCAACACCACCAGCGTGACCTATTACTTCAAGAAGAAAGAGGATCTTGCTGTTGCGTGTTTCCTGCGCGCGATCGAACGGCTGGATGCAATGGCAAACGAGGCGCTCCGCCTGCCGGATCCTGAGGACAGGCTGCATGCGTTCGTCGCCGGCTATTTCGGTCTCAACCGCAGCATCCGGACAGGCCAAGAAGCGCCGCTCGCCGTCTTCAACGATGTTCGGGCGCTGAAGGAGCCGCATCACGCAATTGTTGTCGAGACCTATAACGACCTGTTTCGTAAAGTTCGCTCGATCTTTGCCGCGCCGGGCTACGAGTGGCTCGCCCGCAAGGCTGCGACGGCCCGCACGCATATGCTCATGGAGCAGGTGTTCTGGTCGGGGGGGTGGTTGCCGCGTTACGACGTGGAAGACTATCCCCGCGTGACGGCGCGCTTCTTCGATGTGCTTGCGAATGGCATTTCAATGCGGGCTGCACCGTGGTCACCGGAATCGATCGCCGACGGAGCGCTCGGGAGAAGCTCCAATGAAGAGTTTCTGCTCGCGGCGACGCGGCTGATCAATCAGCGTGGCTACCGCGGCGCTTCGGTCGAGAAGATTGCGGCGCAGCTGAACGTGACCAAAGGCTCATTCTATCACCACAACGAAGCGAAGGATGAGCTGGTCGTCGCCTGCTTCGAGCGCAGTTTCGATATCATGAAACGCGGGCAATCATGCGCGCTGAAGCTGGCAGGCAGCCAATGGGACAAGCTTGTTTCCGCAACGGTCGCTTTGACGGATTTCCAGGTTTCCGCACATGGTCCCCTGCTCCGCGCCTCCGCGATCAGCGCGCTGCCGGAACCGATCGGGCAGGACATGCTCGCGCGCTGGAATCGCGTGTCCGATCGGTTCGCCGCAATGATATCGGACGGCATTGCGGAAGGATCTATTCGCGCCGTCGATCCGGTGATTGCGGCGCACATGTTGAATGCTTCGCTGAATGCCGCGGCCTCCGCGTTGACAGCGGTCCGCGGCGCCGAGCCCGGCGAAATCGCCGAGCTGTATGCCAAACCCATGTTGATGGGCCTGTTCGCGAGATGGGGAGACGTAGAATGAAAATCGAAGGTGGCTGCCATTGCGGAAATATTGGCTATGAAGCTGAGATCGATCCGGATGCGGTTGGCATTTGTCATTGCACCGATTGCCAGGCGCTCACCGGCACCGCGTATCGCCTGGCGATTGCCGCTCCCGCCGCAATGTTCGTGCTCAGGCGTGGTGAGCCGAAAATCTACATCAAGACAGCCGAGAGCGGCAGGAAGCGCGCGCAGGCGTTTTGTCCGGAGTGCGGCACGCCGATCTACGCGGCTGCCGTCGAGAACACGCCCACGTACAATCTCCGTGTCGGCACGATCAAACACCGCACGCAACTGGGCAAGCCGAAGTGGCAAATCTGGTGCCGCTCGGCCTTGCCGTGGGTTATGAATCTCGAGGGTGTTCTGAAATTCGATCGGGAGCTCAGGCAGCCGTAGCGAAGATCTTCTTCAACTCCGATTTCATGATCTTGCCGTTGGCGTTGCGGGGGAGCGTCTCCGGCCAGAAGACGACCTTCACCGGCACCTTGAACGCAGCAAGTTTGCCGGCGACGAAGCTGCGTAGATCGTCTTCCGTCGTGTGCATACCAAGCTTCAGGTGCACAACGGCGCCGGGCTCTTCGCCCAGCGTGTGGTGCGGAATGGGAACGAGGGCTGCATCCATCACCGCGGGATGCTCGTACAGGACGTTTTCCACCTCGACGCAGTAGATGTTTTCGCCGCCGCGGATCAGCATGTCCTTCGCGCGGTCGATGATGTAGCAGAAGCCTTCCTCGTCGAGCCGCGCGAGATCGCCCGTCTTCACCCAGCCGTCCACGAACGTCTTCCCGGTGTCTTCCGGCTTGTTCCAATAGCCCTTGACGATATTGGGGCCGCGCGCCCACAACTCCCCCACTTCACCGACCGGCAATTCGCGCGCGCCGTCCACGCCCATGATTTTCAGATCGCAAACCGGAACGGCCGGGCCGCAGGAATCGGGCCGGCGCTGGTAGTCCTCGGCGGAATGAGTGGTGCAGGTGGCGGAGGTTTCCGTCATACCCCAGCCTTGGCCGGGGAGAGATTTCGGAAACGTCTCCTTGATTTTGCGCACGAGCTCCGGCGCGCTCGGCGCGCCGCCATAGGCCACGCTCTCGAGCGACGAAAGATCGTATTTGGAGCGGTTGGGATGCTCGATCAGTTGCCAGGCAATAGTTGGCACGCCGCCCGCGCTGTTGATCTTCTCGCGCTCGATCAGCTGCATGGCGAGTTCCGGCTCCCACTTGCGCATGAGCACGATCTTGGCGCCGGCCGCGATAGTTGGATTCAGGACCGCGAAGCATCCGGTCGCGTGGAAGAACGGGACGGACAGCAGCGTGCAGCGCTGCGGATCGTTCGGACTTGGCGTGGGGGGCGCTTCGCCGCGGCGGAGGAAATTCCGCGCGGCCGCGCAACCCGAGGCCATGATGTTCGACAGCATGTTGCGATGCGTGCCGAGCGCGCCTTTCGGCTTTCCCGTCGTGCCGGAGGTGTAGAGAATCGTCGCGTCGTCATCCGGCTCGAGTTGGACATCGGGCAGCGGCAGTTCCGGCAGCTTGCTCCAGTCGTTCACGTTGCCGAGAAAATCTTCCACACGCGTGACAATCGGGTTCTGCAATTCGTCCGAATAGCGGCTCACATAGACGCGCCTGAGATCGGGGCAATTCACCAGATGCTCGGCGATGCGCTCCAGCCGCTCGGAATCAGCGAACGCGACCTTGGCGCCGGAATCCACGAGCCCGTATTCCAGCTCCGGCCCGGTCCACCAGGCGTTCAGCGGCGTGACGATCGCGCCGATGATGCCTGCGCCGTAGAAGATCGCCGGCCATTCCGGCAGGTTGCGCATGATGAGCGCAACGCGATCGCCTTTCTCCACGCCCTGCTTTTGCAATTCGTAGGCAATCGCCACCGCTGCGCGGGTGAAGCTGTCATACGACATGCGGTCGTTTTCATAGACGAGGAATTCGCGAGTTGCGTACGCCGCGCGCGCGAGCATCAGGAGTTCGCGCAACGTGGGCGGTTGGTTCTTCCACACGCGGGTTCTGATTCCGCGGATGATCGTCTCTTCCATCTCGAACGGCGAACTGGGCGCGGTCAGCCGCGCATGCGCCTCCTTCAGCGACATCGCGGGCCATTCTGGCTTCGATTGAACTGCTGCTTCAGACATCGATCATCTCAGTCAAAACTTTTCACACAGAGACACGGAGGCACAGAGAACGCGATTCGCTCCATGCCTCTGTGAAACAATTACAGTGCATCGATGCTCTCCGCTCGCGCTTCCCATTCGGCGCGGAGTTCGGCGACGAGATCGGGATAGCGGTCCTGCGCCGCCTCCTTCAGCTTCGGCAGGTGATAGGACGGAAACAGGTCGTTGTCGGGACGAAAGTCGCGCAGCACCTGTTTCGCCACCGTGATCTTGTGCACTTCCGTCGGCCCATCGGCGATGCCCATCACCATCGAGCCGATCAGCATGCCGGTGAACGGCATCTCGTTCGACACGCCGAGGGCGCCGTGAATGTGCATCGCGCGTGACGCAATGCTGTGATACACCTTCGGCATCGCCACTTTCACTGCGGCGATATCCTTCCGGACTTTGCGATAATCCTTGTACTTGTCGATTTTCCATGCGGTCTGCAGCACGAGCAGCCGGAACTGTTCGAGCTCGATCCACGAATCCGCAATCTGCTCCTGCACCATTTGGTAATCGGCGATCGTGCCGCCGCCGCGCGTGGTGCGCGACACCGCGCGCTTGCACATCAGGTCGAGTGCCTTCTTGCATTGCCCGACCGTGCGCATGGCGTGATGCACGCGCCCGCCACCAAGCCGTGTCTGCCCAATGACGAACGCTTCGCCGCGCGGGCCCAGCAGTGCATCGTAGGGCACGCGCACATTGTTGTAACGGATGTAGCCTTCGCTGCCCTCGCGCTCGTAACCCACGCCGACATAGCGGACCACTTCCACGCCTTTCGTCTCGCGCGGCACGAGAAACATGCTCATGCGTCGGTAGGGATCCTTGTGATCGGGATCGGTCACCGCATAGACGACGAGCACTTCGGCATTGCGCGCCCCGGAGGTGAACCATTTCTCGCCATTGATCACCCACTCGTTGCCGTCGAGTTCGGCACGCGTGGTGAAGGCGAGGGGATCGCTCCCGCCTTGCGGCTCCGTCATCGAATAGCCGCTGGTGATCTCGTTGTTCAGCAGCGGCCAGAGATACTTCTTCTTCTGCTCCTCGGTGCCGAAATGGGCGATGATTTCCGCATTGCCGGTATCCGGCGCCTGGCAGCCGAACACGACTGGCGCGAGCGGCACGCGGCCCAGCCGCTCGTTCATCAGCGCAAGTTTCACCTGGCCATAGCCTTGCCCGCCCAATTCCGGCGTGAGATGGCAGGCCCACAGGCCCTGCTCGCGCACCTGTTTCTGCAGCGGGCGAATGGCCTTTTGGTACGCCTTGGATTTCACGCCGGCGTAGCCGAGGCCCAGATGCGAGAGCGGCTCGACCTCGTTCTCGAGAAACTGGTCGATCCAGTCGAGCTTCCGCTGGAATTCCGGCTCGGTCTCAAAATCCCAGGCCATCTCCCCAACTCCTCTTATTCCTGTTGCACCCACGTTAGCCGCCGTTGATCGGGTGCGGCAACGGCTTTTCTAAATTCCGGTATGCGGTAGTCTGGCGGCAGCGAAACTGAGGAGCACCTCATGACCAAACCGGAATCTGTCGGCCTGTCGAGCGAGCGGCTGGCGCGCCTCGATCGCGCGATGACCGAGAAATATGTCGATACGCAGCTGCTGCCCGGATTCCTGGTGCAGGTGTTCCGCCGCGGCGAGCTCGCCCACACCGGCATGTCCGGCTTCATAGACATCGAACGCGGAAAAAAGATGCAGGAAGACACGATCTTCCGCATCTACTCCATGACCAAGCCGATCACGGCAGTGGCACTGATGATGCTGGTTGAGGAGGGCAAGATCGCGCTCGACGATGACGTGCACGCCTATATTCCGTCCTGGAAGAATCTCCGCGTCTACGTCAGCGGCGTTCCCAGCCTCACCACCAACACCGCGGGACAATACGTCACCGTGCCGCCGAAGCGGCGCATGAAGGTGATCGATCTCGTCACCCATACCTCGGGCCTGACATACGGGTTCATGACGCGCACGGCCGTCGATGCCGAATATCGCCGGCAGAAGATCGGCGATTTCCAGACGCCGGGTGGGCTCGATGCCTTTATCGAGCAGCTCGCGAATGTGCCGCTCGACTTCTCGCCCGGCGATTACTGGACCTATTCGGTTTCTATCGACGTGATGGGCTATCTGGTCCAGAAGCTGTCCGGCCAGACGTTCGGCGAATTCCTCCGGTCGCGGATTTTCAAGCCGCTCGGCATGCGCGACACGGCGTTCTCCGTGCCGGCAAACAAGCTCGACCGCTTCTGCTCCTGCTACATGCCGAAGAAGGGTGGCGGGCTCGAGGTGCAGGACGACGCACAGAAATCCACTTATCTCGAGCCGCCGAAGCTCGAATCCGGCGGCGGCGGACTCGTTTCGACGGCACACGATTATCTGCGCTTCTGCCGCATGATGCTGAATGGCGGTGAACTCGACGGCGTGCGCATCCTCTCGCCGAAAACGGTCGAGCTGTTCAGTCTGAATCTGCTTCCGGGTGGCAAGCTGATGTCGGACATGCAGCCGGCGGAAAACATGTTCAGCGAAGCGGGCTATGCGGGCGTGGGCTTCTCCATCGGCTGCGGCGTGACGATGGACTTGGCGAAAGCGCGCGTGCCCGGCAGCGTCGGCGAATACTTCTGGGGCGGGGCGGCCGCCACGGCGTTCTGGATCGATCCGAAGGAGGACCTGACGGTCGTCTTCATGACGCAGGTGATGGGCACTGAAGCCCGCCTCTCCCTCCGCCGCGACCTGCGGACGCTAGTGTACGCGTCGGTGGTGGATTGATTGCGGAATCAGTGGTACTTGGCCCGATTGTGCGCTGTTTTGCACGGGTTTGCGATTGTCGAGCAACCAAGACGAATGCCGACGTGCCGCAATTCAGAGAATAGAGACAGTTTTCCAATTCTTCTGTCGAGTGACTGGGCATCGCCGCGATGTACCTCCACAAGAGTCGGAAGAAATTCGGAAAAACCGGATGAAACCGGAAATTTTCGGAAATTTTCAGTGTTACATTTTTCGCGTTTTCCGGCACATTTCTCGTCATGCTCGGGCGAGCCGCGCACGGCACTTTCCGCACTGGAGAAATGAGGACCGTCGAGTTTGCCGTCAGCTGAAGACGCGGCTGGCGGTCAGGCCATCGAAGATGAATTGCATGGCCAGCGCGGCAAGAAGAATACCGGAGACGCGCGCAACGACATTGGCGCCTGTCAATCCCAGCACTCGCATCAAAGCCTGAGACAGAAGCATCGAGACGAACGTCATCGCGATCACCACCAGAAGGGCGACCAGCACCAGCCCTTGCGCCAGATGTGTGTGCGCGCGTCCCATCAGCAGAACGATGGCCGTCATGCTGCCTGGCCCCGCGGTGAGGGGAATCGCGAGCGGGAAAATGGCGATGTCGGGCTGCTGCTTGGCCTCCATTTCTTCGGGCGCGGTGATCGAGGTCAGGCCTGAGTGCCGCCGCAGCAGCATCTCGGCCGAGGTCATGAGGAGAAGAACGCCGCCGGCCGTGCGGAAGGCGGGAAGTCCGACCCCAATCAGCGACAACAGCTGAATGCCGCCGAGCGCAAACGCGAGCAGCACCGCGGCTGCGACACCTGCCGCGATAATGGCCAGACGGCGCTTGTATTTGGCATCCATTCCGGGAGTGAGCGCGAGGAACATCGCCGCCACCTCCACCGGCCCGATTGCCACGAACAAGGTCGCAAAGGCGGAAAGGAAGGTATGAAGCATCGGCCCCCGCGGAAATCACGTGCTTGCATACATTAAAGCGCGACCATATTCCCATCGTTGGCCAAAAGTCTCGTCGCAGCTGAGAAGGCCAGTCCGTTAACGCATCGACTGGAACTTCTTGCCCTCCGAAACGAGCTTCTCCAGCAACGCTGCTGGCCTGAAGACGTCCCCCATCTGTGCATGCCACTCGCGCATCTTGCCGAGCACCTTGTCCAATCCGATCAAATCGCCGTACCACATCGGACCGCCGCGATAGACCGGCCAGCCATAGCCGTTGATCCACACGATATCGATATCGGAGGCGCGGATCGCCTTGCCTTCCTCCAGAATCTTCGCGCCTTCGTTGATCATCGGATAGATGCAGCGCTCGACGATTTCGTCATCGGAAATCTTGCGCACATTCGTGCCGCTCTTCGCGCGAAACTTCTCGATGATATCGGCAACGACCGGGGAAGGTTTCCCGACACGGTTCTCGTCGTAGTCGTAGAATCCCGCTCCGGTTTTCTGCCCCCGGCGGTCCATCTCGCACAGCACGTCGCGGATGGTTTCGCCTTTGGATTTCTCCTTCGACCAGCCGATATCGAGCCCCGCCAGATCGCTCATCTGGAACGGCCCCATCGGGAAACCGAAATTGTAAAGCGCGCGATCGACATCCCACGGCATGGCGCCTTCCATGACGAGCTTGTTGGCTTCGCGCTGGCGCTGCGCCAGCATGCGGTTGCCGACAAAGCCCGGGCAGACGCCCACGAGCGCGGCGATCTTTCCGATCTTCTTTGCCGTCTGCATCGACGTGGCGATGACCGGCTTCGACGTCTTGTCCGCGCGCACAACCTCCAGGAGCCGCATCACGTTGGCGGGCGAGAAGAAGTGCAGGCCGATGACGGATTCCGGCCGTTTCGTCACGCTCGCAATCTCGTCGGTGTTCAGATAGGACGTGTTGGTGGCGAGAATGGCGCCTTGCTTGACGATGCTGTCGAGCTTGCGAAATACATCCTTCTTCACATCCATGTTCTCGAACACGGCTTCGATGACGAGATCGCTGCTGGCGAGATCTTCAAGATTGAGTGAGCCTTTGATCAGGCCCATCCGCTTCTCAACGTCGTCCATCG
>DATJGT010000002.1:0-4723 GCA_035494695.1 Rhizomicrobium sp. | reverse complement strand
CGCGATTTTCTCCGCCGAGCTCAAAATTTCGCCACTGCCGAGCAAGAAAGGCCTGGGCCTGATCTTTTTCTCCTCAGTAGACGAAGCGATGCAGGCCACGGTTGAGCTTCTCGATCTTAAACCCGCCGCCATTGAGCACATCGATCGTCCCTTGCTCGATCAAACCAAAGGTCAGCTCCATTTTCAGGCGGCGCGCGATCTACTCGAACTCGACACGCAGCCTTGCGAATCGATTCTGATTGTCGAGTTCTACCATGACGTCGCCGAACGATTGTCGATTTTACAATCGAGAAAGGTCGGGCTGCGCACCAAAATCCTCACCGAGCCAGCGCAAATGAATCTCGTCTGGTCGGTACGCAAATCCGGCCTCTCACTGCTGACCGGCTGCATCGGGCCAGGAAAGCCGGTCGCGTTTATCGAAGATGCTGCTGTTCGTCCCGCGCAGCTGCCGGAATACGTGCGCGGATTACGATCGATCATGAAACCTCTTGGGCTAGAGGCGAGTTATTATGGTCATGCCGCTAGCGGACTTTTGCATGTCCGGCCCGTGCTCGATCTGCACAGTGCAACCGATCTAAGAAAGTTTCGGCAAGTTGCTGATCAAACCTCCGCACTGGTGCGCCAATTCAAAGGCTCGCTTTCCGCCGAGCACGGTGTCGGCATCGCGCGGACCGAATACATGCGCGACCAACTCGGAGATGAGCTGCTCGGAGTAATGCGCGAGATCAAGCGAATGTTCGATCCAAAGAACATTTTCAATCCGGGAAAAATTTTCAAGGTAGGGTCGGCACTCCGCGCCGACCGGACCCCGCAGAGCGGCGTCCCTAGCAGAATCGACAATCATCTGCGCGAAAATTTCACACGACCGCTGGAGCTCCCATTCGAGCCCGTGCTCGCCTTCGCATTCAAAGATCGGTCGTTCAGCGGCAACCTCGAACAATGCAACGGCTGCGGCGGCTGTCTTAAACAAACAGGCGTCATGTGCCCAACGTTTATGGCCACCCATGAAGAAGTCATGTCTACGCGAGGCCGCGCCAACATAATCCGCGCGGCGCTAGAACTGCGCGTCAACGGGAACGATCCGCTAAAATCGGCGGAATTGGATGCGGCACTGAGCAATTGTCTCTCTTGCAAAGGGTGCACACCCGAGTGCCCGTCGAACGTGAATCTCGCGCTGCTCAAGGCCGATATGCTTTACGCGCGATGGCGCCGCGATGGCCTGCCGATACGCGAGCGGATTTTCAGCAATGTCGACTTGTTAGGCAAAATAGGCTGCGCGATAGCGCCGCTCGCAAACCGCATTCTCAATTACCGGCCCATTCGTCTCGCGATGGAGAAAACGATTGGACTTTCCGCAAGACGTTCTCTGCCACATTACACAAGCAAACGATTCGATAAATGGTTTCTGAGGCACTGTAGGGCGTCTGTGTCAGTCCCGAAAGCATTCGGGATTCACAGAATGGAGCCGTCGGGAGGCGAGCGACATGGACGGGCAGCCCATCAAGGCGAGAGAGCGGGAGCGAACGAGTCAAACGCCCTACAAAAGCGCGGTCCCATCATTCTTTGGGATGACACTTTCGTGCGCTACCACGAACCACACATCGGAATTGCTGCGGTCAAAGTGCTGGAAGCGCTCGGGTTCGAGGTTTCGCTCGCAAACAACCGGCGCTGCTGTGGACGACCCGCATTTAGCCAGGGAAATCTCGATGCCGCTGCAAAGCTCGGGAAACACAATGTTGGTCTTCTTTCATCACTCCTCGACTGCAGCAGTCCAATCCTGTTCCTGGAGCCGTCATGCTGGTCGATGTTCGTGGAAGATTACCGCGAGCTAAAGATCGAGAACGCGGAGAAGGTCTCGGCGCGTTGTTTTCTATTTGAGAAATTCGTGGACGACCTGCTCACGAGCGCCCCGCAGATGCTACGTTTTCGAGACTTGACGGTTTTAAGCCGTCAAGTCTCAGCGGAGCGCGGCAAACAGGAAGATCGACGCGTCAACGTTGCGATTCACCCCCATTGCCATGCGAAATCGATCTTGGATCCGGCATTCATGAAGCGATTGGTAGAACGGTTGCCGGGTCATCATGCAACTTTACTCGATACAGCCTGCTGCGGAATGGCGGGCGCATTCGGCGCGCTCGCCGAGAAGTACGATCTCTCCGTCCAAGTCGCCCAGGATTTGATCGACAAGCTCGAGAATCAAGGGCGCGAGACAGAGCTCATCGCCTCAGGGACAAGTTGCCGGCATCAAATTAGTGATCTTACGAATATCCGTCCGAAGCACATGGCGGAACTGCTCGCCGAAGCCCTCCCGTAGCGGCAGCGCGCCGGATGCAAATCTGCCAGAGGCGTTTCCGTTATTGACTATGTCCGGCCGCACCCTAGCCTCGGCTCCATGAATCCAGTCGTTGCATCCGATAAACTTAAACGCACTGAGGTTTGGGCCGAGGATGATAAGTCAGTTCATTGGGCTGGCGCTTTTGCCGTCTTTGGCGGCCACGGCACGACCGCATCTTCGACGATTGTGTATGAAATTGAGCCCGGGCATCGTCTTGGCTGGCACACTGACGCTACCGAAGAGACCCAGTACATCATCGCTGGTATCGGGAATTGCAGATGGAAGATGGGAGCACCCACCGAGTCGGTCCTGGCAGTGTTTTTGCGATTCCAACGCCGGTAAAACACGACCTCGTTAATGTCGGCAAGGAAACATTGCGCGCCGTCGCGTTCTTCGCGGCTGCGATGTTCACCCAAAACTTCGATAACGTAATGATGCCGCCGAAAACTCACATCCTCGGCACTCCAAATCGAGAAGGTTAGGCGCTTTCCGAACGCGCCGACGAAATCAAGCACGCGGGATGCCCGCACACCCGCGGGCAGGCGGTCTTACCCCTGCGGCTTCGGTGGTTCGCCAGGCTTTGCAGCTTCGCCCGGTTTAGGGGGTGCGGCGCCCGCCGGAGCTCCGCCGGGAAGATCTTCCTCGGCGGGCACGGCCAGTATGTCCGGTTCAGTGAACGAATTTGGATGATTGGCCAGCTCTTTGCGCAGCGCAGCAATTTGTTCGGCTGTCACTGGGCTGGCATTATTCCCCCACTCGCTTCGCTCGTATGTAAGAACGTCGGCAATCTTTTGGTCGGTCAACGTCTTGTCCCAGGGTTGCATCACTGCGGCACCGAATTTCTGGCCCTTTACGGTGACTGGACCTGTCAAACCTTTGAGAACAATCATCGCCGGTCGACGTGAGCCGCCCGTTGTAAACTCTGAACCGGCCAACGGCGGATACTGCCCTGCCACTCCGAGACCATTCGCTTGATGACATGTCTGGCAATTGGCCGCAAAAACCTTCTTTCCGCGATCACGCGGCGAAAGTTCCGCCGCCTGTTGTGCGCCCTGCGGTCCGGTAACTTTTTTCATCGTGGGCATTTCACCGCCGTATGGGTCAAGCGCCTCACCGCTAAAATTTCCCGAGAAGCGGCCGAGATAGGCGCCACCAAAAAATACTGCCAGTCCGTACACTGCGATCAACCAAATGGAAAGCGGTTCGCGACCCACACGCGGCTCGCGTTTCTCGCGCTGCACCGCGGCATGGACTTCGTGCACATCAGCGATTTCACTATAATCCATACCCTGGCCGGAAGGCGGCTCCGGTGGTGGAGTGTTCTCGTTCATTTTGCTGGTTGTCCTCCAGGCGCAGGTGAAGGTGAAGCCGCTGGTGACGCCACGGCTGGCGCACCGGCCGATCTAACATCTTTCAATGGATGCGATTGATTGAGCGCCATCATGTACGCCACAAGACATTTCGCATCGTAAGTTGGAATGATCTCCCATCCCTCAGGCGGGGCATCGGAACCGGTAAGCTGCAACGCATCTGACGAACGCGCGTCACTGATACGGCGAGCTTGGTAAAGAAAACGATAGGACGGCATGTTCGAATCGAAGTTGATACTGCGCGGCGAATACAGATGCACATGATGCCACGCGGCAGAATACATTGCTGGCAAGCCCGCCGTCTGCTCGGGCCACGGAGCCGAGGGACTTGGTGAAGCGGCTGGACTTGCAGCCGCAGCGGCTGCTGGCGATGCGACGGGAGCTGCAGGAGCAGGGCTCGCGGCCGCCTTTGGAGCAGGCGAGGCCGGCGATGGCGCAGGTGATTTTCCCGCGGGAGAACTCGCTGGCGAGGGCGAACTTGCTTGCGATGGCGGCGGACTGGAGACCGCCGCTCCTTGTGGCTTGGCAGGGGCGGCTGCAGGACTCGCGCCTCCAGCGGGCGCGGGGCTCTCTTGTTCGGCGGGTGCGCGTGCGCCGATGTTGGCAAGGTCCTGGCCGATGCGCATCTTCCCTAGAAAAACAGGTCGTTCGAAAATGTAATCGCGTGGCGCGCTGCGGCGGTCACCCCATTTCCGCTCGATATCGGCGCCCGCATAATCGGCGCGGACCTGCTCACTGTGACAATAAATGCAGCCATTGGCAGCGTAAACGCGCGCGCCCTGCTGGACCATTCCTGATTGCGGCATCGGATAGACGTCCGTGCCTTCCTCGTCAGATTGAGGATTGAGGTGTCCGATTTGCCAATTCGGGATCACAGTCAATCCCACCCAGGAGAACGCAAATGTCCCGAAGATTCCGAGAAAAAGAGGGGCGAGTCCTTTCATTAGTGCGCCACTTCGGCCCCCTCCGCTTCGACTGGATTAAGAAATGTGGGCACCGTCGATTTGCGACCCAGGCC
>DATJGT010000001.1:0-4953 GCA_035494695.1 Rhizomicrobium sp. | reverse complement strand
GGAGCGCCAGGAGTCTGAACAATGGCTGCTGAATATACCTATCGCGTTTCGGCCTGGTGGACTTCAGGCCGCACTGGACTGGCCAAGTGCGAGTCCTCCCCAAACACGATCCATTTTTCCGAGGCCGCGGAGTTGGGTGGCCTGCAGGGCCGCTGGACGCCCGAGCAGTTGCTGCTCTGCGCTCTGGCCGGATGCTTTACCACTACTTTCCACGATGTGGCGCGCGCGGCGAAGTTTGAATACACCGATCTGGAAGTAGAGATCGAAGGCAGCGTCCGCCGCAGCCGCACCGCGGGATGCAATTTCAACGAGATCCTGATTCGTCCCAGATTGACCGTGCATTCCGAAGAGGAGCGCGAGACCGGACTCACACTTCTGCGCCGGACCAAGGCAGTCTGCATGATTTCACGCGCCATCACGGTACCGCAGACGATGGAACCGGCGGTGGAAACGGTGAAGGTTCCAGTCGAAGGCTGGAGCAACGACGACGCGGTGCTGAAACTCGGAGTGTAAGACGTAAGACGAAACCGGGCTCGTTCATGAACGAGGGGGGCGTATGATGTTTTCCTACAGATTAGTACGTTTGATCGAGTCGCATGCCGACGCGCTCGCCGCTGGCCTGGAAGAGCGCGTGCAGACCAATTCCCAAGTCAGCCATTTTCGCGAGATTCCTGCCCACGAACTGCGGGAGCGGGTCTACGAAATTTACCGTCACTTGGGCGAATGGCTGCTCGGCAAGAACGAACTGGACATCGAGCATCGCTATCTCGAGATCGGGATGCGCCGCGCCCAGCAGGGCGTGCCGCTTAGCGAGCTGATCCAGGCCATCGTTTTGACCAAAGAGAATCTTTGGGACTTTCTCAAGAGTGAAGCGGTCATGGACCGGGCGGTCGAGATCATGGGAGAGTTGGAGTTATTGCAGATGCTCGAAATGTTTTTCGACCGGGCCATTTACTATGCCTCTGTGGGGTACGAAGAAGCAGTTGCTCGCGGGGCGCACGGAGATGCGCTGAGAGCGAGCTAGGGGAGCAGATTGGATGTCGATGTCATGGGAGATGGAATACAAGAAGCGGCTGAAGACTGCGGACGAGGCGCTCCAGTGCGTCAAGTCCGGGATGCGGGTCTACATTCAGCCAGGCTGTGCCGAGCCTGAAACTCTGGTGGAAGCGCTCATGCGGCGCGGGCCAGAACTCTACGACGTAGAAATCGTTCACATGATGACCATGGGCTGTGCGCCCTACGTGTCTCCCGAAATGGCGGGGCACTTCCGGCACAATGCTATGTTCATCGGCGCCAACGTCCGCGAGGCCATTAACGACGGCCGCGCCGACTACACGCCTATCTATCTGAGCGAAATCGAAGGCCTGTTCGAGAGCGGGGAAATGCCGATTGATGTCGCGCTCATCGAGGTCTCGCCGCCCGACTCGCACGGCTTCTGCAGCTTTGGCGTCGGCGTCGATACCACTCTGACCGCGGCCAAGGTCGCCAAGCATGTGGTGGCTCAAATCAACGACAACATGCCGCGCACTTACGGGGACAGTTTCATTCACGTCAACGACATCAGCGCCTTTGTCGAGTCGTCAAGACCCCTGTGCGCGCTGAAGAAGGAAGTTGTCACTGATCTGCAGGTCGCCATTGCCCGCAACGTTGCGGGACTGATTGACGATGGCGCGGTGCTGCAGACCGGCATCGGCGGAATTCCCGATGCGGTTCTGCCGCTGCTGATGGACCGCAAGGACCTGGGTGTGCACAGCGAACTGGTCTCCGATGGCGTGATTCCATTGATCGAGGCCGGCGTGCTGACGGGCGCGCGCAAAAATTTCAAGCCGCGCAAGATCATCCTGGGATTCGCGCTGGGCACCAAGCGCCTCTTTGAATTCGTGGATAACAATCCTATCTTCGAATTTCATCCCACGGCGTACACCAACGATCCGGCGTTGATCGCGCGCAACGACAACATGGTCGCGATCAATTCGGCATTGCAGATCGATTTGACCGGGCAGATCTGCTCCGACTCGATCGGCAACCGGTTCTATAGCGGCATCGGCGGGCAGGTGGATTTCCTGCGCGGCGCGTCGCGGGCGAAACGCGGCAAAGCCATCATTGCGATCTCTTCCACCGCGAAGCAAGGAACGATTTCGCGGATCGTGCCCACGCTCGATCCCGGCGCGGGAGTGGTCACTTCTCGCGGACTCGTCCGCTATGTCGTGACTGAATACGGAGTCGCTTATCTGCACGGCAAATCCATTCGGGAGCGCGCCAAGGCGCTGATTGAGATTGCGCATCCCCAGTTCCGCGAAGAGCTCTACACGTATTGCGAGAAGACCAAGTGGCTGCAGCCGAACCATGCGGTGCAGACTGCGGCGAGGTGAGAGACAACATGCCAGCACGCGGCAACATTACGATCGATGTCGAGGAGTGCAAAGGATGCGGGTTGTGCGTCGAGTCCTGCCCGCCCAAGTGCCTGGAGCTAGCCCCGCAGTTGAGCCATTACGGAGTGCATCCCGCCCGCTATACCGGCCACGACTGCACAGGATGCGGCATCTGCTTCTACTGCTGTCCTGAGCCCGGGGCGATTACGGTGTACCGCCTGATCCCGCCGGCCAAGGCTGCCGTGGCTCAGCGAGGAGGCGAACATGCGCCAGCTCTGTAAAGGCAACGTTGCCGTCATCAAGGGCGCAGTGCTTGCGGGATGCCGCGCCTACTACGGATACCCCATCACACCCGCCAGCGAAGTCGCCGAAGCGGCGGCGCTCTATTTTCCCGAAGTCGGCGGGACCTTCGTGCAAGCCGAGAGCGAAACGGCCTCGATCAACATGGTCTATGGAGCCGCATCGGCGGGCGTGCGGGTGATGACTGGCTCTTCCGGCCCGGGACTCAGCCTGATGCAGGAAGGCATTTCCTATCTCGCCGGGGCCGAGTTGCCTTGCGTGATTGTCGACGTAATGCGCGGCGGACCGGGGTTGGGCAACATCGCTCCCGAGCAGAGCGACTACTTCGCGATGGTGAAAGGCGGAGGCCACGGCAACTATCGCAACCTGGTGGTTGCGCCCGCATCGGTGCAGGAGATGGCCGACCTGACCATCCTCGCCTTCGATCTGGCTGACAAGTACCGCAATCCCGCGATCGTGCTGGCCGACGGATTCATCGGTCAAATGATGGAGCCGCTCGATCTCGAATACCGCGAGATCGTCGCTCCCGAAAAGCCCTGGGCGGTGAAAGGCACCGCCGAGACTCGCCCCAACATGATCAGTTCGATCTTTCTCGAGCCCGACGATCTGGAAGCGCACCAGCGGCGCATGGAAGCGAAATACATTCGCGCGCAGCAGTTGGAAGTGCATTGGGAAGAGTACCTCACCGACGACGCGGATCTAATCGTGGCCGGCTACGGAATCGTTTCGCGCGTGCTGCGCTCGGCGGTGGATGAGGCACGCAGGCAGGGAATCAAAGTGGGATTGTTCCGGCCGGTTACGCTCTGGCCGTTCCCGTCCGCGGCCCTGGCAGCAGCTGCGCAGATTGCCGACAAGGTACTGGTCGTCGAACTCAGCAATGGCCAGATGGTAGAAGACGTTCGGCTCGCGCTCAATGGCCAGCGTCCGGTGGAGTTCTACGGCCGCGTCGGCGGCAATGTGCCGTCGGTGGAAGAATTGTTGGCAAAGATTGAAGAGCAGGTGCCGGCGGCAGTGTAAATGGCTTCCGGCTCTCGGCTTCCGGTTCCCGGAAAAGCCGAATCGCCGAAAGCCGGAAGGCGCTTCTAAGAGCAAGGATCTGAACATGGCCGAAAACAACATCGTTGTGGAAGAACCAAAAACCGCGGACCCCTACGAGGTCGTGCACTCCAAGTCGGAGCTGTTCTATGCGCAGTACGAACGCAAGGGCGACCTCAAACACCAGACGCACTACTGTCCCGGGTGCGGCCATGGCGTCGCCCACAAACTCATCGCCGAGGCGCTCGAAGACCTCGGCCTGCAGAATCAAACAATCCTGGTCAGTCCCGTCGGTTGCTCGGTGTTTGCGTATTACTACTTCGATGTGGGCAATGTGCAGGTTGCGCACGGACGCGCCCCCGCCGCGGCCACAGGCCTGAAGCGCGCGTGTCCTGACAAGATGGTGATCGCCTATCAGGGCGACGGTGACTTAGCCGCGATCGGTACTGCCGAAATCGTGCACGCTGCCAACCGCGGCGAAAAGATCAGCGTCTTCTTTGTGAACAATGCAATCTACGGCATGACCGGCGGCCAGATGGCGCCCACCACGCTGGTCGGCCAGCGCAGCACTACGTCTCCTTGGGGACGCCGCCCGGTCAACGAGGGCTTCCCGCTGCACATGTGCGAGATGTTGTCTTCGCTCGAAGCGCCTGTCTACATCGAGCGCGTCGCCCTGTCGGACAACAAGAACGTGATGAAAGCGCGCCGCGCCGTGCGCAAGGCGCTCGAGTTGCAGCGTGATGGCGCCGGCTTTACGTTCGTCGAAATTCTTTCTCCGTGCCCTACGATCTGGGGCAAAGATCCGATCGAGGCGCGCAAGTGGGTTGCGGACAATATGATTCCCAACTTCCCGCTCAACGTCTTTCGCGACCGCAAAGTCGAGATTCCAAATAGCAACATCCCGCCGCACAAAACCGTACAGGAGCTAGTGGAAGGCGAGCGCAAGGCCGGGGCCGAGGGCGTTGTCCCTGGAAGGCGTCACCACTTCCGCCATCTGGGCATCAAGATCGCCGGGTTCGGTGGACAAGGCGTTCTGCTGCTGGGCCAGCTTCTCGCGGAGATGGGGATGCGCGAAGGGCTGGAAGTGAGCTGGCTGCCATCCTACGGTCCGGAGATGCGCTCGGGCAGCGCTCATTGCCACATCTGCCTGTCGAAAGACCGCATCGGATCGCCGCTGCTGTCGCGCCCCGACGTGCTGGTCGCCATGAACGAGATCTCGCTGCGCAAGTTCGCGGCGCAGGTTGTG